>NZ_CP029343.1:3998973-4306586 GCF_003143515.1 Massilia oculi | reverse complement strand
CACATCATGTCCGCACGTCTGAACCTGTTCACCCTGGCCCCCGCCAACCTGAAAGCCATGGTCAACCTGTCGATGACCAACCGCCAGAGCTCGATCGGCGAACGCCTGTTCGAGCTGGTGCAGCTGCGCGTCTCGCAAGTCAATGGCTGCGGGGTCTGCATCGACATGCACTGGCGCGACCTGATCAAGCAGGGTCTTGACCCACGCCATCTGAACTCCCTGGCCGCATGGCGCGAATCGCCGTTCTTCAGCGAGCGCGAACGCGCCGCCCTGGCCTGGGCCGACGCCGTCAATGCGCTGCCGCACCGCGACGATACCGACGCCGCATGGCCTGCCCTGCGCGAGCATTTCAGCGAGAACGAGATCGCCGAACTTGGCTATACTATCGCAGCGATTCGTGGTTGGAACGTCATCAACCTGAGTCTGCGCAACCAGATCCCGGTGCATCCCGCCCCGGGCATGTAAACGACGATCGATGGACACGGCCGCGCGCGAAACTTCTTCTTCACTGTCGCTTCCCGCGGCCTGCCTGCACGGCCACGACACCGCCACCCTGTCCCAGGCGATGGGACTGCTCGCCATCGTCGGCGACCTGAGCATGGGCCAGCCGATCGACGGTTCGGAACGCGCCGCGCGCCTGGCGGCGCGCGTGGCCGCCGCGGCCGGCGCCAATGCCGCGGCGTGCGGGCATGCGCGCATGGTGGCGCTGCTGCGCTGGTCGGGCTGCACCGCCAACGCGGCCGGCTTCGCCGCGATGATGGGCGACGACGTCGGCGCGCGCCATGCGCTGGTGAGCCGCACCCTCAATGCCCAGCAGACGGCGCGCCTGCGCGACACCACCGAGCTGGCCGAAGTCCACTGCGAAGTCGCGGGCGACATCGCCGCCATGATGGGATTGCCGGCCGCGGTCGAAAGCGGCTTGCGCCACGTGTGGGAGCATTATGACGGCAGCGGCCTCCCGCTCCACCTGCGCGGCGACGAAGTGCCAACCGTGGTGTACCACGCGGTGCTTGGCGGAGATCTCGAGATCCTGGCGCGCGTGCATGGCATCGAGCGCGCGCTGGAGATGATCGCGCAGCTGGGCGACGTCAAGTATCCGGCGCGCCTGGTGGCGCTCGTGGCGCCGCACGCGCGCGCCTGGCTCGACGAGCTGGAGGCCGCCGAAACGCCATCGCCGCCACCGGATTTTCTTCCGGTATCCGTGCCGCTCACCCTGGTGGCCGACATGATCGAACTGAAACTGCCCTGGCTGGCCGGCTATTCGCGCCGCGTCGCGCTGCTGGCGCAGGAAGCGGCGCGGCTGGCGGGCCTGCCTGATGCGCAGCAGCGCGCCCTGGCAAGGGCGGCCCTGCTGCACGGGATCGGGCGCGCGGCGGTGACCAACACGGTATGGGAACGCAACGGCAGATTGGGCGCCGCCGACTGGGAAGCGGTGCGCCTGGTGCCCTACTGGACCGCGCGCGCCGGCAGCCGCATCGACGGCCTGGGGCCGGATGCGCAACTGGCTTCGCACGTCTACGAGCGGCTCGACGGCAGCGGGTATTTCCGCAGCCTGGACGCGGGCGCCCTCGGGGCGCCGCAGCGCCTGCTGGGCGCGGCCGCCGCCTGGGCGGCGCTGCGCTCGCCGCGGCCATGGCGCGCGGCCCACGAGCCGGAGGCGGCCCGCGCCCTGCTCGAGGCCCAGGTGACGGGCGGCCGCTTCGACCGCGCCACGGTGGACGCCGTGCTGGCCGCGGCGACCGGCGTTCACGCGGCGCCAGGCAATGGTTCGAATGGCGCGAACGGCGCCGCCGGCGCGCCGGTGCGCGCCACGCTGTCGGCGCGCGAAGCCGAGGTCTTGCAGCGCATCAGCCTCGGAGAGAGCAACAAGGAGGCCGCGCGCGCCATGCGCATCAGCCCCAGCACCGTGCGCACCCACGTCGAGAGCATCTTCCGCAAGCTCGATTGCTCGACCCGCGCCGCCGCCACCCTCAAGGCCCTGACCCTCGGCCTGATCTGAGGTCAAAATCCGTTCGATCGGACCGCGGAACATATAGCCGCGCAGCGGCACGTTGACGATCCAGGCGCCGGCATCGGGCGCCACCGCGCCCAGCGCCTTGCGCAGGTTCGAGACGTGCACGCGCACGTTCGCTTCTTCCACCACCAGGCCCGGCCACACCTGGCGCAGCAGTTCATCCTTGCCCACCACCTCGCCGGCGCGCCGTATCAGGCACACCAGCAGGTCGAAGGCGCGCGAGCCCAGCGCCACTTCGCGCCCACCGGCTTCCAGCCGGCGCCGGCGCGGAAACAGCACGCATGGTCCGATGCGCCAACCTGTGTTCACTGTCGTTCTCCTGCATGACGCGGCTTGGGGGCACCATTGATCATGCCGCGGTATCGATCGCGCGCGCCATCGCCCCCAGCACCGCCGCGGCGTCGTACTGCGCCGCTTGGCGCCGGTGCAGCGCGCCGATCGCGGCCGGGTCCATGGCGCCGCGCTGTTCGAGCTGGCGGCGAAAATCCGCGTCGCGGAACGGGTCGCGCACGCTGTCGCCGAATTCGTCCAGCCCGATACGGCCGTCACCATCGACGTCGAGCAAGGAATGAAGCTGCCTGGCGCGCTCCATGCTTTCATTGCCGCCAAGCCCGCTCGCCAGTTCGTCGATGCCGATGATGCCGTCGCCGTCGGTATCGATCGACTTCGCCGCCTCCTGCTTGTACAGCATGGTGTACGACCCCTGGGTCAGGGTCATGCCCTTGGCGGCGAAACCGGCGATCGCATCGGCATGGCGCGCCGCGTTCTCTTCGAGGCGGCGCCGGTCTTCGGCCGAGTCGGCGCGCGCCCGGGCGATCGCGAACGGGACCTGGCTGGCCGACGGCTTCGCACCCGCGACGCGGGGCATCGCCGACGACAGCGACGACGACAGCGCCGACGACAGGCTGGAAGAAATCTGCATGGCTGCTCCATCATGGATGAGGGACTGCCATCGTCGCGCCGAACGCGCGCTGGATAAAGAGCCAAGATCGGGCCAATGGCTGGGTCCATCGCGGCGCCGATGCGAAGTCGCATGGGGCGCTACCCGCGTCCTGGACCAAGATCTGCATTTGACGCTGAGCCAAACCGTTCTTGGCCCAGTCATCGCTTCCGTGACGATAAGTCCAAGTGCATAATCGACCAAAGGAGGATACGCAAGCACATGCAAGACCTGTCCGTCAGCGACTACCTGAGATTCGACACCAGCAGCCCTGTTCCGCTGTACCGCCAGATCCACGCCCGCGTGCGCGAAGCGGTCGACACCGGCGTGCTGAAGGCCGGCGACCGCATCCCCGCGACCCGCGTGCTGGCCGAGGAACTCGGGCTGGCGCGCGGCACCGTGGCCGCCGCCTACGCGCTACTGTCGGCCGAAGGCTACCTGGAGGTGCGCGGCGCGGCCGGCTCGGTGGTCGCGCGCCGCAGCGCGCCGCATGGGCCGCCGGCGCGCGCCAAGGTGGCGCCGCGCGCCCGCCCGCTGCCGCTGGACGTCGGCGGCGCCGTCGCGCCGCTGCCGTTCCAGATGGGATTGCCGGCGCTGGACGCCTTTCCGCGCAAGGTGTGGGCGCGCATGGCCGCGCGCACCGCGCGTTCGCTGCAGACGCGCAACCTGCTGAAGGAATCGAGCTTCGGCGCGCCCGCCCTGCGCACCGCGATCGCCAGCTACCTCAAGCTCGCGCGCGGGATCGACTGCATGCCGTGCCAGGTATTCGTCAGCGCCGGCTACCGCGAGGCCTTGGGCCTGGTCACGCACGCCCTGCTCACGCCGGGCGACATGGTGTGGGCCGAGGAGCCGGGCTTTCCGCCCACCCGCCACCTGCTGGCGGGCCTGGGCTACGTGCCGCGTCCGGCCCCGGTCGACGAGCACGGCCTGGACGTGGCGCGCGCCGCGCTGCTGGCGCCTGGCGCGCGCATGGCGGTGGTCACCCCGGGCCACCAATGCCCGCTCACGGTCAGCATGCCGCCGGCGCGGCGCCAGGCGCTCCTGGACTGGGCCGGCGCCCACGATGCCTGGATCGTCGAGGACGACTACGACGGCGAGTTCCGCCACAGCGGGCGTCCGCTGCCGGCCCTGGCCAGCATGGACCGCGCCGGCCGCGTGATCTATAGCGGCAGCTTCAGCAAGGTGATGTTCCCGGGGCTGCGCCTGTCCTATGTGGTGGTGCCGCCGGAGCTGGTGGAGCGCTTCGAGGACGCCGCCAGCCTGCTCGGCAACGGCTGCCCGGCGCTCACCCAGTCCATCCTGTGCGAGTTCATGCAGGACGGCCATTTCGTGCGCCACGTCCAGGCCATGCGCCGCCTGTACGGCGAGCGTTGCGAGCTCACGGCGCGCGCGCTGGCCCCGGCGTTCGGCGCGCGCGCCACGATCCTGCCCCAGGCCGGCGGCCTGCACCTGGTGGCCGCAGTCGCGCCGGGCGCCGACCGCCTGCTCGCCGCGCGCCTGCGCGAGCACGGCCTGGCGCCGCTGGCGCTGGCCGATTTCCATGCCGGCACGCCCACGCGCAGCGCGCTCCTGCTGAACTTCGCCAACGTCGCCAGCGCCGCCCAGGCCGAAGAACTGGCGCGGCGGGTGGCGCAGGCGATGGACGCGCCTCTCCCTTAATCCAGGGCACACGGGGGCGGCGCGCGCCGCTCTACCCAAAGGCGTATTGCCGCGCCCCGTTCCTATTTCGTATCTTTGAAGCATCTTTTCAAAGGCCTGCGCATTCCCGCCAGGGCCGACCTTCCTTCGCCCGGACCCGCCATGAATACCATGACCATCCTGCTGTCCTCGTTCATCCTTTCGGTGACGGGATTGGCGATCTTCATCTGGTCGCTGCGCAACCGCCTGTTCGAGGCCAGCCCCGCCGCGGCCCGCACCATCTTCTCGGAAGGCGAGATCGGCCGCAGCGACGACCCCGCCGCCACGCCGGGACAAGCCGCCGCCCAGGCCGCGCACGACGCCGCGCCGCCCCTTACCGAGGACGAGGCGCGGCAGTTGAACGCGGAATTGCAGGCGCGGGTCGAAGCCGACCGTTCCAGCTCGCTCGTGACCTTCCTGTTCCTGGCCTGCGCCGTCGTGTGGCTGCTGGTGGCGACTGCCGCAGGCCTGCTCAGCTCCATCAAATTGCACGAGCCCGACCTGCTGGTCAACCAGGCCTGGCTCACCTTCGGGCGCATGCGCACCATCCACCTGAACGCGGTGGCCTATGGCTGGGCGCCGATGGCGGCGCTGGGGCTGGCGATGTGGCTGCTGCCACGCCTGCTCAAGACGCCGCTGGTCGGCGCGCGCTACGCGATCGCCGGCGCCATGGTGTGGAATGCGGGCCTGATCGCGGGCCTGGGCTGCATCGCGGTAGGCCTGTCCGACGGCATGGAGTGGCTCGAGATCCCGTGGCAGGTCGACATCCTGTTCGTGGTCGGCGGCGCCCTGGTCGGCCTGCCGCTGGTCTACACGCTGCAGGCGCGCACCGTGCGCCACCTGTACGTGTCGGTCTGGTACATGGGCGCGGCGCTGTTCTGGTTCCCCACCCTGTTCCTGGTCGGTAACCTGCCGGCGATGCACTTCGGCGTGCAGCAGGCGGCCATGAACTGGTGGTTCGGGCACAACGTACTGGGCCTGTTCTACACGCCGATGGCGCTGGCCTGCGTGTATTACTTCCTGCCGAAGATCATCGGCCGCCCGATCCAGTCGTACAACCTGTCGCTGGTAGGCTTCTGGTCGCTGGCCTTCTTCTACGGCCAGGTCGGCGGCCACCACCTGATCGGCGGCCCGGTGCCGGGCTGGCTGATCACGCTGTCGATCGTGCAGAGCGTGATGATGATCGTGCCGGTGCTGGCGTTCTCGATCAACCAGCACCTGACCATGAAGGGCCACTTCAGGCGCCTGTGGGATTCGCCCACGCTGCGCTTCATCGTGCTGGGCGGGATGATGTACACCCTGAGTTCCATCCAGGGTTCGATCGAAGCGCTGCGCAGCGTGAACACGGTGGCGCACTTCACCCACTTCACGGTGGCCCACGCCCACCTCGGCCTGTACGGCTTCTTCACCCTCGTGATGTTCGGCGCGGTGTACTTCGTGATGCCGCGCGTGATGGACTGGGAGTGGCCGTATCCGAACCTGATCTCGATGCACTTCTGGCTGGTGGTGGTCGGTTTTGGCATCTATTTCGTCGGCCTGTCGATCGGCGGCTGGCTGCAGGGCCTGGCCATGCTGGACGCGGCGAAGCCGTTCATGGATTCGGTGGGCGTGACCATCCCCTGGCTCAAGAGCCGCTCGGTGGGCGGCGCCATCATGGCACTCGGCCACCTGGTGTTCGCGATCCACTTCGTGCTGATGGCGACCCGCCGCGGCGTGGCGCGCGAGGGCGCGGCGCTGCTGAACGAACCGCTCAAGGCCACGACGGTACCCGAGGCCGCCTGAAAGGAAGATCATGCAAGACGAACTCAAACTGCTGGGCGGCGCGATGGTGACGCTGGCGCTGGCGACATCGGCGCTGGTGGTGGTGCCGCACATGCAGCTCAAGGACGGCGAACCGCCGCCGGGACTCAAGCCCTATTCCTCGGCCGAGCTGCGCGGACGCCAGGTGTACATTGCCAACGGCTGCATCTATTGCCACTCGCAGCAGCCGCGCGATCCCGTACAGGCGCCGGACGACAAGCGCGGCTGGGGCCGCGCCTCGGTGGCGGCCGACTACCACTACGACAAGCCGCACCTGCTGGGCACCATGCGCACCGGGCCCGACCTGTTCAACATCGGCGCGCGCCAGCCCAGCGTCGACTGGCATCTGGGCCACCTGTACCAGCCGCGCGCCTACGTCGCAGGCTCGATCATGCCGGCCTATCCCTACCTGTTCGAGGTCAAGGACAAGGCGGACGAAGGCGACCGGGTGGTGACGCTGCCGCGCGGCTATACGCCGGCCGGCAAGGTGGTGGTGGCGCGCCAGGAGGCGCTCGACCTGGTGGCCTACCTGGTGGGCCTGGATCACACCTATCCGGCGGTCGAGACCCTGGGTACGCAGCGGGAGCGCAAATGAACGAGCAACAGCAACGGCAGGTCGACCACGAACGCGCCCAGCGCCGCGAGAACCCGGATCCGACCGAAGGCGAGCGCCCGTTCCCGCAACCGCTGATGGCCGTGGTGATCGGCCTGGTGGCCTGGGGCATCGGCTATATCTACGTCACCCAGAGCAACGACGACGCCGCCTTCGGCGACCACCGCACCCTGGCCACCCTGCAGGGGCCGGCGCCGGGCGCCAGGGTCGACGGCGCACAGATCTACAACGCCCAGTGCGTGGCCTGCCACCAGGCCAGCGGCCTGGGCCTGGCCGGCGTGTTCCCTCCGCTGGCGGAATCGGAATGGGTGACGGGCGATCCGAAACGCCTGGCGCAGATCGTGCTGCACGGCGTCTCCGGCCCCCTGACGGTGAAAGGCGCCGCCTACAACGGCATGATGCCGTCCTTCAAGGACAAGCTGGACGACGCCGAACTGGCCGCCCTGCTGACCCATATCCGCAGCCAGTTCGGCAACCGCGCCCAAGCCGTCGACGCCAAACTGGTGCTTGATGCGCGCAGCGCCAGCGCCGATCGCACGGCGCCGTGGAAGGGCGACGATGAACTCGCCTCTTTCAAGTAGCCGGGCAACCCTGCTTGCCGTGCTGGCCGTGCTGATTGCCGGCAGCGGCGCCCTGTACCACGGCAGCAGTGGCTTTCGCGCGATCTCGACCGAGGCCGCGCGCCGCATCGAGGTGGCCGAACGTCCGCTGCGGCTGCCGCCGGCGACCCTGAGCGGCGCCGACGGCACCGCGCGCCCGCTCGCCGACGAACTGGCCCGCGACGGCCGCATCGCCCTGGTCACCTTCATCTATGCGCGCTGCCAGTCGATCTGCCGCGTGGTGGGCAGCGAACTGCAGCAGATGCAGGAGCAGATCCGCGCACGCGGCGCGGCGGACAAGGTGCGCCTGGTGACGATCAGCTTCGATCCGCGCGACGATGCCCGCGCGCTGACCCGGTACGGCCGCATGATGAACAGCGATCCGGACGTGTGGCGCCTGTACGGGATACCGGTCGAATCCGAACGGCGCCGCCTGCTCGACGCCTTCGGCGTGGTCGTGGTGCCGGCGCCGCTGGGCGAGTTCGAGCACAATGCGGCCTTCCACGTGGTCGGCCGCGACGGGCGCCTGGTGCGCATCCTCGACTATACGGAGCCCGGCACGGCGCTCGACGACGCGCTGGCACGAGCCATGGAAAGGACGTAGGCGATGGCGCGCCTGATGCGCTGGAGCGGCCCCGCGCTGCTGGGAATGTTGCTGGCCACCCGCGCGCCGCTCGAGGCGTCGATGCTGCGCCACATGCTGGTGCAACTGCCGCTGCTGCTGGTCTGCGGCGCGCTGCTGCGGCCCTGGCTGAGCCTGCCGGCGGGACTGGCGCGCTGGGACGCGCATGGACTGGCGACCTTCACCGCGGCCGCCTTCATTACCACCTACTGGATGATCCCGCAGGCGCTGGAACAGGCCTTGTTCGAGCCGCTCGCGGCCGGCGCCAAGTTCGCCAGCCTGCTGCTGCTCGGCGCCGCCTTGCCGGGCGCCCTGCGCCGGGCCCACGTGGTGGTCCAGCTGTTCTTTGTCGCCAATATCTGCGCCATGATGGCGATCGCCGGCATGCTGTACCGCGAACTGCCGCAGCGCCTGTGCAACGCCTACCTGCTGGACGACCAGACCGTCACCGGCACCGCCCTCGTGACGCTGGCGCTGCTGCTGGGCGTGGCCTGGTGCGGCGTCAACGCACGCCATGTCGCCGACCAGCCGGAGCGGCCGCCAGGGAGCGGCCGCATCCGGGACTGACTCAGCGGGACTGACTCAGCGGGACTGCTCAGTTATACGCGCTGCGGATGCCGCTGCCGGGACGGATCAGGCCGCGCTGGGTGGCGACCACCACCGCGTGGGTGCGCGCGGTGGCGTCGAGCTTGCTCATCACGCCTTTCACATGGGTCTTGACGGTGCCGACGCCGATGCCCAGCTTGCGGGCGATCGATTTGTTGCAGCAGCCTTCGGCCAGCAATTGCAGCACGTCGGTCTCGCGGCCGGTCAGGTTCTCGCGGCTGAGACTATCGGCCACGCTGCGCGTCACCGATTCGCTCAGGTAGCGCTGGCCCTGGGCCAGCGAGGCGACCGCCCTGAGCAGCTCGTCCTGGCTGCACGACTGCAGCACGTAGCCATGCACGCCCGCGTCCATCGCGAGGCGCACTTCCCATTCCTTGTCGAGCTGGGTGACGATCAGGACACTGGGTCGGCGCAGGCCCGCATGCTCGGGCTGGCGCGCCAGCGCGAGGCCGGTGTCGTAGTCGGCGACCAGCACCCGCGCCACCTGCCGCGCCTCAGGCTGGCCCAGGTGGGTGCTGACGCGCCATTCGGGGCGGTCGGCGAGGATGGCGTGCAGGCCGGCGGTCATCACCGGATCGGTGTGGATGATATGAACGGCGGATGGAATGGTAGGCATGGTGTACTCCTGGTTTGGCTGCGTCGGGCTCGCTACCCGTTCGTTCATATTGGAACGACAAGTCAAGTCCGGCAAGTTAATACATGTAAAAATTGCGCCGGCCGGTCCCCGGTCGGCATTGAGTCGGATGCGTTATACTTGGGCGATCATGCGTCTGACCTCCTTCACCGATTACACGTTGCGCACGCTGCTGCACCTGGGCAGCAACCCCGGTCGCCTGGTGACGATCCAGGAGATCGCAGACCTGCACAATATTTCTAAGAACCACCTGATGAAGGTGGTGAACGAGCTCGCACGTAACGGCACGATCGAAACCATTCGTGGCCGCAACGGCGGTTTCCGCCTGGCACACGATCCGAAGGACATCAATGTCGGCGCCATCGTGCGCATGAGCGAAAGCGACTTCTACATGGCCGAGTGCTTCGACCCCAATGGCGCGCCCTGCGGCCTGGTCAAGGCTTGCGGCCTGAAGGGCGTCCTGGGCAATGCCACCGCCGCCTATCTGGCCGAACTCGACCGCCACACCCTCGCTTCCCTGCTGCCCGAGCCGCGTCCGCGCGACGTGCCGGTCACGGTGCACCGGCGCAAGGCCGCCTGAGCCTTCAGGCGGCGACGGCGCCGGCCTCGATCGCCGGATAGAACTCCCGGTCCTCGCGCCGGATGCGCCCGTGCAGCTTGCGCAGCACCCGATTCGCCTCTTGCCTGAACTGTTCCGGCGCCTTGACCAGCCGGCTGGCCAGGTTCCAGCGCCCGGCGAACGCCAGGTACTCGGCGGCGATGTCGCCCATCTCGTTCTGGTAGGCCCGGCCCATGCGCGCCAGGCGCAGGTCGCCCCTGGCCAGCGCCGGATACAGGGTGTCGTTCTCAACCGCCAGGTGCAGCCGCACCACGCCGCTCATCGCGACGATCTGCGCGGCGATCTCTTCCGCGTGCTCGGCCACGCCCTCCCGGCTGCGGGCGCGCAGGCGGTCGATGCCGTCGAGGATGTCGAGGTGCTGATGCTTGAATCTGTCGATGTTCATGATCGCTTCCTTCGTGTACCGAGGCTTGTGCTCAGCAGTTAACCAAGTGTAATGCGATTCCCTTAAAGATGCAAACGTTATGCCTCTTTTTACGCGCAGCGCGTTCGGCCAGCCGTGCGGGCCGCCCCGGCCTCAGGTCGAATGGACGCGGCGCTCGTTCAGCAGGGCCACGAAGCGCCGCGCCGCCAATCCCTGCGGACGGTTGTTGGCCCACACCACGTCGACGAACAGCTTCATGATGTTGGTGAAGTTGGCGGAAGGGATCTGCACCAGCTGGCCGTCCGCCAGCGGCGCGCGCACGAAGCCGGCAGGCAGCCAGGCCCAGCCCAGGCCGGCAGTGACGAGGCTGAGCGCCGCCACCGGATTGTCGGTCTTCCACTGCAGGCGCGACATGGCGATGCGCTTGTCGACCTGGTCGGCGTGGCGGCCGGCCATCACGATCTGGCGCTCGCCCAGCAGGTGCTGGTCGCGGATCTCACCGGCCGCCACCCGCGCCAGCAGCGGATGATCGGGCGCCAGCACGGCCACCAGCGTCTCGTGGGCCACTTCCTGGAAGCCTTCGCGCGGGTCCATGCCATAGCGCTCGAACACCAGCGCCAGGTCGGCGCGGCCATCCTGCAACATCGCCAGCGCATCGGCTTGCGCCGCGCTCAGGACGTTCACCTCCAGCAAGGGGAACTCGTCGGACAGCGCGCGCAAGGCATCGTGCCAGGGCGCGGCAGCCATCAGCTCGGGCACCAGCACCAGGGTCAGGGAGGGTTCGAGGTCCTGGCTCAGCGACAGCGCATGCTGGTTCAGCAGCCGCAATTGCTCGAGCAGCAGGCGCGCCTGCGGCAGCAGGGCCAGCGCGTGCCCGGTGGGCCGCGGCTCGCGGCCGCCGCGGTCGAACAGTTCCAGGCCGAGTTCTGCTTCCAGGTTGGCGATGGCCATGCTGACGGCGGACGGAACGCGTCCCAGTGCGCGCGCGGCAGCGGAGAATGAGCCGTGGTCGACGGCGGCGAGCAGGATGCGCAGGTGATCGAGATCGAAAGCCATCTGTCAATGATACTGATAGCTTCTGACTTTTTCCATCACCTCGATTCACATAAGATGCGCTGTACATCGACGGCAATGTCTGCCGTATCTTTCGAGGAGAGCATCATGGTGTGGCTGGTCTTGTTTTTGGCGGGATTGTTCGAGGTGTGCTGGGCCGTCGGCCTGAAGTACACGGAAGGTTTCACCCGCCTGTGGCCGACGGTCGGCACCGTGGCGGCGATGGCGGTCAGCTTCGGCCTGCTGTCCCAGGCCATGAAGACGCTGCCACTGGGCACGGCGTATGCGATCTGGACCGGCATCGGTGCGGTCGGCACGGCCCTGGTCGGCATCGTCCTGTTCGGCGAATCGGCCAACCCGGCGCGCCTGGCCTGCATCGGCCTGATCGCGGCCGGCATCGTCGGCCTCAAGCTGGCGAGCTCGACCTGAAATGAACGCGCCCCGCGTAGCCCGTCGTGGATGCAAGACGAGCGCTACATTGTATTTTTCCGAAGTCATCAGCGGCTCGGCGAAAAGCACACGGTAATCGAGCGCCAATTGACGGGTTGTGCCATCATGTGCGCCCTTTCTCATCGTTCAGAAATGATGTCGACTACCGTCCTTGGGTCGCAATTCCCTGCCAACGCCGACGCGGGCGCCGATCATCGCTTCAGGGAATTGTTCGAACAGTCTCCGCTGAGCATCCAGATACTCGCGCCCAACGGGCGGACGATGCGGGTCAACAAGGCCTGGGAAGCCCTTTGGCAGATCCATGAGGGTTCCGGACTGAAGCGGTTCGTCCTGAGCGAGGATTACAACGTTCTGCGGGACCCCCAGCTCCTTGAAAGCGGCATCGCCGCACTGCTGGAACGGGCTTGCCAGGGCGAGTCGATCAAGATACCGGTCGTCCTCTACGACGTTGGCCGTCTGGGTGGTTCCGGCCCGGCACGCTGGGTAGCGGCAAGGGCACACCCCATCAAGGACACGGATGGCAAGGTGCTCGAAATTATGCTCATGCAAGAAGACATCACCGAGAAAATTCATTCGGAAAATGCCTTGCGTATCCGCGAGGAGCGGTTCCGCTCCCTGGTGATGGCAACTTCCCAAATTGTCTGGAGCAACACGCCTGACGGCCGGGTCGACGAAGACTCGCCTTCCTGGCGTGCGTTCACCGGACAGACCTACGAAGAGTGGCGAGACTTCGGATGGCTGGAAGCGGTGCATCCGGACGACCGGCACGAGGCCAAGACGCGATGGCTCGAATGCGTGGCAACGAAATCGTTGTTCGAAGTGCGCTACCGCCTGCGCCGTGCCGACGGCAACTACCGCTGGACCGAGGTTCGAGGCGTCCCGATCATCGATGCGGAGGGAACGACGCGCGAGTGGATCGGCACCAATACCGACATCCATGAGATCGTCCTGGCCGAAGTGGAACTCGCACAACGGCTGGAACGCGAGAAGCGTAATGCCGCCCTCCTCGCCAAGGTCGCCCATGCCGCGCGAAAGTTGCAGACCGTCCTCAGGGATGGCGAGATTGCCGGTGTGCTCGTCGGCGAGGTGCGCGATATCCTGCAGGTACATCAGGCAGTCGTTTCCCTGACCGAAGGCACGGGATGGTCGCAGGCGATCAGCGCGGTCTCGCTATCGGACAAGTACGCCGCCTATCGTGACTACGCCACTCCCACCGACGGCACCGGCATCTATGCGGAGGTATGTCGTTCGAACCGGGTCATGCGCCTGACCCAGGCGGAGCTGGAGGCGCATCCGCGCTGGAAGGGGTTTGGCGCGCACGCGCACGCCCACCCTCCGATTCGCGGCTGGCTGGCAGTGCCGCTGATCGACCGTACGGGCAAGAATATCGGCCTGATCCAGGCCTCGGACAAGCTGCAAGGTGAATTCTCGGCGGAGGACGAAGCCATCCTGGTGCAGCTGGCATCGATTGCTGCAAACGGTTTCGAGAATGCGCGGCTCTATCAATCGTTGCAGGAACAGGATCGGCGCAAGGACGAATTTCTCGCCATGCTGGCCCACGAACTGCGTAACCCGCTGGCGCCGATATCGGCGGCGGCGGCGATGCTCAAGCTGGGCACTGCAAGCGAAGAGCGAATCCGGCGCTCCAGCGACGTGATCGGGCGCCAGGTGCGGCACCTGACATCGCTCGTCGACGACCTGCTCGACGTGTCGCGCGTCACCCGTGGCCAGATCGAACTGGATCGAGAATTGCTCGACCCGATGACGATCATCGCCAGCGCTGTCGAGCAATCGCACCCGCTGGTCGCGGCGCGCGGACACGTCCTGCTGATCGAAGGCCATGCTGGCGGCGCGCAGGTATCGGGCGACCCGAACCGGCTGGTGCAGGCCTTCACCAACCTGCTGAACAATGCGGCGAAATACACGCCCGATGGCGGGACGATCGTCGTGCACGTCGCACGCGATGGCGGCACCGTCGTGGTCAAGGTGCGGGACAACGGCATCGGCATGAAGGCCGAGCTGCTGCCGGTGATCTTCGACCTGTTCAGCCAGGCCGAACGAACGCCCGACCGGGCGCAAGGCGGCCTGGGCATTGGGCTGGCCCTGGTAAAAACAATTGTCTTGTTACACGGCGGTCTGGTGACCGCGCATAGCGATGGACCGGGCGCCGGCAGCACGCTGACCGTCTCGCTGCCGGTCGCAGACGGCGCGCCACCGCATTCCGGCTGAGGCGACGCCGCCACCCCGATGTCATCGCATTGGCGGGACCGGCGTCCCGCCAATGCCGTCACACCTGCATATTCATGATGTCGTGATAGGCCGACACCAGCTTGTTACGCACCTGCACCGTCGCCTGGAACGCGATGCTCGATTTCTGCATCGCGACCATGGTGTCCGACAGGCTGACCGTGTCGTCGCCCATGGTAAAGCGCTTGCTGAGCGCCTGCGCCTCGGCCGAGCGGTCGCTCACGCCCTGCAAGGAATTGTGCAGCGCCTCCGCGAAGTCGAGCTTCACCGCGGACTTGCCGCCGACCGCGCTGGCATTGCCGAGCCCGGCAGGCGCGACCGGCCCCGCCGAGTCCGGCTTGGTGGCCGCCGCCTTGAGCTGCTCCATCATGGCCTGGATGCGGCTGCTGTCGATGCCGCCGATACCGCCAATACTCATGTTACCCTCCTGCATGTTATTGCCTTGCAGAATCATCTACAAATGCACTCAGGAAAGCAGAATATCAGCGCAGGCGCCAATTTCACCCGTGAGTTAGGCCGGTAAACGCCCCCTATTTCGGGGTTTGAATGTTGCCCCACAGCTCCATAATGCTGCCTGTACCCACCCATTCACCTGAATCCATCGACCATGGCAGCAACTGCGGAAGACCTTCTCGACACCCCCCAGGGCCAGCCTCCGGCAGCGCCCCCGTCGTTTTTCCAGACGACCATGGGCAAGCGCGTCGCCATCGGCGGCGGCATCGCGCTGATCCTGGCGCTGATGATCGCTGTCTGGATGTGGAGCCAGGCGCCTGAGTATCGCGTGCTGTTCTCGAACTACAGCGATCGCGACGGCGGCGCCATCACCGCCTCGCTCGACCAGATGGGTGTGCAATACAAGTTTTCCGAAGGCGGCACGGCGATCCTCGTGCCGGCCGAGCAGATCCACGACCTGCGCCTGAAGCTGGCCGCGCAAGGCCTGCCGAAGGGCGGCAACGTCGGCTTCGAGCTGATGGAGAACCAGAAGCTGGGCGTGTCCCAGTTCCTGGAACAGGTCAACTACCAGCGTTCGCTCGAAGGCGAGCTGGCGCGTTCGATCCAGTCGCTGGGTTCGGTGAGCGCCGCGCGCGTCCACCTGGCGCTGCCGAAGCCGTCCGTGTTCGTGCGCGACCAGCAAAAGCCGACCGCCTCGGTGCTGCTCAACCTGCAGCCGGGCCGCGCCCTGGACCAGGGCCAGGTCAACGCCATCGTCCACCTGGTCGCCTCCAGCGTGCCTGAACTGACCTTCGGCAACGTGACCGTGGTCGACCAGACCGGCGCGCTGCTGTCGGAGCAGGCAAACAAGGGCGCGGGCAACAAGATGCTCGACGCCACCCAGCTGAAATACGTGGACCAGGTGCAGGAAAACATCATCAAGCAGGTCGAGGCGATGATCAAGCCGCTGGTCGGCGAGGGCAATGTGCGCGCCCAGGCGACCGCCGAGATCGACTTCGCCCAGGTGGATACCGCGGCCGAGATGTACAAGCCGAACTCGCCGCCGGAGCCGCAGGCGATCCGCAGCCAGCAGACGTCGGAAACGCAAGGCGCCGGCGCCGGCCCGTCGGGCATCCCGGGCGCGCTGTCGAACCAGCCGCCGGGCGTGAACACCGCGCCGATCGATGGCGCGCCGCCGGCCGAAGCGCCTGCCGCCCTAGGGCCGAGCACCAAGAATGCCACCATGAATTATGAGCTGGACAAGACCATCCGCTACGAACAGCGTCCGATGGGCGGCGTCAAGCGCCTGACGGTCGGCGTGGTGGTGAACTACCGCCGCATCGTCGACCCGGCCACCGGCAAGGTCACCGTGCGTCCGCTGGCGGCCAACGAAGTGGCCCAGATCAACGAGCTGGTCAAGCAGGCAATGGGTTACAGCGAGGCACGCGGCGACACCCTGAACGTGACCAACGCACCGTTCGACGGTGTGGACAAGCCGGCCGAACCAGTGGTAGAACCGGACTGGTGGCGTGACCCGGCGAATATGCCGCTGTTCAAGGACCTGGCCCGCTACGCTTTCGTTGCCGCAGTGATCGCCTTCCTGTACTTCCGCTTCCTGCGCCCGCTGCTGCGTCCGGCGATCAAGAAGTTCGACGAAGCGACGGCCATTCCGGAAGAGCCGAAGGAAGACGAGAAGGCCGAGGGCGAGGAAGGCGAAGAGGAAGCCGAGGAAAACGAGGAAGACCTCGAGGAAGAAGAGAAGATTCGCCGGGACATGGGTTACCGCGCCAACCTGAAACTGGCGAAAGACCTGGCGAACCAGGATCCGCGCATCGTCGCAAACGTGATCAAAGCATGGTTGGGTTCAAATGAGTGATAAAGACAAGGACGGCACGAACAAGGCGGCAATCCTGATGCTGGCCCTGGGTGAAGCGGAAGCGGCCGAGGTGATGAAATTCCTCGGCCCGCGCGAAGTGCTCAAGCTGGGCGCCGCGATGGCGCAGATGAAGGCGGTGCAGCACGGCCAGGTGGTCACGGTGCTCGAAGAGTTCGTCGAAGAGACCAATCTGCACTCGACCGTCGGCCTCGACTCGGACGAGTACATCCGCCAGGTGCTGACCAAGGCCCTGGGCGACGACAAGGCGGCAGTCTTGCTGAACCGTATTCTCGGTGGCAAGGACGCCTCGGGCATCGAGAGCCTGAAGTGGATGGACTCGGTCTCGGTAGCCGAACTCATCCGCAACGAGCACCCGCAGATCATCGCCACCATCCTGGTCCACCTCGAGCGCGACCAGGCCTGCGAAATTCTGGCAAACTTTACCGAACGACTGCGCAACGACGTCGTGCTGCGCATCGCCACCCTGGACGGCGTGCAGCCGGCCGCGCTGCGCGAGCTGAACGACGTGCTGACCAAGCTGTTGTCGGGTAACGAACACATCAAGAAGTCCTCGCTGGGCGGCGTGCGCACCGCGGCCGAGATCCTGAACTTCATGAGCGGCGAGCAAGAGCAGGCCGTGATGGACAATATCAAGAACTACGACAACGACATGGCGCAGAAGATCATGGACGAGATGTTCGTGTTCGACAACATCATCGACATCGACGATCGCGGCATCCAGTTGCTGCTCCGTGAAGTGCAGTCCGAGATGCTGATCATCGCACTGAAGGGCGCCTCGCAGGATCTGCGCGAGAAGATCTTCAAGAATATGTCGCAGCGTGCCAGCGAGATGATGCGCGAAGACCTCGAATCGAAAGGTCCGGTGCGCCTGTCCGAAGTGGAATCGCAGCAGAAACAGATCCTGCAGATCGTGCGTCGTCTGTCCGACGAAGGCCAGATCGTGCTGGGCGGCAAAGGTGAGGATTCGTTCGTCTGATGGCACTACCGAAAGAACAGCAGAGCGCCTACCAGCGCTGGGAAATGGCGTCGTTCGGCGACGACCGCCCCAGCACGCTCGCTCGCCGCGCGGCCGAGGCCGCGGCGGCGGCGCCGCCTGCTGAAGCCACGCCTGCCCTGCCGCCGGGATTCAACCTGCCGAGCGTCGAAGAGCTGGAAGCGATGCGCGAAGCGGCGCGCCAGGAAGGTTACGCGCAAGGACTGGAAGAAGGCCGCGCCCAGGGCCATCAAGAGGGCCGTGCACAGGGTTACGCCGAAGGCGCCGAGGCCGGCCAGCGCGAGGCCGCGGCCGAGCTGGAGCAGGTGCGCCAGGTGGCCGCCAGCTTCGGCGACGCCATCGCCCAGGCCGACGAGACCATCGCCCGCGACGTGCTCGACCTGGCCCTGCGCCTGGCGCGCGGCATGGTGCGCACCGGTTTCGACGTGCGTCCCGAACTCGTCCTGTCGGTGGTGCGCGACGCCATCGACCAGCTGCCCGTGCTGCAACAGCCGGCCGTGCTCACCCTGAACCCGCAGGACGCCGAACTGGTGCGCCATGGCATGGCCGAGGAATTGACGAAAGGCGGCTGGCGCATCGTCGAGAACGGTTCCATCACGCGCGGCGGCTGCAAGGTCGAGACCGCGACCAATCACATCGACGCGCAGGCCGCGGCGCGCTGGAACCGCCTGACCCACGCGCTGGGCGCCAACGTCGAGTGGTTGGGCGACTGATGGACGACCACGTCCCGCCCCACGACGGCAGCGACCCGCACACCGGGCGCTGGAAGTCTTTCCTGCGCGATTGCGACACCCTGGTCAGCTTTGCCGATCCGCTGCAAGTGTCGGGCCGCGTCACGCGCGTGGCCGGGCTGGTGATGGAATGCGTCGGCCTGCGCCTCGCGGTGGGCGCCGCCGCCACGATCCCGACCGCTAGCGGCTTCATCGAGGCCGAAGTGGTCGGCTTCGAGGGCGAACGCCTGTTCCTGATGCCGCAAAGCGATACCGAGGGCGTGGTGCCCGGTTCGCGCGTGTTCCCGGTCGAGAGCGTGCTGCCGCCGCCGGGCACCGTGCCGCACGGACGCCGCCGTCCGCAAGACCGCGCGCGCCACCTGCCGGTCGGCATGCAGCTGCTGGGCCGCGTGGTCGACGGCGCCGGCCGTCCGCTCGACGGCCTCGGCCCGCTCGCCACGACCGAGGTGGGGCCGCTCAATGCGCGGCCGGTCAATCCGCTCGACCGCGCGCCGATCAAGGACACGCTCGACGTCGGCGTGCGCGCCATCAATGCGATGCTGACCGTGGGCCGCGGCCAGCGCCTGGGCCTGTTCGCCGGCACCGGCGTCGGCAAATCGGTGCTGCTGGGCATGATCGCGCGCTATACCGAAGCCGACGTCATCGTGGTCGGGCTGATCGGCGAACGGGGCCGCGAGGTCAAGGAATTCATCGACCAGATCCTGGGACCCGAAGGCCGCGCCCGCTCGGCCGTCGTGGCGGCCCCGGCCGACTCGCCGCCGCTGCTGCGCCTGCAGGGGGCCGCCTACGCCACGGCGATCGCCGAACACTTCCGCGACCAGGGCAAGAACGTGATGCTGATCATGGATTCGCTGACCCGCTACGCGATGGCGCAGCGCGAGATCGCGCTGGCGATCGGCGAGCCGCCGGCCACCAAGGGCTATCCACCATCGGTGTTCGCCAAATTGCCGGTGCTGGTCGAACGGGCCGGCAACGGCCTGGAAGGCGGCGGCTCGATCACGGCCTTCTATACCGTGCTGTCCGAGGGCGACGATCAACAAGACCCCATCGCGGACGCGGCGCGCGGCATTCTCGACGGCCACATCGTGCTCAATCGGCACCTGGCCGAGGCCGGGCATTATCCGGCGATCGACATCGAGCAGTCGATTTCGCGGGCGATGCACACGATCACGACCCACGAACACCAATTGGCGGCGCGCAAATTGAAACAGTTGTATTCGCGCTATCAACGCTCGCGCGACCTGATCAATGTCGGCGCCTATGCCGCCGGCAGCGATCCGGTGCTCGACCAGGCCATCGCGAAGCATGGGGCCATCGAGGAGTTCCTGTGCCAGGAAATCCACGACAACGCCACGCTTCCCCAGAGCTTGGGGCAACTTTCCTCGCTATTCAACTGATTGGCGAGAATTGCTCAGCGGTAGAATCGCTGCACCATGGCCCAATTATCCGCACTTGAAACACTGATCGACCTGGCGCAGAAGGATTCCGATGCCGCCGCCAGGCGTTTGGGCGCGGCCAACAAGCTGGTCGAGGAAGCCGAGCAGAAGCTGGAGATGCTGGTCGGCTACCGCGACGAATATGCGCGCAAGCTGGATGCGGCCCAGGTGGCAGGCATCACGCCTTTCGCGTACCACAACTTCGTTGCCTTTATTGGCAAGCTGGACAATGCCTTGAATGGGCAACGCGACGTGTTGAAGCATGCCCGATTCAAGGCAGAGTCCGAGCGCAAGACGTTGCAGGAAAGCGAACGCAAGCGCTTGTCGTATCGCACGCTGAACGAACGCGCCGCGAGCGAGGCGCTCAAGGTGCAGAACAAGCGCGACCAGAAACAGATGGACGACCACGCGGCGCGTGGCGCCCGTTACAAACAACGCTGAGCGAAACATGACGACGCAGACCACCAATCTCCTGTTCCAGACCACCGGCGCCAATGCCAGCGCGCCACGCAGCGCGAGCCCGGACCGGCTGGCCGACAGCGCACGCAACAATGGCGCCTTCGGCGCCACCCTGTCGCGCGAACTGGCGGCGCGCCAGCAGGCGCCGCAGCCGCAGTCCCCGACTCCGGCTGCCCAGCAGTCGAAGCCGGCCGCGCAGCAGCAATCGAAACCGAATGCGGCCGACAAACCCGCCAACCGCGAGCCGGTGCGTGAGCAGGCGAGCAAGGCCGGCGCCAGGCCGGCCAGCCAGGATGGCGAGGCGCAGACCGCGAAGACCACGTCCGCAGAAGGCGCGCAAGAAGCCGAGGCAGCGCAAGACCCGGCCGAAGGCGCGGCCGAGGCCGCCGCTGCCGCCACGACGCCCGTCACCGACATGCTGGCCTTCATGGCCAGCCTGACCAGGCCGGCGGCCGCCGACACCGCAGCCGTTCCGGCCGAGGCTGCGGCCGCTGCCGTCGACCCGCAACTGAAGGCGTTGGCAAGCGCGCTGGAACACATGACCGGCGCGACCGCCGCCGCGGGCGATGACGCCGCGGCCGGCGCCGCCGTCACCGACGAGCTCGGCACGGGCGTGACGCTGGCCGCCGGCGTGCAGCGCGCCCCGGTCGACCCGAACGCATCCCAGGTTCATCCGGGCGCCCAGCCGGAAGGCCAGCAGGATGCCGCCCAGTTCCAGACCCAGCTGCGCGAGAGCCAGCAGCAGCTGGCGACGAGCGCCGAGGAAGCCCCTGCCCCGCTGGCCCAGCTGCAGGCCCAGGCCGCCAAGATGGCGGACGCGGTCGGCAACCCGGCCGCCGTGCCGGGCGACCGCATTCCGGCCCGGGTGGGCAGCCAGGCCTGGGACAACCAGGTCAGCCAGCGCATCGTCTACATGGTCGGCAAGGAGCAGGCCGCCACCCTGACGCTGAATCCGCCCGACCTGGGCCCGGTCCAGATCGTGCTCAACGTGAGCAACGACCAGGCCACCGTGGCCTTCTCGGCCGAGCAGATGGAAGTGCGCCAGGCGCTGGAAAACGCCCTCCCGCGCCTGCGCGAGATGATGAGTGAAAGCGGCATCGCCCTGAACAACGCGACGGTCGATGCCGGCGCACGCCAGCAGCAGGATGGCGAACGCCGTGCGCCGGGCGGCGCGGGCGGCAATGGCAAGCTGGCCGGCGCCGGCGCCGGCGACGAGGGCGAGGCCGCGGTGAACGAAGTGGCGCCGCGTACCCGTACCGTGGGGCTGGGCGACCGTGGGATGGTGGACCTGTTCGCGTAATCCCGGACGACACAGCGCGCATGGGGCGGCTGGATGGCCGCCCTTTTACTTTCCGTCATCGCGCGCCTGCAACAATTCCGGATTTACTGCCTCTTCCTCCCTCTTTTCTAGGCTTGCTGGGGTGCATCTTTCCGCGACAATGCCATAATGTTGTATCCCATTAACCTGGCATTGAAGACTTATTTTGAAAGCGAATCCGAAAATGAAGGCTGATCCGAAAGCGGACGCGGCTGCACCAGCGGCGCCGACTGGCTCGAAGAAAAAGCTCATCATCATGATCGTCGCCGCGATCCTCGTGCTTGGCGCGGGCGCCGGCGGCGGCTGGTATTTCAGCCAGTCCTCGGCCGCCCATGGCGAAGAAGAAGCCCCGGCCAAGGAAACCAAGAAGAAGAAAAAGAAAGACCCTGCGGCCAAGCCGGAATACGTGCCGATCGAGGCCTTCACCGTCAATCTGCAGCCGGAAAACGGCGAGCAGTATTTGCAGGTACAGTTCACCCTGCAGGTCGAGGGCGCGGAACAGGCGACCCTGGTCAAGGACAATATGGCGATGGTGCGCAATCGCGTGCTGCTCCTGTTGTCGAGCAAAAAAGCGTCCGAAATCAATACGGTGGAGGGCAAACAGCAATTGGCGTCCGAAATCCAGGCGGCGATTACCGAGCCGTTTGAAAAACAGGGCGACGAACAGGAAGTGTCCGACGTATTATTCACTTCGTTTATCATCCAGTAAGCATCCAGTAAGTACGAAGAAACATGGCCGATAATTTCCTCTCCCAGGAAGAAGTCGATGCCCTCCTAAAAGGGGTCAACGGCGATCAGGACGACATTGCGACGCCTGAAGACACCTCGGGGGTACGCACCTATAACCTGGCAACGCAGGAGCGCATCGTGCGCGGCCGCATGCCGACGCTCGAGATCATCAACGAGCGTTTCGCCAGGTATCTGCGGGTCGGCCTGTTCAACTTCCTTCGGCGCAGCGCCGAGGTCTCGGTCGGTTCGGTGCGGGTCTCCAAGTACAGCGAGTTCATCCGCAACCTGGTGGTCCCGACCAACCTCAACCTGATCCACATGAAGCCGCTGCGCGGCACCGCCCTGATGGTGTTCGATCCGGGCCTGGTGTTCCTGCTGGTGGACAACCTGTTCGGCGGCGACGGGCGTTTCCACACCCGCGTCGAGGGCCGCGACTTTACCCAGACCGAGCAGCGCATCATCATGCGCATCCTCGACATCGTGTTCGAGGCCTACGGCAAGTCGTGGGAGCCGGTGTACCCGATCGAGTTCGAGTACATCCGCTCCGAGATGAACACGCAGTTCGCGAACATCGCGACCCCGAACGAAGTCGTGGTGTCCTGCACCTTCACGGTCGAGCTGGGCTCGGTGTCAGGCCAGATCCACTTCTGCATGCCCTACTCGATGATCGAGCCGATCCGCGATGCGCTGACCTCGAGCATCCAGGGCGAGGCGCTGGAAGTCGACAAGCGCTGGGTGCGCCTGCTGACGCAGCAGATCCAGGTCGCCGAGGTCGAGCTGGTCGCGGTGCTGGGCAACGGCAAGGCGAACTTCGACGAGATCCTGAACATGAAGATCGGCGACGTGATCCCGATCGTGGTGCCGGAAATGCTGCAGGCCACGGTCGACGGCGTGCCGGTGATGGATTGCAGCTACGGCGTGCACAACGGGCAATATGCGCTGAAGGTCGAGAAGCTGCTGGCCAACAGCGACACCTTCAGCAAGTAATCGATATGACTGGCCAGGCGCAGGGCGCCGGCCGAGGCAAGATAGAAGCAATACAGGAGAACACCATGTCGGACAACCAGGAAGACCAGGACCACATCGACGACGATTGGGGCGCGGCCATCGCCGAGCAGGCCGCGGCCGAAGCCGCGGCGCTCGAGCGCCAGCAACAGCAACAGGCGACCGCCCCGGCCGCGGCTGCCGCCGTGTTCAAGGATTTCTCGAACAAGGGCGCGCGCAACGATACGCCGAACGACATCGACTTCATCCTCGACATCCCGGTGCAATTGACGGTGGAACTGGGCCGCACCAAGATCGCCATCAAGAACCTGCTGCAGCTGGCGCAGGGCTCGGTGGTCGAGCTGGACGGCCTGGCCGGCGAGCCGATGGACGTGCTGGTCAACGGCTGCCTGATCGCCCAGGGCGAGGTGGTGGTCGTGAATGACAAGTTCGGGATCCGGCTCACTGATATCATCACGCCCTCCGAACGGATTCGCAAACTGAATAAATGACCCCGCGCCGCGCCCCTGTCCTTGATCGCATACGAGCCATCACCGCCTCGTTATTGCTCGCACCTTGCCTGGCCTTTGCCCAGCAAGCCACCGACGCCACATCAAAGCCAGCGACGCCGGCCAGCATGGCCGGCACCTCGGCCGCACCGGCCCCGGCCGCCCACGAGGATGCCGAAACCCCACGCCGTCCCGGCGAAACCACCACCGGCCGCCCACCCGCGCCGGCAGTGCCGGCCCCGGCCGCCACACCTGCCACCACGGCTCCGCCGACCGCCCCGCTGCCGGGCGATGGCGCCGCTGCCGCCGACACCACCCCACCGGTCGCCACCGCGCCCGTGTCGCCGACCTCCAGCGCGCCGCTGAGCGAGGCGCCGAGGGTGTCGATGCCGGCCTCGATGCCCACCGCGTCCACCGCCAGCCCCGGCGCCGGTGGTCTGCTCAAGACCATCATGGCGCTGATGCTGGTGCTTGGCCTGCTGGCCGGCCTGGCCTGGTTGATGAAGCGCTATGGCCCCAAGATGAGCGGCGGCAGCGCCAACCTGCGCGTGGTCGGCGCCCTGAACCTGGGCGGACGCGAACGCATCATGGTGGTCGAAGTCGGCGACCAGTGGATCGTGGTCGGCGCCGCGCCGGGCCGCGTCAACGCCCTGCATACCATGCCGCGCCAGGAAACGGACCTGACGCCGGCTGCCGCCCACGGCGCCATCCCGGCGAATAACTTCTCGGACTGGCTCAAGAAGACGATCGACAAACGCAATGCGAGTTAAATACATCCTGTTGGCCGGCGCACTGGCCCTGCCGCTGATCGCAGCGGCCCAGCCCGGCATCCCCGCATTCGAGAGCAGGCCGGTGCCGGGCGGCGGCGCGTCGTATTCGCTGCCGGTCCAGACCCTGCTGCTGCTGACCTCCCTCACCTTCCTGCCGGCCGCGCTCTTGATGATGACGGCGTTTACCCGCATCATCATCGTGCTGTCGCTGCTGCGCCAGGCGCTGGGCACCCAGACCGCGCCGCCGAACCAGGTGATGGTGGGGCTGGCGCTGTTCCTGACCTTCTTCGTGATGGGGCCGACGTTCGACCGCATCTACAGCGAGGCCTATCTGCCGCTGCAGCGCAACGAGATCCAGATGCTTGATGCGATGAACCGCGGCGCGGTGCCGCTCAAGGAATTCATGGTCAAGCAGACGCGCCAGTCCGACCTGGCGCTGTTCGTCAAGATCTCGCGCTCCGAAGCGCTGCAGGGGCCCGAAGACATTCCGCTGCGGGTCCTGATCCCGGCCTTCGTCACCAGCGAACTCAAGACCGCGTTCCAGATCGGCTTCGCCATCTTCATACCGTTCCTGATCATCGACATGGTGGTGGCGTCGGTGCTGATGGCGATGGGCATGATGATGATGTCGCCCGCCGTCATCGCCCTGCCGTTCAAGCTGATGCTGTTCGTGCTGGTCGACGGCTGGCAGTTACTGCTGGGCTCGCTGTCCCAGAGTTTCTACTGAGGATGCGTCCATGACACCCGAAAGCGTGATGACGATGGGCCGCACGGCCATGGAGGTGACCCTGATGATCGCGGCCCCGCTGCTGCTGGTGGCGCTGATCATCGGCCTGATCGTCAGCATCTTCCAGGCCGCGACCCAGATCAACGAGGCGACCCTGTCCTTCATTCCGAAACTGGTCGGCGTGTTCGTCGCCCTGGTGGTGGCCGGACCGTGGATGCTGTCGGTGATGCTCGATTATATGCGGCAGGTGTTTACCGGGATTCCGGGCTTGATCGGGTAAGGCCGGCGTGTTGACGCTGACATCGGCGGAGATCAATACCTGGATCGCGGCGCTGCTATGGCCGCTGTCGCGCATCCTGGGACTGATCGCGGCCGCGCCGCTGTTCGGCAACGCCGGCGTGCCGCTGCGCGTCAAGGTCTTGCTGGGCGTGTTCCTGGCGCTGGTGATCGCGCCGCTGGTGCCGGCGGTGCCGGCCGTCGATCCGACCTCGTGGGCTGGCCTGCTCATCCTGGTCAAGGAAATGATCATCGGGCTGGCGATGGGTTTCGCCATGCGCCTCGTGTTCGCCGCCGTCGAGTACGCGGGCGAGGTCGCCAGCCAGACCATGGGCCTGGGTTTCGCCGTCTTCTTCGACCCCAGCACGCGCGGCCGTTCGTCGGCCGTCAGCCAGTTCATGGCCCTGGTCGCGACCATGGCCTTCCTGGCCGTGAACGGCCATCTGGTGCTGCTCGAGGCGCTGGCCGAAAGCTTCTTCACCATGCCGATCACCGAGACGCCGTTTTCCTCGAACGCGGCGCTGGAACTGGTGCGCTGGGGCGGCCGCATCTTTTCGGCCGGGCTGCAGATCGCGATGCCGATCATCGCCGCCCTGCTGATCACGCAAGTCGCCCTCGGCATCCTGACGCGCGCCGCGCCGCAACTGAACATCTTCGGCATCGGCTTCCCGATCACGCTCGGGGTGGGCTTCCTGACCCTGAGCCTGGCCCTGCCCTACCTCAGCGCGCCGATCGTCAACCTGTTCAACCAGGGCATCGAGGCCACCCGCTCGCTGCCGCGCGCCGGTAATCCGCAGCCGGGCGCGCCGGGGGCACAGCCTGCGCAGCCGACGCCGGCGCCGGGCTGACGCCGGTCCCGGCTCAAGCGTTGGCGGCCGGCGCCTGGTAACGCATCGCGACATCGCAGCGCGCATAGCGCGCGCCATAATCCGCCATGATCCCGGCGTCATGCTGGAAGCCAAGCTTCGCGTACAGGTGGATGGCGGCGGCGCACCTGGCGTTGCTGAGCAGGTAGAGCGGCTCGGCCCCCAGCTGCATGGCGCGCGCGATCATTGCCTCCAGCAGGAACTCGCCGGCCTTCAGGCCGCGCGCGCTTTCGCGCACGCCCATCTTGGTCAGCTCGAAACTGTGCGCGCCCGTCTTTTGCAGGGCGCAGGTGCCCACGACGCCCAGGCCGCGCGCCTCCACGAACAGGATCACGCCCCCCGGATCGACGATCTTCGCGCGCGGGTTTTCCAGCACCTCACGGTCGGTCGCCTCGAGCCGGAACATGGCGTTGATCCACTCGGCATTGATGTCGTGGAAGTGGTGGGCCAGCTCGTCGCTGAATTCGTGGATCGTGAGGATTTGCGGCGTCGACCGCGCCGCCAGCACGTCGATCGGGTTGTCCGCCAGCGCCGTCTCGATGGCGGCGATCTGCGCCATGAATGCTTCCGGATGGCCGCCGAACAAGGCCTTGACGGCTTCGCCGATCTGCGGCCACATGTACAGCTTGGCGCGCGCCAGCACGGCATTGCCTTCGGTCGTCAGCGATATCGTGCGCTGGCGCCCGTCCCCATCCTGGCTTTGCCGGGATTCGGCCAGGCCAAGGTCGACCAGTTGGCCGATGCCGCGCGTGATGCCGGGCTGGCTGATGCCCACCGCCTGGACCAGTTGCCCGATGGTCAGCGCCTGGCCGTCCAAGGCGGCCAGCAAGGGCATGTGCGCCGGCTGCACCGGCAGGCCGGCGTCGGAGGCAACCCTGGCGGCGCCCGCCTGCATCCGCTCTCCCAGACGCTTGAGGCGGCTGCCCAGGAAGGTGGGTCCCAGTTCGGTCAATAAATCCGACATCATCATCCCCATAACGCGATATATAACAGTGTATATTCGTGTTGCGGAAAACGTCAATCGGCTTGTTACGATAGAAACTCAACGCGCCAGCGCCGGATAGGTGAACGCCAGGAAGTGCACCGCGTTGAGGGCGAAGTGCGCCAGGATCGCCCCTTCCACCCGCTTCGACAGCAGGTAGGACGCCGCATAGTGCAGGCCCGCGATCGTGGCCAGCAGCGCCAGCAGGCCGCCGCCGCCCAGGTGCGCCAGGCCGAACAGGACCGACGTCACGAGCGTGGCGACGGCCACGCCGCCACGCCAGCCGCGCATGGCATGGGCCATCTTCTCGAGCAGGAAGCCTCGGAAGAACGCCTCTTCCGCCACGCAGGTGATCAAGAGGTTGGAAACGAGGAACCAGGCCGAATACGGCGTCCACTTGAGGTCCGGCCGGACCAACCCCAGCAGCCACCCCAGTCCCAGCACGACCACCAGGGTTGACGCCGCCACCGGCGCGATCCGGCGCAGCATCTCCCGCCATTGGGCCGCGCTGCCGATCCGTTCACAGAACACCCCCACCAGCACGATGCCCACGACTGCCTTGTCGAAGTTGGCCCACAGCGCGAACGGAATGCCGTCGCCTGAAAAACGGATGCCGTCGGCCAGCATGGGATTGTGGAAGCCCGGCGCCTTGTGCAGCGCCAGCGCCAGGGCGGCGAGCGCGGTCAGCGCCAGCAGCAGCGAGCGCAGGTACCTGCCCCGCGCCTCGCGCGCGGCCCAGGCCAGCGCGGCGAAGACCGCGATCGATAGCGGCGCGCGCCAGTCGAGGATGCCGCCATGCAGGCCGGCCAGCGTCGCCAGCACCAGGCCGCCGCACCAGGGCCAGGCGCGGTTGCCGCGGATGGCGGGCAGCGGCGCCCACAGGGACAGGACGGCCAGGGCCAGCAGGCCGAAAGTGAGCAGGACGTGGGCGGGAATGATCATGGGACGAGATTATATTCCGGACAAGGTTGTATGACAGCAAGCTGTACTTACGTCCTTGGCCAGAGCCCGGATGCCGAAAAGCCATCTTTTGACGCCTAATGCTACTTAGCCAACAAACAAAACCGCATGGCAGGGGTAGCCTGAATGTCCCAGGGGCCGTAGCGCCTCCACCAAGCCATGCATGTGGCCGCTATCGACATGAAAACATCAAGACCTCTCAAGATCGTCGGCTGGATCCTGCTCGGCATCACGGTCATCGTCATCCTGTTCTTCCTCCTGTTCGACTGGAATATGTTGCGGCCATATATCAACCGCAAGGTGTCGGAGACCACCGGCCGTGAATTCGCGATCCGGGGCGACCTGGACGTGAAATTCCACCGTGGACAGGACAGCGAACGCGGCTGGCGGCGTTATGTGCCGTGCCCCTACGTCAGCGCCAACGACGTCACCATGAGCAACCCGAGCTGGAGCACCGTCGGCCCGCAGATGGCCGGGGTGCAGCGCGTCGAGGTGGGCGTGCGCATCCTGCCGCTGCTGACCAGGGACGTCGTCATCACCGATCTGCGCCTGGCGGGGCCCGACATCGCCGTGCAGCGCCTCGAGGACGGCCGCAATTCCTGGACCTTCAAGGACAACGGTCCGTCGCAATGGGACGTCGACATCCAGCGCCTGTCCTTCGACAGCGGCAAGCTGCGCTATGTGGACGCACCGCTCGGCATCGACCTGCGTGCGGATGCCCGCACGATCGACGGCCAGCAAGCCGCGCCGGCCGCGGGCATGCCGCCGTACGGCCTGGCCTTCACCCTGTCGGGCACCTACAACAAGGCGAAGATCACGGGCGGCGGCAAGGCCGGCGCGGTGCTGTCGCTGACCGGCGAAGACATCACCTTCCCGATCGAGGCCGCGGCCCGCGCCGGCCAGAACAAGCTCGGCCTGCGCGGCGTGATCCGCGATCCACGTTCCCCGTCCGGCTTCGCCCTGAAAATGGAACTGGCCGGCGCCAGCATGGCCGACCTGTACGGCCTGACCGGCGTGCTGCTGCCGGAAACCCCGCCCTACTCCACCCGCGGCGAATTGCTGGGCAAGAAGGATGGCGAATTCTGGAACTTCACCTATAAGGACTTTACCGGCAAGGTTGGCGCCAGCGACCTGGCCGGCACCCTGAGCTTTGTCCAGCGCAAGCCGCGGCCCTTCCTGAGCGGCACCTTGACCTCGAAACAGCTGCGCCTGGCCGACCTGGGCCCGACCATCGGCGCCGATACCGGCGCCGGCACCAAGGAAGCCGGCCGCGTCAAGGCGCCGCCGGCCGGCAAGGCCTTGCCGGTGGAAGGGTTCAATACCGAGAAGTGGGGGGCGCTGGATGCCGACGTCAAGTTCTCGGGCAAGCGCATCGTGCGCACCCACGACATTCCGCTGGAAGACCTCGAAGCCACCATCCGCATGAAGGACAAGGTGCTCACGCTCACCCCGCTCAGCTTCGGCATGGCGGGCGGGCGCATCACGTCGAACATCCGCCTCGACGGCAACGGCAAGACCCTGGACGCCGGAGCGCGCC
Organism: Massilia oculi; assembly: GCF_003143515.1. Classification (NCBI taxonomy): domain Bacteria; kingdom Pseudomonadati; phylum Pseudomonadota; class Betaproteobacteria; order Burkholderiales; family Oxalobacteraceae; genus Massilia; species Massilia oculi. Next base: position 4,276,741 of record NZ_CP029343.1, on the reverse strand, counting down.
TGGCCGCGCGCGGCCTCAAGATCCGCGAACTGTTCCCCAAGCTGCAATCGATGCAGGCCAGCTTCGGTGAAGTCAACGGCGATGGCGTGCTGGCCGGCAAGGGCAATACGGTGGCGGCCATGCTGGGCACCTCGCATGGCGAGATCAATGCCGTCGTCACCGAAGGCTCGGTCAGCCAGTTCATGCTCGAACTGGCCGGCCTGAACGTGGCCAATGCCATCTTCGTCAAGATCTTCGGTGACAAGCAGATGATGCTCAACTGCGTGGCGGCCCAGACCACCGTGCGCAACGGCCGCGCCAACATCGACCGCTTCGTGCTCGACAGCGAGGACGCTGTGGTGAACATGTCGGGCTATGTCGACCTGGCCAGCGAACGCCTGGACCTGGACGTGCGTCCCAAGACCAAAGGCGCGCGCATACTGTCGCTGCGTACGCCGCTGTATGCGCGCGGCACCTTCACCGAACCCAAGGTCGGGCCGCAGGCGGGACCGCTGGCGCTGAAGGCCGGCGCCGCCGTGGCGCTGGCCGCCGTGAATCCCCTGGCCGCCCTGCTGCCGCTGATTAACGTCGACAAGGCGCCGGACACCAACTGCGGCGCCGAGATCAAGGAAGCGACCAAGCCGCCAAAGGTGAATGCGAAGACGCCGCCGAAGCCGGTGGCGGCGCGCTGATCAGAGCACGTTGAACAGCGACAGCCCCGACATCGTCTTGAACGACATCTGCGCCGCCTGCAAGGTCAGCTGTTGCTGGGAAAAGTCCGAGATGGCCTTGACCGTGTCCAGCCCCTGCAGGTCGTCCAGGGTGGTTGCGTACTGGATGTCGAGGTCGGAGCCGGCCATGTCCAGGTAGTCGAGCTCGTTCATGTGCGCGCCGACCGAGGCCTGCACGGTCAGCACGTTGTCGTGGGCGTTCTTGAGGTTGTCGAGCGCGGTGTTGATCTGGTTGGTCAGCTGCGCCTTGCCGGCCGCGCCGTCGCCGGGCAGGCGCAGCGTCTTGATCAGGTCGGTCACGGTAGTGAACACCGACTGCTTCTGGCTCGGCTCGACGCTGAACTTGTCGCCGGCGGCCGGCACCCCCTTGATTTCCATCGACATGCCGCCGAAGGCGATCTGCTGGCCATCCTTGTAGGGCAGGTCTTGCTGGGCCGGCACCGCGGTGCGCGGATCGGTGCTGGTGTTGTACACCGAATACGTCGGCACCGGCGGCGTGTCCGCGCTCATGCCGAACTCGATCTCGTACCTGGTATTGTCGACGGCCGCGCGGTTGGTGACCGACCCCGACGAGATGATGCCGGCGCCGGTATTGCCCGCGGCGGCCTTGGTCTGGAACGTGCCGTTGCCGGTCGGGATCGATTCGAACACGGCCGCACCCGAGGCCGACAGCGGCACCTTGCGCGACTCGCTCACCTGCAGCTGGCGGATGCCCGAATCGCCCTGGTAGGCGGCGCCGGTCGGCGTTGCGGTGAACGGCTTGGTCGTGGTCATGAAGCCCGAGAACAGGTAGCCGCCCGCGCCGTCGGCGGTATTGGCCACGCCCAGCAGGTCGGCGAGGCGGCCCTCGAGTTCGGTGGCCAGCTTCTCGCGGTCGCTCTGGACCATGATGCCGTTGCCGCCTTCCACCGCCAGTTCCTGGATGTCCTGCAGCAGGTCGCCGGCGTTCTGCAGCGCCGATTCGGTGAAGCCCAGCGCCGATTTCGCACTGCTGCGGTTGGTGGCGAACTGGGCGTTGATGTTCTGCGACTGGGTCACCTCGAGCGCGCGCGCCGACGCCACCGGATCGTCGGCCGGGGTCAGCAGGCGGCGGTCGGTCGACAGCTGCATCTGCGTGCGCGCCAGCGCCGACTGCAGGCTGTTGAGCTGGTTGGTCGAGGTGTTGTAGAGGTTCAGGGTGCTGATGCGCATGATGGTCTTTGCTCCGGGTCAGGCGTTAGCGGCCGATCGACAGCAGCGAATCGAAGATCGTGCCGGCGATCTGCATCACCTTACTGGCCGCCTGGTAGGCCTGCTGGTACTTGATCAGGTTGGTGGCTTCCTCGTCCAGGTTGACGCCCGAGACGTCGGCCTGGGCGCCGGCGGCCTGCGCCAGCAGCGAATTGCTGGCCGAGGCGTTGATCTGGACTTCGCGCGTCTTGTTGCCGACTTCGCTCACCATCTGGGCGTACGAGGACTGGACGGTCGCGGTGCCGCCGTTGAAGATGTTCCTGGTCTGCAGCTCGCCCAGCGCCGCGATGTTGCGGGTGTCGCCGACGCCGTTGACGTTGGAGGCGATCTCGAACTGGTCGCCGCCGCCCGGGGCGCCGGTCATCGTCACGGTGATGCCGCCGAAGCTGTAGGTGGCGCCGTTCTCGAACACGACGTCGCCCGTGATCGGCGTCTTGTTGCCCTTGTCGTCGACCTTGTAGACCGTCTCGCCGGCCGGGAAACCGGTCAGCGTGTCCGGCGCGCCGGCGGCGCCCTTGTTGAAGCTGAGCGTGATCGGCAGCGTGGGCGGCGTGTCCAGGAACTCGCTGTCGACCTTGATCTCGCTGATCTTGCCGCTGCCGATGTTGCTCGAAGGTTCATTGCTCAGGACCGGGGCCGCGGCCGCGATCTGCGACACGTCGGTGGCCAGCACCTTGAAGTCGGCCGCGCCGTTGATGGTCGGCCGCACCAGGAAGGTGTCGCCCTCGCGCGCGCTCTTCGAGAACGTCATCTCCACGCCGCCCACTTCCAGGGTGGCGTCGCCGTTGGCGTCGGGTTCGACCGAGCCGACCGACTGGCGGTCCGGCAGGCTCAGCACGTGGTAGCGGCCTTCGGAGAACTTGACCTCGTAGTCGTTGTCGGTCAGCTTCGACGGGTCGACGACCTTGGCCGTCAGCTCGGACGTGCTCAGCGGCGAGCTGTTGACGCTCTTGCCCACATAGGCGGGCGCTTCGCTGAAGAAGGCCTTGCCCGGCTGGCCGTTCTGGTCCAGGCCCAGCTCGTGCTGGCGGTTGAATTCGTAGGCCAGGCCGATCGCGATCTTGCCCAGCTGGCTCTGGGCCTTGTCCAGGGTAGTGCTGCGGAACTCGAGCACGCCGCCCAGCTTGCCGCCCGGCAGGGCGCCGTCGGGCAGCACCGACACCTTGTCGCCCACCTGGTAACCCACTTCGAGGCGGGTCAGGTCGGTCGGCGACTGCATCGTCGCCAGCTGGAAGGAATCCTGGCCCACCACCAGCGGCTGGCCGTTGCCGATCGAGACCGTCAGGCTGTTGTTATCGCCCGGCAGCACGGTGGCCTTGACGTACTTGTTCAGTTCCAGCACCAGCTGGTCGCGCTGGTCCAGCAAGTCGTTCGGCGGACGCTGCGGCGACGAGGCGTAGTTGCCGATCTGCTCATTGAGCTTGGCGATCTGCTTGGCGTAGGTATTGATCGCGGTGACGCTCGACTCGATCTCGGAATTGACGCCCTCGCGGATCTCGCCCAGGCGCGCGTCCAGGCCGTTCAGGCGCGTGGCCAGCGATTCGGCGCTCGACAGCATGGCCTGGCGCGACGGCACCGAGGCGCGGTTGGCCGCCATGTCCTGCACGCCCTTGAAGAAGCCCTGCATCGCCGGAGTCAGGCCGGACGTGGTGTCGGCCAGCAGGTTGTCGATCTGCTTGATCTGCGAATAATACGATTCCAGGCCGCTGGTGCTGGCCTGGGCGTTGCGCACCTGCGTGTTCAGGAAGTCGTCGCTGTAGCGCTTGATCTGCGCGATCTGGGTGCCGGTGCCCATGAAGCCGACGCCGGTGTTCAGGGCCGCCGCGGTCGCCTGCACCACCACCTGGCGGCTATAGCCGGCCACATTGGCGTTGGTGATGTTGTGGCCGGTCGTGGACAGGGCCGCCTGGGCGGCGTACAGGCCGGTCTTACCGATGGCGAGAAGGCTGCTCATGATTGTTTTCTCTCTTTAACAAGTCCGTCTACGGCAGGTTTGGGAAAAACTTGACGGTCATTTGCAAGGACATTTTTCCGGGCCAGGTCGTCAGGCCAGCGAGTGCTTGATCAATCGGGTCAGCTTGGCCGCGTAGTTCGGGTCGGTCGCGTAGCCGGCGCGCTGCAGGCCCCTGGCGAACGATTCGGCGTCGCCACCGTTGGCGATGACTTTTTCGTAACGCGGATTGTTCGTGATCAGCCTGGCATAGTCGCGGAAGGAATCGGCCGGCGTGTCGTAGGCGCGGAATTTCTCGACGCGGGTCTGCGGCTTGCCATTGACATACTCGGTCGTGGTGGCAAGGGCGACCTTGCCTTTCCAGCCCGGGCCGGCCTTGATGCCGAACAGGTTGTTGCTGCTGGTGCCGTCGGCATTCTTGATCATGCGCTTGCCCCAGCCGGTTTCGAGCGCCGCCTGGCCCAGCATGAACTTGGCAGGCACGCCGGTGGTCTGTTCGGCCGCGTGCGCGTGCTCGTGCAGCTTTTCCTGGAAGGCGCGCACGTGCGGCGCCTGCACCCGGCCGCTCTCGGTGGTGGCCGGCAGCGGCGGCGCCTTGCTGGCGGCCTGGCCGGCCATCGCGCCATGCTGGTACATGGCGGCGGCGTTCATCGCCGTCGGCAGGCCCCGCATGCCAGGCGCGGTGGCACCGGCGGCCGCGCCCGCCGCCGCTGCCCCGTTCATGCCATCGGCGCCGATCGCCAGCGCCTGCTGGCCCATCTGCTGCGAGCTCAGCTGACGCACCAGCACGTCCGCCAGGCCGACGCCGCGCTTGGCCAGGTTCTGGCTGGTCTGCTGGTCGAGCATGGTGGTGAAGGTCTTGGTCTGCTGGTTGTCCATCAGGCCTTCCTGCGGCGTGGCGTCGCGCATGCTCTTCATCATCATATTGATGAACATCGCCTCGAACTGGGTCGCCGCTTCCTTCATGGCGGCCGGCGAGCCGTCCTTCGCGCTCTGCCGCAAGCCATTGAGGCTGTTGGTGTCGAGCGCGAGTTTGGCGGTCTGGTCGGAGGAGAGTGTCGAAGCGATCATGCGGGGCTCGATTCAGTCAGGTTTGATGATTAGATGATCTCGAGTTCGGCGCGCAGCGAACCGGACGCCTTCAGCGCCTGCAGGATGGCCAGCAGGTCTTGCGGGGTGGCGCCGATCGAATTCATCGCCTTCACCACTTCGGCCAGCGAGGCGCCGCCCTTCACGTTGAGCACCTGGCCCGGTTCCTTCCTGATCTCGACGGTCGGGTTCTGGGTCACGACGGTGGCGCCCAGGCTGCCCGGATTCGGCTGGCTCACCTGCGTGTCGGCGCCGATCGTCACCGACAGGTTGCCGTGCGAGATCGCGCAGTTTTCCAGCATCACGGCCTGGTTCATCACGACCGAACCGGTGCGCGCGTTCATGATCACCTTGGCCGAGGCCAGCGGCTGCTTGACGTCGATCTGTTCCAGCTGGCCCAGGAAGGCCACGCGCTGGTCGCTCGACGACGGGGTGCGCACGCGCACCACGCGGCCGTCGAGTGCGGTCGCGACGCCGGGACCGAACTGGTCGTTGACAGCCTCCACGACGCGCGCCGCGGTGGCGAAATCGGTCTCTTTCAGTTCCAGGCGGATCTGGTTGTCCGCGCCCAGGTTCGAGGCCACCGCGCGCTCGACGGTCGCGCCGCCCGAGATGCGGCCCACCGACAGGTGGTTCACCTGCACCTGCGCGCCGCCGCCCGGGGCTTGCGCGCCGACGCCGCCGACCACCAGGCTGCCCTGGGCCATCGCGTACACCTGGCCGTCGGCGCCGTGCAGCGGCGCCATCAGCAAGGTGCCGCCGCGCAGGCTTTTCGCGTTGCCGATCGACGACACGGTGATGTCCAGCGTCTGGCCCGGCTGGGCGAAGGCCGGCAGCGAGGTGGTGACCATGACGGCCGCCACGTTCTTCAGCTGCAGCTGGACGCCGGGCGGCAGGTTGATGCCCTTCTGCTGCAGCATCGCCTTGATCGACTGCACGGTGAACGGGGTTTGCGTGGTCTGGTCGCCGGTGCCGTCCAGGCCCACGACGATGCCGTAGCCGGACAACTGGTTCTGGCGCACGCCGGCGATGGTCGCCAGGTCCTTCAGGCGCTCGGCCTGGGCCACTGGAGCAGTTCCCCCGAGAACGGCGGCGAGCAGCATGAAGACGGTGATTTTACGCATGGAATTCTCTAACAATCAGAACAATCAGAACAATCAGAACGGCAGCATCGACAGGAAGAAGCGCGACAGCATCGAGGTCACCTCGGCGCGGTCGAGACGGCTGTTGGTGCGGTATTCGACCCGCGCATCGGCGATCACCGCCGACGAGACCGTATTGCCGGCCTGGATCGTGTCCGGGCTGACCATGCCCGAGAAGCGGATGAACTCGGTGCCCTTGTTCATCGCGACCTGCTTTTCGCCGGCCACGATCAGGTTACCGTTGGGCAGCACTTCGGTGACGGTCACGCCGATGGTGCCGCTGAAGTTGTTCGAGGCGCTCTGGTTGTCGCCGTCGGCATACTTGGTGCCCGACTCCAGGTCGACCCCGGCGCCGATCTTGCCCGCCAACAGCCCCGGCGCGGTGAAGCTGGCGCTGCCGGTCTTGTTGCCCGAGCTGGCGCCGGTCTTGTTGGCGGTGGTGCGCTCGCTGATGTTGACGGTCAGCAGGTCGCCGATATGGCGCGCACGGCGGTCTTCGAACATCGGGCGGTAGCTGTTGACGTTGAAGATCGCGCCGTCGGTGGCCGGCGCGTTGTCGACCAGCATCGGACGGGCGCTGGTCGGGCCTTGCACGATGGTGGTCGGCGCGGTATTGCAACCGGCGAGCAGCACGACGGCGGCGAGGAAGGACAGGGACAGGCTTTTCATGGGCGTGGATTAGAGCTGGGACAGTTTCTGAAGCATCTGGTCGGAGGTCGTGATCGCCTTGCTGTTGATCTCGTACGCGCGCTGCGTCTGGATCATGGCGACCATCTCTTCGACCACGTTGACGTTCGACGCTTCGACATACCCTTGCATCAGGTTGCCTGCGCCATTGGTGCCTGGCACGTTGAGGTTCGGCGCGCCGGAGGCGGTGGTCTCGACGTACAGGTTCTCGCCGCGCGACTCGAGGCCGGCGGGATTGATGAAGGTGGCCAGCTGCAGGGCGCCGATCTGGGTCATCGCGGTTTCGCCGGCGATCTTGACCGACACGGTGCCGTCGCGGCCGACGCTGATCGATTCGGCGTTCACCGGCACGGTGATGGCGGGCTGGACCACGAAGCCGCTCGAGGTGACGAGCTGGCCGTTCTGGTCTTTCTGGAAGGAGCCGTCGCGGGTATATGCCTGGGTGCCGTCCGGCATCAGGACCGGGAAGTAGCCGGGACCGTTGACCATGACGTCCTTGTCATTGCCGGTCAGCTGGGGGTTGCCCTGGGTGTGGATGCGCTCGGTGGCGACGGTGCGCACACCGGTACCGATCTGCAGGCCCGATGGGAGGTTGGTCTGCTGCGACGACTGGGCGCCGGGCTGGCGCACGTTCTGGTACAGCAGGTCCTCGAACACGGCGCGCGACTTCTTGAAGCCGTTGGTGCTGACGTTGGCGAGGTTGTTCGAAATGACGTCCAGGTTGGTCTGCTGGGCTTCCAGACCGGTCTTGGCGATGTACAGCGAACGAATCATGGCATTCTCCTATTGGTGGCAGGCGAACACCGCCACGCACAATAGAATTATGCCGGGGCAACTATCAATTCAAAGCGAGGATCTGGGTCGCTTTTGCGGCGTTATTCTCGGCGTTCTTCAACAGGCTCATTTGCGTGTCGAACGACCTTGCCAGGGAGATCATATCGACCATGCAATCGACCGGATTGACGTTGCTGCCCTCGAGCGCGCCGCCCGCCACCCGCACATTGGGGTCGGGCTGGGCGTTGCCGCCATCCTTCAGGCGGAACAATCCGTCGTCGCCGCGCACCAGGTCGCCTTCAGGAGGATTGACCAGCTTCAGGCGGCCCAGCACGGCCGGCGCGGCCGGCGAATCGACGTTGGAGATGGTCGAGATCGTGCCGTCGCCGCCGACCGTCACGGTGGCGTCGGGCGGGATGGTGATCGGACCGCCCTCGCCGGCGACCGTCTGGCCGGACGCGGTGGTCAGCACGCCGTTCGGGCTCATCTGCAGCGAACCGTTGCGGGTATACGCCTCGGTGCCGTCCGGCATCTGCACTGCCAGCCAGCCCTGCCCCTTCACCGCCACGTCCAGGTCGCGGCCCGTGACCTGCAGCGCGCCCGACGAGAAATCGTTGCCGGCGGTCGAGTCGACCACGAAGGCGCGCGTCGGCAGGCCCGGGCCCTGCACCGGCGCGGCGCGGAACACGTCCATCTGGGCCCGGAAGCCGGTGGTGCTGACGTTGGCCAGGTTGTTCGAGGTCGTGGCCTGCTGCTCGAGGATGTGCTTGGCGCCGGAGGCGGCGGTGTAGATCAGGCGGTCCATGGTGTGGTCCTTAAGTAGTGCGGAAATGCGGCGGCGCGTTCAAGCACCGCCAGCATGATCATCAACGCAGGTTCACCAGCGTCTGCAGCACCGAGTCCTGCGTCTTGATGGTCTGCGCATTCGCCTGGTAGACGCGCTGCGCGGTGATCATGTTGACCAGCTCGGCGGTCAGGTCGACGCTCGACGCTTCGACCGAGCCCGCCTGCAGCACGCCCATGCCGCCGGTGCCGGCGGTGCCGATCAGCGGGGTGCCCGACTGGGCCGATTCGGCCCAGGCGTTGTTACCCAGCGGCTCGAGCCCGTTCGGGTTGGTGAAATTGGCCAGGATCACCTGGCCCAGCGGCTTGGTCTGGCCATTGCTGTACTGGCCCAGGATGATGCCGTCGGCGCCGGTGGTGAAGCGCTGCAGGGCGCCCGGCTTGTAGCCGTCCTGGTCCAGTCGCTTCTCGCTGGTGGCGTTGCCATACTGGGTGCTCTTGGCGAAGTCGAAGGTCACCGGGATCTGCAGCTCGGCGCCGGTGGACGGCACGACCGGCAGCGAGGCCGAGAACTTGCCGTTGAAGCCGGGGCCGGTGCCGCTGGTGGCCATGTTCAGCGCGCCATTGGTGTCGAAATGCAGGGTGCCGAGCGGTTTCGGCGCCACGGCCAGCACTTTCATGATCGCGGCGTTGACCTGCTCCGGCGTGGCGCCGGGAATGGCGGCGGCGGCGGTGGCGGTGGCGGCGATCTTGGCCTGGTCGTCCGCGCTCATGGCCGGATCGGCGGCGACGGCGGCGGTGCGCACGGCATTCGCAGCCGAGGTGGCGTAGGCGGTGATGGCGCCCGCCTTGCCCGCCGCGTCGGCGTTGTCCCAGGTGGTGCGGGCGCCCAGCACGCCGGCGTCGGTCAGGGTAACGCCGGCGGCTTTCGCCGACTCCATCTCGGTGCCGTCCATGCTGGTGTAGACATCCCACTCGCCGGCTTCGGTCTTCACGTAGTACAGCGACAGGGTGTGCGGGTTGCCCAGCGTGTCGTAGGTGCTCAGCGGGCTCTGCTTGTTATAGGTGGTCGGATCGTTCGGGTTGAACGGCTTGTTGGCCGGCGGCTGCGAGCGCGAATCGAGCTGGATCTCGGCGAAGATGTTCGAGGTGACCTTCGGCGGCTGGTCCGAGGTGTCGATCTGGATCGGCACCGGGGCGCCGGCGGCCAGCTGGCCGTTCGCGCCGAGGCCGTAGCCGGTCAGCTTGGCGCCCTGGGCGTTGACGATGTAGCCGTTCTTGTCGAGCGAGAACTGGCCATTGCGCGAATACTGGACCACGCCGGCCTGCTCGATGCGGAAGAAGCCGGCGCCGTTGATGGCGATGTCGAGCGGATTGCCCGAGGTTTCGATATTGCCCTGGTTGAATTGCTGGGCGATGGCCGCGACCTTCACGCCGATGCCGGCCTGGGTGCCGCCGGCGCCGTTGAGCGCGTTCGCGTAGACGTCGGCGAACTGGGTGGTCGAGCCCTTGAAACCGACCGTGCTGGCGTTGGCGATATTGTTGCCGATGACGTCAAGCGATTTGGCGGCGCCGTTCAAGCCGCTCAAGCCTTGTTGGAAAGACATGGTAATGCTCCTGAATGAGGTAAAAGGTAAGCGGCTTGCTTACATGACTTGCTTGATGTCGGCCAGGGTCACGGAACCCTTGCCCGGCAGATTGAGCTTGACGCCATCCTTGCCGCCGGTGGTGACGCTGGCGACGCTGTCGAAGGCCAGCGCCTTGGCGTCCTTGAGCGTTTCGCCGCCGCGGCTGGCCACCACGCGGAAGGAATACGCGCCGTCCGCCAGCACCACCGGCTTGCCGTCGGCGTCGAGCTTGTTCGGGTCTGGCACGCCGTCCCAGGCGATCGGGATGATGCCCGCTTCCTGTGCGCCCATTTCCAGCGAGGCGACGTCCTTGCCGCTGGAATCGCTGATGACGACCTGCACCTTGTCGGCCGGGGTTTCCAGCTCCACGCCCAGGATCGCCTGGCTCTTGTGCAGCAGGATGCCGTCGCCCTCGACCAGCACACCGGAGCCGATCAGCTGGGTCGCCTGCAGCGATTCGGTCGACTGGTAGCTCGACTTGAGCGATTCCAGGGTCGTGTTCAGCTTGTTCACGCCGGTCACGGTCTGCAGCTGGGCCAGCTGGCTGGTCATCTGCGCGTTGTCCATCGGGTTCAAGGGATCCTGGTTCTGCAGCTGGGTGACGAGCAGGGTCATGAACTTGTCGGTATCGGCCTGGACGCTGTCGGTCTCGGCCTTCGGCTTGGCGTTCATCGCCGACTGCAGGTCGGAAATATTCGAGGTGGCGCTCTGGGTGCTGATCGGGCTGGTCATGATGAGTAGAAGGTTATTGTCCGATGGTCAGGGTCTTGAGCAGCATGGTCTTGGCTGCGTTCATGGTTTCGACGTTGGTCTGGTAGGAGCGCGAGGCCGACAGCATGTTCACCATCTCGTCGACCACGTTCACGTTGGGCATCGACACATAGCCCTTGTCGTCGGCCATCGGATGCTTGGGGTCGTAGACCTGCTTGAGCGGCGACGGGTCTTCGACCACTTCGCGCACGCGCACGCCGGTGGCGCCCGAGGCGGTCGGCACCGACTCGAACACGACCGCCTTGGCGCGGTAGGCTTCGCCGGTGGGCGAAGTGGCGCTGTCGGCATTGGCCAGGTTGCTGGCGGTGGTGTTCAGGCGCTGGGCCTGGGCGCTCATCGCCGAGCCCGACACATTGAAGATATTAAATAGCGACATGGTCAACCCGCTCCTTATTGGCTCTGCAGCGCCGTCATCAGGCCCTTGAGCTGGCTGTTGATCATCATGATCCCGGCCTCGTAGCGCAGCGCGTTGTCGGCGAACTGGTTGCGCTCGACGTCCATGTCGACGGTATTGCCGTCGACGCTGCCCTGCACCACGCCGCGGTACAGCACCGGCGTGCCATTGGCCAGGGTGTCGCCGGTGGCGGCGCCGCGCGGCATATGGCTGTTATTGGTGGTGTTCATCGCGCCGGCGTTCTTGCCGCCCGTCATCGCGTTCTGCAGGGCGCTGGCGAAGTCGATGTCGCGCGCCTTGTAGTTGGGCGTGTCGGCGTTGGCGATGTTCGACGCCAGCAGTTCCTGGCGCTGGGAGCGCAGGGACAGTGCGGTTTCATTGAAACGCAGGTAGTTGTCGAGATTGCCGATCATGCTGCCTCCGGTGGTGGCTTGTTGGGACAGAAGCGATGATACGGACCCGGCTTGCCGGGCAATCGACGGATAAGGAGGTGGAAATCCCCCGCTATTCAATGTTTCGCTACGGAATCATTAGACCTAAGATTGCAGCATTCCCGATCTCCCTTCAACTGGAATCACTATGAAACAGCAATTTGTCGCTTTTTCGCTGCTGGCTCTGCTGGTCGGCGGCGCCCAGGCGCAACAGACGCCCGCCGCCGCCCGCCAGAAACCGGAAGCGGTGCGCGCGGTCGCCGAGCAATTCCTGAAGACCCAGAGCGCCGGCCTGCCGGGCCAGGTGACGGTGAAGTTGGGCGACGTCGATCCACGCCTCTCGCTGCCGGCCTGCCCAGCGCCCGAAGCCTTCCTGCAACCGGGCGCCCGCCCCTGGGGCAAGACCACGGTGGGCGTGCGCTGCAGCGCCCCGGCCTGGTCGCTGTACCTGCAGGCGCAGGTGAGCGTGGTGGCCGACTACGTCGCCGCCGCCGTGCCGCTGGCCCAGGGCCAGCCGCTCGACGGGAGCCAGCTGGTGCTGGTGAAGGCCGACATCGCCGCCATGCCGAACGGCATCATCACCGACATGGCGCAGGCGATCGGCCGCACCCCGACCATCTCGCTGCCGGCCGGCACCGCGCTACGCACGGACACCTTGCGCGCGCAACAGGTGATCAAGCAGGGCCAGGCGGTACGACTGGTTTCGCGCGGTTCGAACTTCTCGGTTTCGAGCGAAGCGAAGGCGATCAACAACGCCAGCGACGGCCAGGTGGTGCAGGTGCGCACCCAGTCCGGCACCGTCGTCAGCGGCCTGGCGCGCAACGGCGGGATGGTGGAAATAGTTCTCTAAAGTAATTGTAGATTTTGACGCATCGATTTCGTGATTGATCGCTAAAGTTTGTAAAGGCGCAGCCGTTACATCAAGCAGATCCCGGAGCTTGTAGCTTCGAACCGAGAAGGATGATGCTGTGAAAATCAACGATACGCTCAAGGGCAACCCCGGCCTCCAGCCGGCGGCCACGCAGACGAATACCGCGCGTGGCGCCGACAAGGCCGCAACGACGGCGCCGACGCCCCAGGCGCAGACCGACAGCGTCCGGCTGTCCTCGCAAGGCCAGGCCATGGCCAATGCGGTGGGCGGCGGCGCGCAGGTGTTCGACGCGAAAAAGGTCGAACGCATCAAGATGGCCATCGCCGATGGCCAGTTCCAAGTCAACTCCGAGAAAGTGGCGGACGGCTTGCTAGAAACCGTACGCGACTTGCTCCATTCAAGACAACGCTAAACCATGACGCCGAGCCCGATCCAGACTATTGCCGCAGAACACCAGCACCTCGATGCCCTCGTGGCATTGATGAAACAGGAACAGCAATCCCTGGTCGCGCTCGACGCCGACGAGCTGTCCAGCCTGACCACGCAAAAGAACGCGCTGCTGGCGAGCCTGTCGGGCCTGTCGCAACAGCGCCACGCGGCGCTGCGGGCAGCCGGCTGCGAAGGATCGGAAGCGGGCATGGAGCCCTGGCTGGCCGCCATCGACGATGGCGCAGGGCGGGAACAATGGCAGCGCATGCTGCACGTGGCCCGCGAAGCAAAAGAACTCAACCGCGTCAACGGCATGCTGATCAGCAAGCAGCTGGCGCACAACCAGGGCGTGCTCAACGCCCTGCGCACCCCGACCAATGCGCCGACCGGCGCGATCTATGGCGCCAGCGGCCAGACCGTCGGGCTGGGAGTGTCGAAGCGGTATGTAGTCGGGTAATCCGCCCGCTGTCGCAGGGTCGGCGACTACCCCGCCAACCCCAACATTCCGGATGGCAAGATTACGGGGCAGATTACGGGGCATAATACCGCCGATCGCCCCTTTCACCGCGCCACGGCGCACAGGCCTGTCCACATGCTCGCCACCCAGCAGATCTTCCTGATCGCCGCCCTGCTCTGCTTTCTCGTCTTCCTGGCCCTGCTGGCGGCCGGATCGGAGAACGTGCGGGGCATGCGCGCGATGCTGGCGTCCACCGTCCTGGGACTGGTGGGCAATCTGCTGTACGCCTTCGGCCGTGAACTGCCGCCGCTGCTGGCCTATGAGGTGGCCAATATGGCCTATGCCGGCGCCGGCGCCGCGCTGGCGGCCGGCTACCGCCAGCTGGCCGGCCTGCCGGCCAGCATCAAGCCGCTGTCCCTGCTGGTCGGCGCCGTCGGCCTGCTGATCGCGCTCTTCCATTACCACGTCGATTCCTTTGCCGCGCGCAGCGCCGTGGCCTCGCTGTTTCAGGCTGCCGTCTGCGCCGACATCGCGCGCAGCGTGCTGGTGCGCCGCGGCGCCGGCCCGGCCCGGCCCATGACCGGACTACCCCCGCAGCAGGCGCCAGCCACCCTGAACAAGGTGCAGCGCTTCGTGCTGCTCATGTGCGCCCTGGTCGTGGTGGGCCACGCGGTGCGCATGGCCTGGCTGCTGCTGGCGGCAGAACCACCCGGCTCGCTGCTGCAGCCGGGCACCGCCAGCCTGGCGATCCTGACCGCCGCCGCGCTGGCGCTGCCCGCACTGACCCTGGGCGGCCTGCTGACCATGCACCGCCACATCCTGCACCAGGCCGAGTACATCGCCAACCACGACCACCTGACCGGCGCCTGGTCGCGCAAGGCCTTCTTCGACATCGCCGAGCGCGAGCTGGCGCGCAGCCGGCGCAACGGCCAGCCGCTGGCCCTGATGCTGATCGACCTCGACCATTTCAAGGCCATCAACGACAGCGGCGGCCACGAAGCCGGCGACGTCGCCCTGCAACTGGTGGCCGAACGCGCCCGCGCCTCGCTGCGCGCGGCCGACTGCATGGCACGCCTGGGCGGCGACGAGTTCGCGGTGCTGCTGCCGGAAACCACGCTGGCTGCGGCCTGCACGGTCGGCGAAAAGCTGCAGGACGAGCTGCGCCAGCTGGCCGCCACGCTGCAGCGCCATGCCGGACAATTCCCGCTGACGCTGAGCATCGGCGTGACGGCGACCCAGACCGACGAGCCGTTCAAGGCAACCCTGGCGCGCGCCGACGCCGCCCTGTACGCAGCCAAGTCGGCCGGCCGCGACAAGGTGATCGCGCTGGCGCCGCAGCTGCAGCCGGTGCGGTCACGCCAGGCACGCTAGGCGCGCCCGTCGGGCGCGATCAGGCAGCGTGAACGGAAAATCCTACGCGCAGGCGCTCTCCCCTCCTATTGGGAACGACGGCAGGCAGACCCAGATGGTCATTTTGTCAGCTGTGCCAAGGAGAGCATCATGGAAGATAAACAACCGAAGGACCTCCAGCAGGACAATCCAGGCCAGGGCCTGCGCCAGGGCCGCGCCGATTCCTATGCGGGCTTCGTGACCGACGACATGAGCGGTACGTCGAGCATCGGCGCGGGCAGCCAGCAGTCCGGCATCCATAGCAACTTCGCCAAGGCTTCGCCTGAAAGCAACGTCGGCCCGGCCGGCGCGGCGCAGAGCAGCCATGGCAATGCCTCCGGGCCGATCGCCGGCGGCGTGCTGGGCAAGTCGGAAGAAGGACAAAGCAGCCAGTCGGAGATCGGCGGCGCGGCGACCGGCGGCTCGGCAGGCACCCACCTCGACCGTGCGGCGCAGGATGATGTGGGGCGCGCCAGCGATGACAAGATCAGCGAGCGGCTGGCCGAGGGCGCCGAGAGCTCGGGGACGCCGGGAGATGGGCCGCGCTAGCTCCCCTGATGCCACCCTGGCAGGGTGGATGGCTCTGCCATCCACGCGTTCCACATCGCCCGCTCTGCCGCCAGGCATGCGTGATCCGGACGCGTGGGGTAATTCGTGCCAGTGGCACGAATTACGAACGTGCCGGTGGCACGAATTACGCGCCGCCCACCTTGCCGGCTGTTTTACGCCGCGTGGCATCGCTGATTCTGGTATAAACAACACAATCGACGAGTTCTGCTGCACACCAGCAGCAATACATTCGTACAAATGTTTATAATGATGGCTTCCACTATTTATCGGCCATCATGCCGCCCGAACCCTCTTCGCACGATGTGCGCTCCGCCTTCCGGCGTGAATTCGTTTCTCCTCATCTCTGGCGCACCCGGATCGTCGTGGTCAGCATGGCCGCCATCGCCGGTCTGGTCGTGGTCGCCTTCACCTGGCTCGCCGAATCCGCCTTTGGCCGATTCCAGCAACTGAGTGACCACGCATGGTGGGCGCCGCTGATCTGGACGCCGCTGTGCTGCGCCGCCATCGTCTGGGTGACGCGCCGTTATGTGCGCGGCGCCGGCGGCTCGGGCATCCCGCAGGTGATGGCGGCGCTCGATCCCGTGCTGTCGGGCGGGCGCCGTCCCCTCCTCGTGTCGCTCAAGCTGAGCCTTGCCAAGATCGGCCTGACCTCGGCCGGCCTGCTGGGCGGCTTGTCGCTGGGGCGCGAAGGCCCGTCGGTGCAGATCGCGGCCGGCGTGATGCTGTCGGCCCGGCGCTGGCTGCCGCGGCGCAGCGGCATCAGCGCGCACTCCCTGCTGGTGGCGGGCGGCGCGGCCGGCATCGCCGCCGCCTTCAATACCCCGCTGGCGGGCATCATGTTCGCGATCGAAGAGTTGTCGCGCACACCCGAGCAACGCAATAGCGGCCTGATCGTGGCGGGCATCGTGCTGGCCGGCCTGATCGCCGTCTCCGTTCACGGCAACGGCCCCCACTTCGGCGTGATCCATCCCGGCCCGATCGGCCTGTCGCTGTTGTGGCCGGGGCTGCTGGCGGCCATCGTGTGCGGCGCGGCCGGCGGCCTGTTCGCGCGGTTGCTGCTGGCCAGCCTGCGCGGCACCTCGCCCGACCTGCCCAGCCGCTGGCGCGCCCGTTACCCGGTGCGTTTCGCCTTCGGCTGCGGTCTCGTGGTCGCCATCATCGGCATCGTCAGCGGCGGCGCTACCTATGGCAGCGGCAACGAGGCGACCCGCGGCCTGCTCGAGAACGAGGCCGGCTTGCCGGTGGCATTTGCCTTGTTCAAGTTCGCTGCCACCTGGCTGACCGCCTGGTCGGGCGTCCCGGCCGGGATTTTCGCGCCATCGCTGTCGATCGGCGCCGCCCTGGGTCATGACATTGCCGTGCTGACCGGGTATCCGCATGCGCCGGCGCTGATCGCGCTGGGGATGGTCGGCTTTCTGGCTGCGGCGACCCAGGCGCCGCTGACGGCCTTCATCATCGTCATGGAGATGGTGGATGGACACGGGATGGTGCTGAGCCTGATGGCTTGTGCGGTCGTGGCGAGTACGGTGTCGCGGGTGCTCAGTCCGCCGTTGTATGGGGCGTTGGCGGCGATTCAGTTGCCGCCGCGGTCGGTGCGTGAAGGGAATGACGAACGCGGCTGACAGGTCCGGACACAAGGTTCCGGAGCGGTGCGTCAGTCGAACAGTTCGGCCGCTGCAAATGGCAGGCCCTGGCGATCCTTGGCCGACACGACCGGCGCGGACGTGCGCGGCCACCCGATTGCCAGGTGGCGATCGTCCCAGGCGATGCAGCGCTCGTGCTCCGGCGCATAATAGTCGGTCGCCTTGTAGACCGTCTCGGCGCTGGCGGACAGCACGATGAAACCGTGAGCGAAACCTTCGGGCACCCACATCTGCGCCCGGTTTTCGGCGCTGAGCACCTCGCCCACCCAATGGCCGAAGGTTGGCGACGAGCGGCGCAGATCGACCGCCACGTCGAACACGCTTCCGCTCACGACGCGCACCAGCTTGCCTTGCGCCTGCCGGACCTGGTAATGCAGGCCGCGCAGCACATTGCAGGCCGAACCGGAATGGTTATCCTGGACAAACGCTACTCTGCGGCCCACCGCCGCATCGAAGAGATCCTGGCGAAAGCTCTCGTAGAAGAAGCCGCGCTCGTCGCCGAATGAACGGGGAACGATGCGCAAGACGTCGGGGATCGCCAGCCGCGTAATCTCCATCAGAGTCCTTCTTTTGCCGTGCGCAACAGATACTGTCCATAGCTGTTGCCCTTCATCGACGACGCCAGTGTCTCGAGCTGCCGCGCATCGATCCACCCTTTGCGAAAGGCAATCTCTTCGGGGCACGACACTTTCAGGCCCTGGCGCCGCTCGATCGTGGCGATGAACTGGCTGGCGTCGAGGAGCGATTCGTGCGTACCGGTATCGAGCCAGGCATAGCCACGCCCCATGACTTCCACGTTCAGCTTGCCCATCTTTAGATACGCGCGATTCAGGTCGGTGATCTCGAGTTCGCCCCTGGAAGACGGCTTCAGGTCGCGCGCCATCGCCACGACGTCGCGGTCGTAGAAGTACAAGCCCGTGACGGCATAGTTCGAACGCGGCACGGCCGGCTTTTCCTCGAGGGTGACCGCCTTGCCTTCGCTGTCGAACTCGACCACGCCATAGCGCTCGGGATCCTGGACATGGTAGGCGAATATGCTCGCGAGGTCGTGACGCGCGTTGGCCCGCTCGAGCATCGGATGAAGATTGTGACCGTAAAACAGGTTGTCGCCCAATACCAGCGCCGAAGGCGCGTCGCCGAGGAAGTGTTCGCCGATGAGGAAAGCCTGCGCCAGGCCATCGGGCGATGCCTGCACCGCGTACGAGAGATTCAGTCCCCAGCGCGCACCGTCACCCAGCAATTGCTGGAAACGCGGCGTATCCTGCGGCGTTGAGATGATCAGGATGTCGCGAATCCCGCCCAGCATCAGCGTGCTCAGCGGGTAATAAATCATCGGCTTGTCGAACACCGGCAATAACTGCTTGGAGATCGCCAGCGTGGCCGGATGCAGGCGGGTGCCGCTGCCGCCAGCCAGGATGATGCCCTTGCGTTTCTTGGGTTCGCTCATAGGTTTCCTTGCGCCGCCAGCTCGGCGATCATGCGGTTCACGTGATAGCGCCAGTCGGGCAGCACCAGGCCGAAACCCGCGCAGAACTTGCTGCAATCCAGGCGTGAATTCGCCGGTCGCACGGCCGGCGCCGGAAAGGCGCTGGCAGCGATCGGCTGCACGCGATCCGGCCCGGCCTTCAACACCGCGCCGTGCGCCTGCGCCTGCGCCAGCACATGCCTGGCATACGCGTGCCAGGTGGCGCTGCCGCTTGCGGCGAGGTGGTAGGTACCGGACAGCCGCAACGCCGCATCCCCCAGGGCCGCGATACGATGCAGCGCCAGCGCCGTGGCATCGGCCAGCAGCTCGGCGCCGGTCGGGGCGCCGTGCTGGTCGGCCACCACGCTCAGGGTCTCGCGCTCCTTCGCCAGGCGCAGTATGGTCCTGGCAAAATTGCCGCCGCGCGCAGCGAATACCCAGCTGGTGCGCAGGATCAGGTGCCTGGCGCCGCTGGCGCGGATCCGCTCCTCGCCCTCGGCCTTGGTGCGGCCATACACCGACAACGGATTGGCAACGTCGGTCTCGACCCACGCGCCCACCTTCGAGCCGTCGAACACGTAGTCGGTCGAATAATGCACCAGCCAGGCGCCTTGCGCGGCCGCCTCTTCGGCCAGGACGCCGGGCGCGACCGCATTGCAAGCGTGCGCGGCGTGCCGGTCGCTCTCGGCCTCGTCCACCGCCGTGTAGCCCGCGGCATTGACGATGACGTCGGGAGCGACAGCGCGCACCAGCGCGCGCAGCGCCCCGGGGTCGGCAAAATCGCCTTCGCCACGGCCACACGCACGCAGTTCGCCCAGCGGCGCCAGTGCACGCTGCAGTTCCCAGCCAACCTGGCCGTCCTTGCCGAGCAACAAGATCTTCATGCGGCCGGCCGCCCATCGGCATATTGCCGGTCGATCCACTCGCGGTAGCCGCCGCTGGTGACGTTGCGCACCCATTCGCCATTGGCCAGATACCACCCGACCGTCTTGCGGATGCCGGTCTCGAAGGTTTCGGCCGGTCGCCAGCCCAGCTCGCGTTCCAGCTTGCCGGCGTCGATCGCGTAGCGGCGGTCGTGTCCGGGACGGTCCTTCACGAAGGTCATCTGGGTCGCGTAAGACGCGCCATCGGCGCGCGGACGCAGCTCGTCCAGGATCGCGCACAAGGTGCGCACCACGTCGATATTCGCCTTCTCGTTGCAGCCGCCAACGTTGTAGGTCTCGCCCAGCCGGCCTGCGGCCAGCACGCGGCGGATGGCGCTGCAGTGGTCGAGCACGTACAGCCAGTCGCGGATCTGCCGGCCGTCGCCATAGATCGGCAGCGGCTTGCCGGCCAGCGCATTGTGGATCACCAACGGGATCAGTTTTTCCGGGAAGTGGAACGGGCCGTAATTGTTCGAGCAATTGGTGGTCAGCACCGGCAAGCCATAGGTATGGTGGTAGGCGCGCACCAGGTGGTCCGACGCCGCCTTGCTGGCCGAGTATGGGCTGTTCGGTTCGTAGCGGTTCTGCTCGTTGAACGCCGGCGCATCGCCCGACAGCGAGCCGTACACTTCATCGGTGGAGACGTGCAGGAAGCGAAATGCCGACTGCGCGGCCGGCTCCAGGCCGTTCCAGTAGGCGCGCACCGCTTCGAGCAGCTGGAAGGTGCCGACGATATTGGTCTGGATAAAGGCGCCCGGGCCCTCGATCGAGCGGTCGACATGGCTTTCGGCCGCGAAATTGAGCACCGCGCGAACCCGGTGTTCGGCCAGCAGGCGGCCTACCATGGCGCCATCGCCGATGTCGCCGCGCACGAAGTGGTGGCGCGGGTCGCCTTCGAGGCTGGCGAGGTTCTGGAGATTGCCTGCGTAGGTCAGCTTGTCGAGGTTGACGACTGGCTCGTCATGCCGCGCCAGCCAGTCGATGACGAAGTTCGAGCCGATGAAGCCCGCTCCGCCCGTCACGAGGATGGTCATTCCTGCGGTTCCTGGTAAAGGTGTACATGGTCAGATGGCGCCAGGGCGCCTGCCTGACCCCTGAATCATCGCACCATTTTCGGGGCGATATAGCTCAATTGTCAATCCAGCTGCCGCTTGGCCGCGGGCGACGCCCACTTTGCGTGGCGGGCGGACCTTCCGGTCTACGCCGCCTCCGCCGCCTTCAACAACGCCTCGATCCCCTGCGGCTCCACCGGCCTGCTGAAACAATACCCCTGCATCTGATCGCACCCATGCGCGTGCAGGAAGGCGAGCTGCTCCGACGTTTCCACCCCTTCCGCGATCACGTTCAGCTTCATCGAATGCGCCAGCGCGATCACCGCATTGACGATCGCGGCGTCGTCCGCGTCCTGGGTCAGGTCGCTGACAAAACTGCGGTCGATCTTCAGGCTGTGGATCGGAAAGCGCTTCAGACTCGCCAGGCTCGAATACCCGGTCCCGAAATCGTCGATCGCCAGCTGCACGCCCATGTTCGCCAGCCTGGCCATGGTCTCGGCGGCGGCGGCCGGGTTCTGCATCAAGACGCTTTCAGTGATCTCCAGCGTCAGCCAGCGCGGATCGCAGCCGGTTTTCGCCAGCAGCGCGGCCACGCGCTGGGCCACGTCCTGGCCCAGGAACTGGCGCGCCGACAGGTTCACGCTCACGCGCACCGGCGGCAGGCCGCGGCGCAGCCAGGCCACCTGCTGCGCCATCGCGGTCTCCAGCACCCATTCGCCGATCGGGACGATCAGGCCGGTCTCTTCGGCCAGCGGAATGAAGTCCGACGGCGCCACCATCGGCTGGCCGTGCGGTTTCCAGCGCAGCAGCGCTTCCACCCCGCTCACGTTGCCGGTCACGATGTCCACCACCGGCTGGTAGTGCAGCAGGAATTCCTGGCGCTGCAGCGCGCGTTGCAGCGCGCCTTCCATGCGCAGGTGCTCCACCGACTGCGCGCCCATGTCGGCCATGTAGAAGCTGTAGTGGTTGCCGCCCGTGCCTTTTGACTGGTACATGGCGCTGTCGGCGCACTTGAGCAGGGTCGCGGCGTCCAGGCCGTCGCGCGGGTACATCGCGATGCCGATCGAACCGGTCGGGAAGACTTCCTGGCCGCACAGCAGCAGCGGCTGGAACAGGTTATCCAGCAGCTTCTGCGCCACCGTGGCGGCATCGGTTTCGCCCGCCAGTTCGGGCAGCACCACCACGAATTCGTCGCCGCCCTGGCGCGCCACCGTGTCGCTCTCGCGCAGGCTGCTCGCCAGGCGGCGCGCGATCTCGACGATCATCTTGTCGCCGGCGTCATGGCCCAGGCTGTCGTTGACGTGCTTGAAGCGGTCCAGGTCGATGAACATCACCGCCACCTGCGTGCCGGCGCGGTGCGCGTGGACGATCGCTTGCCCCAGGCGGTCCTGCAGCAGCACCCGGTTCGGCAAGCCGGTCAGCGCGTCGTGGTTGGCCATGCGCAGCAGCGCTTCCTCGGCGCTCTTGCGGCGCGAGATGTCCTCGACCACCGAGATGAAGCGCTGGTTGCCGTTGGCGTCGCGCATCGTCGAGACGCTGATGTTCACCCAGATCGGCGTGCCGTCGCGCCGCAGCAGGCGCCGCTCGCGCTGGTAGTCGCCGATCTCTCCGGCGCGCAGGCGCTTGATCAGCGCCAGCTCGTCGGGCAGGTCGTCTTCGTAAGTCAGTTGCTGGAAGAAGCGCTGCAGCAGCTCCACCTCGCTGAAGCCAAGGATCTGCGCCATCTTGCGGTTCACGCGCAGCAGGCGTCCGTCCGGGCCCAGCAGCACGATGCCCACCGCGGCCTGGCTGAAGGTGAGCCGGAAGAATTCCTCGCTCTCCTGCAGGCGCAGGCGCGCCTTGCGGCGGAAGGTGATGTCCTGGCCGATCAGCAGCAGCATGTGGCCGCCGGCCTGCCGGGTGCGCCGGATGGTGAACTCGACGTAGCGCACGCCGTCGGCACGGCCGTCCAGCGTCACCAGCACATTGTCTTGCGGCGCGCCGGTATGCAGCGCCTCGTCGACGCGCGCCGCCAGCCCGGCGTCGGGCAGCCATTCCTCGAGCGGGCGCCCGGCCGCGGCCGCCTCTTCGGGCGCGCCGATCAGGTCGGCCATCGTGCGGTTCATCGAGCGTACCTTGCGGTCGGCGTCCACCACCACCAGGCCGGCCGGCATGCCGTCGATGACTTGCTCCAGGTAGTCGCGGTTCTGGCGCACGTTGCGCTGGTCGGCGTGGGCATAGGTATCGAGCGCCAGCCCCATGTCGAAGCAGACCACCTTCAGCACCGCATCCCAGGCCTCGATGAAACGCACCGGGTCATGGTGCAGCTTCTGCCACAGCATGCTGGATAGCTCGGACAGGTATTTGCGGTAGGCGCCGATATACCATTTCGGGTCGAGCCCGATGCGCTGGTGGGCCGCGCCCACGCGCAGGCGCTCGTGGATGTAGGCCGCGCCGTAGTCGCCGGACGTCAGGCTGCTGAAATAGCCGGCCTGCGCGCGCCGCAGGCGCGCCGTGGTCTCGCCATCGGCCAGCAGCTCGCGCATGCGCGGGAAGGCCAGCAGGTGCGCGTAAAAACTGTCGGAGAAGGTGTCGCGCTCGTGGTCCAGCAGCTCGTGCACCTCGCGCAGGATGGCGGCGTCGCGCTCGTCGAATTGCAGGAAACTCCGGCGCGCCGCGATTTCCTCGTCGTCCAGGCCGATTTCTCGCGCCAGGGCGTCGATCATTTCCCGGGTTTCCCTCATGCCGTCCTCCGCGCCTGCAAGAACCGCACCGACCTGGTCGTACCACTGCTCGTCTGGGTAATCATGGGAAACGCCTCTGGCCAATCATCTTGACCAAGAATTAATAACCTGCTGGATATCTTAGTTGCATGATAGCAAATAGCTTCCTGGCGGTCCGTCATTGATTCATGATCTGTTGTTTATTTGTCTTAGTATCCGCCAGCCCATTGACCTCGTTTAAGAAGAGAAGCGATGGACGTTGCACCAGAACAAGATGCGGCGCATGGATGGGGTGACAGTGGGGAATCGCCATCATTTCTGGAGCCTGCCATGTCCCCCCACCCTATCCTTCCGTCGGCCGCCGTCGCGGCCCTGGTGCTGTCGCTTACCTGCGGCGGCGCAACCGCCGTCGAGGTCACCGTCACCCCGGTGAAGCCCACCGTCGAGCGTGGCGACGACGTGATGGTGCGCGTCACCCTCACCAACACGACCGGCGCCACAGCGCACCTGCTGCGCTGGCGCACGCCGCTGGATGGGGTGGAAGCGCCCTTGTTCGAGGTGCGGCGCGACGGCCAGCCCGTGCGCTACCTCGGCCGGCGCATCAAGCGCGCGGCGCCCGGCCCGTCGGACTACGTGCGCCTGGATCCCGGCGCCTCGCTCAGCAAGACGGTGGAGCTGTCGCGGCTGTACGAGATGAGCGTGACCGGCAACTACACGATCCGCTACCACAGCGCGGCCATGCCGGCGCCGGGCGCCGGTGTCCAGCCGGTGGTCGGCGAACTGGTGTCGAAGCCGGTCAGCATCTGGGTCGACGGCCGCCTGCCGCGCGGCGCCAAGCCGGCCGGCATGGCGCCGGAACCGGGCGGCGCCGGCCTGAGCTACGCCAACTGCTCGAACGCCCAGCAGGAGCAATTGGTGACAGCGATGGATGCGGGACGCGCGATGACGGTCGACAGCCATGCCTATCTCACCTCGGGCAAGCAGTATGGCGAGCGCTACTCGACCTGGTTCGGCGCACTGGACGCCGCGCGCGGCGCCAAGGTCACGAGCAATTTCACGGCCATCAAGGACGCGTTCGAGAACAAGCCGGTCAGGATCGATTGCGATTGCGACGAGCCGTATTTTGCGTACGTGTATCCGGCGCGGCCGTACACCGTGTGGGTGTGCAGGGCATTCTGGGCCGCGGCCGTGACCGGCACCGATTCGCGCGGCGGCACCCTGCTGCATGAGCTCAGCCATTTCGACGTGGTGGCGGCGACCGACGACCACGTGTACGGCCAGGCCGGCGCCGCCGAACTGGCGAGATCGGCGCCGGAGCGGGCGATCAACAACGCCGATTCACATGAGTATTTTGGGGAGAATACGCCGGTGCAGCAATGATGGCGGACACCGGATGTTCGATACCCGTAGGGTGGACGGCTGCGCCATCCACCCTACGTTTCAGAAAACGATGATCTAGCGCTGCGTAAACGAAAACTTCACCGGAATCGCCGGACTGCTCTTGATGCTGGCCGCATCGAGCTTGCCCAGGCTGGACAGCCACGGCCCCGCATAGCGGATTTCGTAGCTATGCTGCCCCGGCTTGAACGCATAGGCCTGGGTGATGTCGATCGTGTTCAGGTGGGTGGTCTGCGGCTTGACCTCGAGGTAGTCGGCCGGGCCCGGCGCGGCGCGCTTGACCATGCGGCCGGTATAGGCCAGTTCTTCCCCGGGTGTGCGCAGGTTGAAGCGCGGGGCGGTGAGGTCGTCGCCCAGGGCGATCTCGCGCGGGATCCATACCGACTGGTCGCCGCGGTTCTCGATCAGCACCCGCACCTTGACCGACTTGGCGCCGGTCTCCACCTCGAGCCGGTGATGCACGTTCACCTTGGCCTCCACGGCCTTGACCGCGCCGACCAGGCCGCCCAGCGCCAGCAACGTCGCCAGCACAGCTGCCGGCATGCTTCGTTTGACATGCATTTCGCCTCCTCCCGACACGGGGCCATCACGGTTTGACAAGCCGCCGCCGCGAATGCGGCAACGGCCTTCCGATTATGACATGAGATCTCGTTCTGGTTCAGGGCAGTATGTTACCGCCTGTTTCAGGCAGGGCCGCCAGGATGGTCACCGCCACCCGCCGGTTGCGGGTCTGCCCGGCGATGTCGGTATTCGGCGCGACCGGCCGCGTGTCGGCAAAGCCGATCGCCGACAGCCGCGCCGGCGGCAGGCCGTTGTCGATGAACAGCCGCACCACGCTCGATGCGCGCGCGGTCGACAGCTCCCAGTTCGACGGATACACCGGGCTGGCGATCGGCACGTCGTCGGTATGGCCCTCGACCTCGATGCGGTGGGTATCGTCCTTCAAGAGGCCCGCCACGGCGCCCAGCACTTCGCGCGCTTCCGGGTCGAGCAAGGCCTGGCCCTGCTCGAACAGCACGCTGGCATTGATCTCGACGCTGATGCCGCGCGCATTCTGGGTCACCCGCACCTGGCCCGATTTCACCAGCGGCAGCAGGGTCGCCGACAGCTCGCGCGCCATCACGCCCATGCGCTCCTGCTCGCGGCGGGCGGCCTCGTTGCGCTTGCGGTTGATGATGTGCGACAGCGGCAGCACCGGCTCGACGTTGGTATTCACCTGGGTCGCCGCGCCGCGTCCGCCGAAGGCGTCCCCCAGGGCGTCCGACAGCACCTGGTACTTGCCCTCGTTGACGATCGAGATCGCGTACATCACCACGAAGAAGGCGAACAGCAAGGTGATCAGGTCGGCGTAGGAGATCAGCCAGCGCTCGTGGTGTTCCTGCGGGACGTCGTCGTCGTAGCGCTTGCGGGCCATGACCTGGGTCCCCCGTCAGTGGCGCGCCAGCAGGCTGGCGACGCGTTCGTCGACCACGCGGCCGTGGTCGCCGCTGGCCAGGTCGGCGAAGACTTCGGCCAGGATCTCGTACTGCGAGACCCGGTCGTTGACGATCGCCTTGAGCTTGTTGCCGACCGGGTAGAAGAACAGGTTGGCCAGGCCGACGCCGTACACGGTCGACACGAAAGCGACCGCGATGCCGGAACCCAGGCGCGCCGGGTCGGACAGGTTTTCCATCACATGGATCAGGCCCAGCACGGCGCCCAGGATGCCGATCGTCGGCGCGTAGCCGGCCGCCGATTCCCAGATGCGCGCCGCCTGTCGCTGGGCGAATTCATAGCCGTTGATCTCGTGTTCCAGCAAACTGCGCAGCTTGTCCGGCGCGATGCCGTCCACCACCAGGCGCAGGCCCTTGGCCACGAACGGGTCGGCCTTGTTCATGTATTGTTCCAGCGACAGCAGGCCGTCGCGACGCGCCGTCTGGCTCCACAGAGTGATGTCGCGCGACAGCTTCTGGCGCCCGTTCTTGGGCGGCACGAAGACCCAGCGCAGCATGCCGAGGCCGCGCAGGAAGGTGCGCGGCTCGCTCTGCAGCAGCACGGCGCCGAAGGTGCCGACGACGACGATGGCGAAGGCGGCCGGCTGCATCAGCGATGCAAACCTGCCGCCGTCGAGCGTGTAGCCGAGGAAGATGCCGGCGATCGCCAGCACCAGGCCGCCTACGCTGGCCCAGTCCATATATGCTCTCGCAAGGTGGTGCGCAGGCGCGCGACGGCCTGGGTGTGCAGCTGCGACACCCGCGATTCACTGACGCCCATGACGGCGCCGATTTCCTTCAGGTTCAGCTCCTCTTCGTAATACAAGCCCATCAAGAGCTTCTCGCGCGGCGGCAGGTTGTCGATGGCCTCGATCACCGCGTGGCGGAAATCGGTTTCCATCAGGCCGCGCAAGGGGTCGCTGTCGTCCACCGCGTAGCGGTCGAGGAAGTTGCCGTCGCCGTCGTCGTCATGAAAATCTTCGTAATAGAGCAGCTGGTGGCCGCCCGAGTCGGCCAGCATGTCCTGGTAATCCTCGAGCGAGAGCTTGAGCGACTTGGCCACCTCGGATTCGCTCGGCGGCCGGCCCAGGCGCTGCTGCAGCTCGTGCATCGCGCTCTCGACCTTGCGCATGTTCTGGCGCGTACTGCGCGGCATCCAGTCGCTGCTGCGCAGCTCGTCGAGCATGGCGCCGCGGATGCGCAGCACCGCATAGGTCTCGAACTGGGCGCCGTGGTTGTCTTCGTAGCGGTTGATGGCATCCAGCAGGCCGATCATGCCGGCTTGTACCAGGTCATCCACTTCCACCGAAGGCGGCAGCTTGGCCTTCATGTGGTGGGCAAGGCGCTTTACCAACGGCATATGCTCCGTCAGCAAAGAATTCTTGTCCGCTTTCCCTTTGACCGTGTACATGCTGGTGTCAGTCTTCTCTCTACGTGTGTGCTATTGCCGATGTCGATTACGAACCAAAGTGGGCCGCGCTCCCCTGCCTGCCGAACTGCGGCATGGCGTGCAGCGCGAACTTGCCTGCCAGCTGGCGAAACGCCACCGACGCGCCGGCCAGCGGGAAGGCGTCGACCACGGCCCGGCCCAGGCGCGCGGCCCGGTGCAAGTACTCGTCGGCCGGTACCGAGCCCATGAAACTGAGCTTGACGGCAAGGTAACGTGTTGCTGCTGCTGACATATTATCGTATACCACCTTGGCCTCAGCCTCTGTCGCACCGGTAACAAGGATGCCGAACGGGCGCCGGCCCAGTTGCTGCGACAGCCGCTTGACCAGCGAGTAGGCATTCGTGATCGACGCCGCGCTGGTGGACACCTGGACCACGATCTCGGAATCGCTCATCGAAGCCAGCGGGAAATCGCCGTCCGGGCCGAGCTCGGCGTCGACGATCACGATGCCGGATTGCAGCGCCAGCACGTCGAAGGTATTGCCCAGGCGGCGCGCCTCGGCCGCCGTCGCGGGAGCGCCCATCGGCACCACCGAGAAGCCTTGCGGCGCCGGGCGGATCACCTGGTTCAATGCGCTTTCCTGGCGCGCCACCTGCAGCAGCGAGGCGCTGCGGTTCATGCCGAGCCGGCGCGCGACGCCGTATTCCACTTCGCAGGCATCGACGATCAGCACGTCGTTGCCGGTCTGGGCCAGCGAGGCGCCCAGGTTGACCAGCATGGCGCCCTTGTCGTCTTCAGGCGTGGCCGAGAGGAAGGTGACCACGCGCGGACGCGGGCCCTGCAGCATGCGACGCAGGCCTTCGGCCTGGTCGAAATCGAAACTAGCCAAGGTTCACCTCGCGCGCGCCAGCGGTTTGTGCAGCGGCCATCATCAGCGGCATGTCTGCGTCGGCAGTTGCATTGCCGCGGTTGCGGAAGGCGCGGTCGACCAGCAGGGCGCGGTCGGCCACGTGCAGGTCTTCCGGCACGCGCTGGCCGTTCGAGATGTAGTGCAGGTTCAGCTTCTGGCGGATCACGACGTCGAGCACGCCGCCGATCGATGCGGCTTCGTCCATCTTGGTCATGATGGCGCCGTGCAGGCCGCTGCCTTGGTAGGCGCGCACCACTTCGTTCAGCGTCTCGCCCGTCGAGGTCGAGTTCAGGCACAGCAGGCGCTTCACGTCGGCGCCCGAGCCGGACAGCATGGCGACCTGCTCGGCCACCATGTGGTCGCGCTGCGACATGCCGATGGTGTCGATCAGCACGGTGTGCTTGTTGCGCAGTTCCTTCAGGGCGATGCGCAGGTCGGCTTCGTCCTTCACCGAGTGCACCATCACGCCCAGGATCTTGCCGTAGATGCGCAATTGTTCGTGGCCGCCGATACGGTAGGCATCGGTGGTGATCAGGGCCAGCTTGTCCGGGCCGTGGCGCATCACGCAGCGCGCGGCCAGCTTGGCGGTGGTGGTGGTCTTGCCGACGCCGGTCGGGCCGACCAGGGCGTACACGCCGCCCTGCTCCAGCAGCGCGTCTTCGTTGCCGATGGTGGTCAGGTTACGGGCCAGCACGCTCTTGACCCAGCGCATCGCTTCCGCGGCATCCTTGGTTGCCGGCATTTTTTCAATCAGGAAGCGCGCCAGGGTGGCCGAGAAACCGGCGGCCAGCATCTCGCGCAGCACGGTCGCCTTGTGCGGCTCGCGCTGGGCGGTGGCGTTCCACGACAGTTCGGCCAACTGGGTTTCCATCAGGCCGCGCATGGCGCGGATCTCGCTCATCATGCCGTTCATTTCGGCGGCGGCCGATTCCTTGGCCTGGGCGATCGCGGCGCTCATCATCGAGGTCATGGCGCTCATGTCGATGGCCGGCTCCGCGGCCGGGGCGCGGCGTTCGGCGTAGGTCGGGGCTGGCTCGGCGTAGGCTGGCGCCATCGGCGCGCTTGGCGCGGCCGGGGCGCTGTCCTGCAGGCGGCGCGACAGGAAGGCCGGGGCGGCGGCGGGGGCCGGTGCGGGCGCGAGGTCTTCCAGATGCTGCAGCTGCAGGTTGGGCTTCGGCTGGGCCATTTCCGAGTCAACGGCCGGCGCGGCCAGCGAGGCCACGTCGTCGTTGTCCAGCGCGAGGATCTCGACCTGGCCGTCCACCGGACGGTTGGAGAGGATGACGGCATCCGGCCCCAGGGCTTCGCGCACTTTGCGCAATGCATCTCGGGAAGTTGCTGCCGTAAATTTCTTAACCTTCATCTGGTTCTCCGCGCTTCAATCTGGTTCTGCATGACGGGCACGATGCCTGTCGATAGGAAGCATTATTGACGATGCCCTCAGGAAACCATCAGGGGAAAAGGATGGGGAAAATGGTCTATTTCAGTTGAATCGGTAAAAACGATAGACGATGCCGGGGTGGCAGGCCAGGATTCGCGTCACAGTGGCGGCTGCTGAGCGATCTTTTCCCTCGCGGGAAGGTCCAAGCAGTTGGGCGGAGCGCCTGTCGATGGCGGGCGAAACCATCATGGTCAGACCGGTTCGACGGTTGCAATGCCGTCGACAAGGCCATGCGTCACGCCCCGGCGTCCGGGACTGGCGATTCACGCGCGCATGTCGCCGCCGCCGTCACGCCATCGGTTGACGCGCGTGTCCGGTGCTCCGCCCGCCGTTGCGGACCGCCATGCGGACAAGCCTCGCTTCAATGGTTGAATCGACATTGAACCGGCTTCCAATCGGACGATCTTGTCATTTTCCTGATTGGGAATACAGTCTGTGGCGGGTACCGGTAAGGATCAGCGCGGGTCACCATGATGCATCCGCCATTCCATCATGGTTCATTATCGGTTCAATTGACGACACGTATGTTGACCTTAGGAGAAACAAAATGGATGTCAGGAATTTTCTGAAGGCTGGTCTGGTGTGCGTTGCGCTGGCGGGGCTGGCCGGTTGCGGCAGCGACGATGACGACCCGCAACAAGTCATGGGCAATCTGGCTGAAGTGGCGAACGCGCGAGGATTCACCGCACTGTCGGCGGCCGTGGCCAAGGCGGGCATCGGCACCACGCTGACCGATCCGGGCGCGCAGTTGACCGTCTTCGCGCCAACCGACCAGGCATTCGCCGCCCTGGCCACCCGCCTCGGGTTCACGGACGCCACCGCCATGGTCAACGCACTGCCAGCGAGCGCATTGCGCAGCATCCTGACTTACCATGTCCTCGGAAGCAGGAAGACCGCCGCCGACCTCAGCGCCGGAGGCTCCTCCCAAGCGACGGCCTATGCGTACGCCAACGCACCCGCCACCCTGCGCCTGGACTTCACGGGCGGTGTCAAGATCACCGACGCGGTGCTGACGACCGCGAACGTGGTCACGCCGGACGTCCCGGCCAGCAACGGCGTCATCCATGCGGTCGACAAGGTGCTGGTGCCGCCCGGCGTGCTGAACGTGGTCCAGATGGCCCAGGCCAATCCACAGTTCGATTCGCTGGTACGCGCCGTGGTCGCCGCCGACCTGCAGGGCACGCTGGCGGGAGCCGGTCCGTTCACGGTCTTTGCGCCGACCAACGCCGCTTTTGCCGCGGCCCCGCAAAACCTGACGACGCCGCAGCTGCGGACGGTGCTGACCTACCATGTCATCGGCAGCCAGGTGCTCTCGACCCAGATCCCCTTCGGCGCCCCGGTTGCCACCGTCGCCGGCCAGTCCATCACGATCGCGTCGGGCACGCCCCCCACGATCCGCGACACGACGGCCAACCCCGCGAAGATCGTGGCGGTCGATGTCCGCGCCAGCAATGGCGTGATCCACGTGATCGACAAGGTGCTGATCCCGGCGCTGTGACGACCGTGCGACCCGGCGCGGCTGGCGTACGCCGGCCGCGCGCGGGGGCGGCCGGGGGCCTGGCTTACATCGGCACGCCCACCAGGCTGGTCACCCGAATCGTCTTGGTCTCCGGCACTTCCGCATGCGACAGCACCTTCAGTTGCGGCACGGCGCGGCGCAGGAAGCGCGACAGCAGCACGCGCAGCGGGGCCGGCACCAGCAGCACCGGCGTGTGGCCCATCTGCTCCTGCTGGTTGGCCGAGTTGGCCGCCTGCTGGGCAATGGTGTCGGCCAGGCCCGGCTCGATGCCGGTGCCGTCGCCGCCGGCGCCCATCGCCTGCATCAGCAGACGCTCGAGGCGGTTGTCCAGCGTCATCACCGACAACTCGTTTTCGCCGGGGAACAGCTGCTGGACGATGGCGCGGCCCAGGGCCACACGCACCACGGCGGTCAGTTCCGACGGGTCCTGCGTCATGTTCGCGTGCTCCGACAGCGCCTCGATGATCGAGCGCATATCGCGGATGTGCACACCCTCGACCAGCAGGTTCTGCAGCACTTTCTGCAGGGTCGACAGCGAGACGACTTTCGGCACCAGGTCTTCGACCAGCTTCGGCGTTTCCTTGCCCAGGTGGTCCAGCAGCGCCTGCACTTCCATGCGGCCCAGCAGTTCCGAGGCGTGCATCGTGATCAGGTGGTTCAGGTGGGTCGCCACGACGGTGCCGGCGTCGACCACGGTGTAGCCCATGCTCTGCGCTTCGTCGCGCAGGTTGGCTTCGATCCAGGTGGCCGGCAGGCCGAAGGCCGGATCGGTGGTCACCAGGCCCGGCAGGGTGCCGCTGGCCATGCCCGGATTGATCGCCAGGAACTGGCCGTTCAGCGCTTCGCCGCTGCCCACTTCCACGCCCTTCAGGGTGATGCGGTAGGCCGATGGCTTCAGTTCCAGGTTGTCGCGGATGTGCACCGGCGGCGCCAGGAAGCCCACTTCTTGCGCGAACTTCTTGCGGATGCCCTTGATGCGCTTGAGCAGCTCGCCGCCCTGGTTCTTGTCGACCAGCGGGATCAGCCGGTAGCCGACTTCCAGGCCCAGGGTGTCGACCGGCATGACGTCCTGCCAGGTCGCTTCTTCGCTCTCGGCCGGGGCCGACTTGGTGGCGGCGGCGTCGGCGGCGGCCGCGGCGGCCGCTTCTTCCCTGGCCGGCGCCGCCTTCTGCCGCTTCGAGATCAGGTAGCCGGCGCCGGCCAGCGAACCGCCCAGCAGCAGGAAGACCAGGTTCGGCATGCCCGGGATCAGGCCCAGGCCGCCGACGATGGCGGCGGTGATGTACATCGATTCGGGGCGCGCCATCAGCTGGTTGGTCAGCTGCGAGCTGACGTCTTCGTCGTTGGCGACGCGCGACACGACCATGCCGGCCGCGATCGAAATGATCAGCGAGGGAATCTGGGCCACCAGGCCGTCGCCGATGGCCAGCAGGGTGTACACCTTGGCCGCTTCGCCGACGGCCAGGTCGTGCATCACGACGCCGACGATCAGGCCCGCGACCACGTTGATCACGGTGATCATGATGCCG
This sequence comes from Massilia oculi, assembly GCF_003143515.1. Lineage (NCBI taxonomy): Bacteria > Pseudomonadati > Pseudomonadota > Betaproteobacteria > Burkholderiales > Oxalobacteraceae > Massilia > Massilia oculi. Next base: position 4,243,991 of record NZ_CP029343.1, on the reverse strand, counting down.
GCGACGGCGTCGCCCTTCACGTATTTCGAGGCGCCGTCCATGGCGCCGTAGAATTCGGCTTCCTGCGCGACTTCCTGGCGGCGCTTGCGGGCGTCCGCTTCGCCGATCAGGCCGGCGTTCAGGTCGGCGTCGATGGCCATCTGCTTGCCCGGCATCGCATCGAGCGCGAAGCGCGCGCCGACTTCGGCGATGCGGCCGGCGCCCTTGGTCACGACCGAGAAGTTGATGATGGTAAGGATGATGAAGACGACGATACCGACGGTGTAATTGCCGCCGATCAGGAAGTGGCCGAAGGCTTCGACCACCTTGCCGGCGGCGTCGCCGCCCGTGTGGCCTTCGGTCAAAACGATACGGGTGGAAGCGACGTTCAGCGCCAGGCGCAACATCGTGGAGACCAGCAGGATGGCCGGGAAGGCCAGGAAGTCGAGCGGCTTGACCGTATACAGTGCGGTCAGCAGCACGATGATCGACAGCGCGATATTGAAGCTGAAGAACACGTCGAGCACGAAGGCCGGCAACGGCAGGATCATCATCGCCAGCAGCATGATGATCAGGATCGGCGCGGCTGCCGCCTTGCCGCCTCGTGCACCGAGGCCGCTCATCCAGGCTGGCAGTTTCATGCTGTTGGTCATTCAGTTCACTCCGTGTTCAGTTCAATTCGGCCCCCCTGGCTTCGGCGGCGCTTGCGACGCCGGGTTCAGCGGGTCCATCTCGTCAGGCACTTTCAACTTCGTCGGGCGATCCGGGTAATCCCCTTCGCCCTTCCTGTACGCGCGCAGCTGGTAGACATAAGCCAGCACTTCCGCCACCGCCGAGTACAGCTTTTCCGGGATCTCGTCGTCGATATCGGTATGCTTATACAGGGCGCGGGCCAGGGCCGGAGCTTCCATCAGCGTGACCTTGTGTTCCTGGCCCAGCTCGCGGATCTTGGCGGCCACGTCGTCGATGCCCTTGGCCACGACCCGCGGCGCGCCCTTGCCGTCCGTATACTTCAGCGCCACTGCATAGTGGGTCGGGTTAGTGACGATCACATCTGCAGTAGGAACATTTTGCATCATCCGGCCGCGGGCCATTTCGCGCTGCAACTGGCGAATCTTCCCCTTAATCTGAGGATTGCCGTCCGACTCCTTGGATTCCTGGATCATTTCCTGGCGCGTCATTTTCAGTTTGTCTTTCCAGTGCCATAACTGGTAAGGACCGTCGATCAGCGCGATGAAGCCCAGCGCGCCGACGATGAACAGGAAGGATTTGCCGATCATGGCGCCCACGTGGGCGCTGCTTTCGTTGAGCGGTTCGACCGCCAGGCCCAGCATCGCTTCCTTCTGGCCGCTGACGACGATATAGGCCACCACGCCCACCACGATGGTCTTGGCGACCGCCTTGAACAGCTCGACCAGGGCGTTTTTCGAGAACATATTGCCAATACCCTTGATTGGGTTCAGCTTCATGAAGTTCGGCATGAACGCCTTGGACGAGAACAGCCAGCCGCCGATCAGCAGCGGCGAGACCAGGGCGATGACCATGATGGCGCCCGCGATCGGCAGGCAGGCCAGCAGCACGCCCACCAGGTCATTGAGGATGCGTTCGATCAGGATGGCGGGATTGAAGACCTGCTCGCGGTCGAGGGACAGGCCGGACTTGAGCGCCAGGCTCAGTTTACCGACGAGCATGCCGCCAAAGGCCCACAGGCACGCCCCGGCGGTCATCAGCACGGTGAAGGTGGCCAGCTCCCGCGACCGGGGAACGTCGCCTTCCTCGCGCGCCTTCTCGATCTTCCGGGGCGATGCGTCTTCTGTCTTTTCTGCGTCGCTATCTTCCGACATCCCTACTCCGCCAAACTATGTCACATACGCCTTTGTACCGCGCAAGTGAAATTATCGCCGGAATCGCCGTGCGGCCAGGAAGAAAACAGAAGGAGAAACCGCCCGCTGTTTGCGGCAGGCAGACATTGCATGCTACATGCGGCGGCGGACGAAGGCCGGGGCCGGCTGCTCGCGGCCGAGGTCGGACATGGGCGCCGCCTGGTTGGCCGCGCTCGGCTTGGCGACGCGGGCCGACACGATGACCGGGGAAATCACCGGAGAAATCACCGGTGCGGACATCGGAACGATCGGGGCGACCGCCGGCTTGACCACCTTGACGGTGGCCGTGCTGGCCGGCGCCCGCGGGACGGCGGCGATATGGGCCGGAACGCGGCGGCGGGCGCGCCAGGCGGCGACCACCAGGCCGTACACGACCAGGTACAGCGCGAAACTGGCGATCACACCCTGCATCAGCACGTCGGGTGTGCTGGCATGATTGACGGCCAGCGCGGCCGGCACCAGGGCGATGCTCCACGACACCGGCGACACGCAGGCATTGCGCAGCGGCGCCGGCAGCATGCGCAGGTAGCGCGCGGTGATCGCCGTCTTGACCAGGCTGTGCAGGTGCCAGCTGTCCGGATGGCCAGGATGGCGGCGGCACCACAGGCGGCGGCAGATGGTGAACAGGGTTTCGAAGACCGGATAGGCGCAGGCCAGCAGCGGGGCCCAGGCCGAGACCGACGGATTGCGGTAGACGAGCATCACCGACAGCCAGGCCAGCAGGAAGCCCAGCAGGTAGGCGCCACCGTCGCCGAGGAACAGTTTACCAAAAGGGAAATTGACGACGAAGAAGCCGGCCGTCACCGCGCAGATCACGAAACACAGCTGGGCCAGGTGGACGTCGCCGGCGCCCAGGGCGATCAGGCCCAGGGTAGCCAGGCCGATCACGACCGTGCCGCTGGCCAGGCCGTTGAAACCGTCGATGATGTTGACCGCATTGGCCACGCCGCCCACCGCGAAGGCGGTGAACAGCACCGAGAACGGCAGCCAGCCCAGCAGGCCGTCGAGCGGCGCCAGGCCGGTGTATTGCAGGGTGACGCCGGTCAGGAACCAGCAGACCGCGCCGCTGGCCATGGTCGCCAGCAGGCGTGCGCGCACCGACACGGTGCGGGTCAGGTCTTCGGCCAGGCCGAACACGAAGGCCGGCAAGGCGGCCATCAGCACCGGCAGCAGCAGTTCCTGCTGCGCCTGCGGCAGGACGCCCAGCGCCATCCACAGGCCGATCATGATGGCGGCGCCGCCGATGCGCGGGGTCGGGGTGATATGGAATTTCTGCACACCGCGCGTCGCGTCGAGCGAATAGCGCCCGTGCCAGCGTGTGGTGAACACGAGCAGGAGGGAGCAGATCAGCGATGTGGCAAAGCCGATTTCGAGGCCGGCCATGGGAAGGTTATTAATACTCATAGAACCACTTTGTTAACTCGTCAATTCTATCGCATTTCCTGTTGATTTTCCGGCAAACGTGCCCGGCTACGGATTCTATCCCAATGTCACAAATGCTCTGTTCCGTCACGCAAGCCCTTGATTGTGAAAGAACAATTCGACGATTCTAGGGAGATTGCGATCTGACAATCAATCACCCTGAAACTTCTCCTAATATTTCTCGACAAATTGTTACACTTTTTCTTCAGTGACATTTGGATAGATTTATTTCTCGTTCACAAATAAGGTGAACCATGGCCATACATAATCGAAAGCCGCAAACTTTCATTTTCTGCATTGTGTTATGCGTGAGCGTCCTCTACCCGGGGACGGCCCAGCCGCAGGGCGCCCCCTCCCCCGAATTGCTGGAAGCCCGGGCCCGCCTGCTGGAAGCGGAAACCCGCCAGGCGCTGGCCGAGGCCGAGCGCGCCGAACTGCTGGCGCGCCTGCCGCCGGCCCAGGCCAAGGCCTTGAGCGGCAACGTCGATGCAGGCAAGTTTGGCGCCGCCGGCCTGGCGCGCGCCTTCGACCTGGCGTTGGAACTCGCGCTGGAAGTCTGCGCCGGCCTGCCCCAGGATCGCCAGGTCACCCTGTACGACCCGGTCGTCAGCCAGGGCGTGGTGGCGGCCCGCACCGTCGACGGCGCCCTTGCACGCACGGCGCAGGAGTTGGCCGAGCGCAATCTCGAACTGCAACACTACCTTAACGCGCAGACTCCTGAATCGGCTGACCGCCGTGCGGCGATACCGCTGATCTGGCTCACGGCGCCCACGGTATTGCTGCGCGCCGGCGCCGACCTGGCCAGCCTGTTCAAGAGCGACGCCACCTTCACCGGGATTGCCTATGGCGACGGCGCGCGCGCCCTGTTCGCCAGCGCGCTCGCGCGCAGCTGCCCCACCCGCCTCGCCGGACTGGGCGGCTATATGGGCGAACTCGACATCGCGCGGCATGACCGCCTGCTCGAGCGGGTCAGGCTGGTGGGGACTGAACGGTCGGTGCTGGCCCGGCACGCGGCGCGGCTGGAAGTGCTGGCCGACGCCGCCAAGGGCGAGCTCAAGAAGGAACTGCAGGCCGTCGAGGCCGCCGCCAGGGCCCAGCTGAAGGCGGTCGACGCCTTCACCGAGGGCTTGAGGGCAGGCGAGGCCAGCGACAAAAGCCCCCTGTTCACTGCCGCGCGCTACCTCGGCCAGGCCGAACGCAGCGCCGGCGCCCTCGTGCTGGACGTCGACCTGCGGCTGGAAGGCCTGACCCAGGTGCGCGGCAACCTGTTCGGCGGCGAACGCCTGTCCCTGTCCGGCGTGGCCTTCCTGTGGTACCGGCTGCACGAGCCGGACGGCCGGCTGCTGCGCGCCGATGCGCTGCGCCGGATCAGCCGGCCGGTCGAAGTGGAATTACGCGGGAAGCAGGCGGACGACGCATTCTGGCACGCGCAACATTGAATCGTTCGCGGGTATCCGAATATTGCCTGTTTTCCAGGGCTGCCGACCTGCATGCAAACTTGCCCCCCGCCAAGGCGCCCGGCGAGGGCGGGGGCGACGTGCAGGTGTCTCAGGCTGGATCCGGGTGCTTGAGCATCTGCTCGATCGCCCCGAACAACGATTTCCCGTTCTCATCGAGCATCTCGATGCGCACCGTGTCGCCGAACCGCAGATACTGGGTGACGGCTTCGCCGCCATCGATGATTTCCTGCCAGCGCTGCATGGCGATGCTGGCGTAACCCGGCGTGTGGCGGCGCGTCGCGCGGTTCGCCACCACGCCGGCGCCGACGATCGTGCCCGCCGCGACCTTGCGGCTGCCGGCCAGCGCCGCCAGCAATTGCGGGAAATTGAAGGCCATGTCCTCGCCCGCCTCCAGCGTCCCGACCGGATTGCCGTTCCACACCACCCGCAGCGGCAGCGCGGCCTTGCCGCCGCGCCAGGCCTCGCCCAGCTCGTCCGGCGTCACCGCCACCGGCGCGAAAGCGGTTGCCGGCTTCGCATGCAGCGGGCCCAGGCCGGCGGCCCGCTCATCCGCCACCAGGTTCTGCAGGGTGACGTCATTGGCCAGCAGCAACAGGCGGATCTGGCCGTTCGCCTCGTCCGGCGTCGCGCCCTGCGCCACGTCGCCGCTCACCACCACCAGTTCGGCGCCGAAATCGATGCCCCACTCCTCGCGCGCCAGCACCAGCTCTTGCCGGGGGCCGAGGAAGCCGTCGCTTGCCGCCCAGGCCAGCTGCGGCATGTCGCGCCAGGCCGCCGGCAGTTCGGCGCCCGCGGCGCGGCGTTCCAGTTCATGGCGATGCAGGTAAGTCGCGGCAGACACGCGCCCGCTCGCGCGCGGCAGCGGGGCCATGCAGCGGGCCGGGTCGAAGTCGAAGGGACGGCGCGCCTTGCCCTCGTTGAGTTGGCGGTAGAGGGCGTCGAGCTGGGGCGCGATGAAGGCCCAGTCGTCGAGGGCGGCGCGCAGGCTGGGCGCGATGCCGTCGGCGACGTGGGCGGTCCTGAGGTCGCGCGACACCACGGCCAGCTGGCCGTCACGGGTGCCGTCGTCGAGCGTGGCGAGTTTCATGGGCGGGCTCCTGGAATCGAGCCAGCCATTCTACAGGTCAATATTTGACGATGACGCCGACGCCGACGCTGCGCTGGAAGTAGTTATAGTCGATCATGCTCTGGCCATAGCCGGCGAAAGCATTGATATAGCCCTTGACCGGACCGGCGAGCGGGAAGGCCCAGCCGACCTGCACCGCGCCTTTGTCGGTGCTGAAGTTGCGGCGCACCAGGGCCGACAGCTCATGCCCGCCGTTCAGGCGGTAGTTGCCTGCCAGTTCGAAACGACCCATGTAATCGATGATGTCCGGATTGTTGTCGTCGTCGGCCGATTCGTTGACCCGCTTCCAGGCCTTGAGGGTCATGTTCAATGGACCGCGCTCCAGGCCAAGCTGCGCATAGAAACGGTTCCAGCTACGCGACAGTGTCGACGACTGGCCATTCGACTGGTGCACGAAGCCCAGGTTCAGGAAGCGGACATTGATGCCCGCCAGCGCGTAGTCGAGCGGCGTGACGGCCATGACCTCGGGCTGGTAATTGGTTTCGCGGAACGGGCTCGACGCCTCATGGTTGGCCGCCTGCCAGAAGCTGTTCTGGGTATAGCCGAACCAGACGTCGACCGGCATCTCGAACAGCGTCTCGACCAGTTTCATCTTGAAGCTGAGCTGGAATTCGAGCTCGGCCTTCGACAAGCCTTCGGCATCCGGGTCAGCCTCCCAGAAATCGCGGTAAGGCTCTTCGTTCGGACGGTGGGTCCGGGTCGCGATCAGATAGCTCGGGTGGTGAGGACGGAACTTGAACACGCCGCGCTTGTCGCGCGGGTCAAGCTCCCAGTGGCTGCTCAGTGTGTACTGGGATGCGGCCTGTACCACCGGATCGACCGAGGCGGTGCGGTCCACCGCGCTGGTGCGCGGCGCATCGAAGGCGCCCTCGGCCACCGGCGGCGTGGTCGGCACCGGCGGCACGGCGGCCGTCGGGGCGGGCGTGGTCACGGCCGCGGTGACCGGACCGGTACTGGCCGCGGCCGCCGCCTGGCTGGCGGCGACGCCGTCGAAGCAGGCCAGGCGCTGGCTGCCGTCGGCGATGGCGGCGCATTCCGCCAGGGTTTGCGGTGCGGTCTGGGCCAATGCCGGCAAGGCCAGCAGGAGCGGAATCAGGGCGATGGACTGGGGAAGAATCGGGCGATAGGCGTGCATATTTATTGTTCTATATCAAAACGTTCGTGCAGCAACTGATGTTCAGTTGCCATCGCGCGTAAGTGTCGCGGATATTTCTTATCGATGTCGCACGTATTGCATCGAAGCATGCGACTACCGCCGTCCCCGCCCACGGATCGATCAGGCTGGCGCCAGCAGATCGAGCTGAGCTTGGTCGAGGAAGCACCATTCGCCTTCTTCGAGGCCGAGCGATTCCAGGGTCAGGCCGCCGATCTGCGAGCGGTGCAGCGCGCTGCAATGGTTGCCGGCGGCGGCCAGCATCCGCTTGACCTGGTGGTATTTGCCCTGTTCCAGGACGATTTCGAGGGTATGTTCGCCGCGCTGGACGCAGGACACCGCCTTGAGCGGCGCAGGCTCGTCGTTCAGCTGCACGCCGGCCAGCATGTGGGCGACCAGCTCGTCGGTCACCGGCTCGGCGGTCGTGGCCTGGTAGACCTTGGGCACGTGGCGTTTGGGCGAGGACTGGGCGTGGATGAAGGGGCCGTCGTCCGACATCAGCAGCATGCCCGTGGTGTCATGGTCGAGGCGGCCGACCGGCTGCACCTCGCGCCAGGTGAACTGTTCCGGCAGCAGCGTCAGCACGCCCGGATGGTGGCTCGGCTTGCGCGAGCATTCGAAGTTGGCCGGCTTGTGGAGCGCGATGTAGACGTGCTCGCGATAAGGCCATTCTTCGTCGAACACGGTCAGGACCAGGCCGTCGGTCTCGAAAGTGGCCTTGTAGCTGTCGACGGTCTCGCCATTGACGGCGACGTCGCCGTCCTCGATCAGCGCGCGGCAATATTTGCGGGTGCCGAATCCCTGCGATTGCAGGATACGGTCTAGGGACAATTTACTCATGGGCCGAGACTTTACCAGATGCGCAGCCCCCTTGGGAAAGCGTTGCCGGGCAAACCTGTTGGCGTCGTCGGGTACGGGTGTCAGCGAGATCGGACAAATTTGGTAGCGCTACCTCCGACCCAATTTGCATGCGTTCGTTCATTTGAGCAGCGTCAAGCCTTTCGAAATTCGCATTGATAGACTTCAACACGTTAGGAATCCGCCTAACGGCACCTAGGCATCCTCGTGATGGGGAGGCCATAGCCAGAAGATAGGAATGAACGTGAACGACGATCTCGACACAGCTAATGTAAAGCTTTCCGCTCAGGAGTCCCATTGTGCGCGGCAACGGCTCGCCAAGGATCACGCGGCGCTTTTCCCCACCCGACTCGCCATGGCGCGCTGGCGGGGCGGTGGCCTCCCCCACCTTCAAGGCGGCCATCCGCCGTTGCGCGCCGCCTGGTATGCGCGCGCCATGCGCGACCATCAGGCTTGGCTCGACCGTGGCGGCTTTGCCCAGCACGATGAGCTGATGCCCTTGCGAAAGCCGGTGATGTGGCATCCACCACAGATGAGCTTGCCCCAAGGTGGATTGCAGGTCTCACAACAAAACAACCAAACCCCTACGCAGCAGAATTCCCAGCCGCCTTGCCGTTCGGATCGCGATGGCGATTCCCGGCAGTGCGGCACGTGTACCTGAACCGGCACGCCTCCCGGCAGGACGCCGGAGGCACGCAGGTGAGACCGGAAAACAGGGTGACAAAAAAACTGGAAGAGAGCAGCCGTACCGATGAGGTACATCCCGCTGAAGTACATGCCGATGAGGTACATGCCGCTGAAGGACATCCCCGATGAAGTACAAATGGAAACGACGGCCGAGGCCGTCGTTTCCGTTCCTGCGGCAGGCAAGCCATGTGGCCAGCCTCACAGGGACTTACTACCGTGAGGAATTGAATTCTCTCGAAACCGCACCGCGTGCGGTGGATAGCGGGTCGCCGTCCGAGCCGATCGAAGCATTTGCCTCTTGACCCTTGCTGCTCGCGCTACCGTTCCACTATAGCCGCTGGCTGTCGGTATTCAAGTACAAAATATTCAACGCAATTTCGGCACGGCGCCGTGATACGCCGCCTTGACCGCGCTTTCGCCGACCGCGGCGCCAAATTTCTTGAGCACCCGTTCTGGCAAGCCTTCGTGCGCCGTGTAGTCGACGATGTCCTCGGCCTTGACGATGTCGCGCGCCACCGTATCGACCGTGCCGAAGGCGTCGGCCAGGCCCATGTCCACCGCCCTGGCGCCGGTCCAGTACAGGCCGGAGAAGGTTTCCGGAGTTTCCTTCAAACGCTTGCCGCGTCCGGCGCGCACCACCGCGATGAATTGCTGGTGGATCTCGTTGAGCATCTCCTGGGCGTGTTCGCGGTGCTTCGGGGACTGCGGGCTGAACGGATCGAGGAAACCTTTGTTCTCGCCGGCCGTCATCAGGCGCCGCTCGATGCCGAGCTTGTCCATGGTGCCGGTGAAACCGAAGCTGTCCATCAGCACGCCGACCGAACCGACGATCGAGGCCTTGTTGACGTAGATGCGGTCGGCCGCCGAGGCGATGTAGTAACCTCCCGAGGCGCAAATCTCGTCCACCACCACGTACAGGGGTTTGTCGGGATAGCCGCGCTTGAGACGCTGGATCTCGTCCACGATGATGCCGGCCTGCACCGGACTGCCGCCGGGGCTGTCGATGCGCAGCACCACCGCCGCCGAACCGGGATCGGAAAACGCCTTGTTCAGCGAGGGGATCACGGTATCGGCCGCGCCGCTGCCTTCGGCCTCGATTTCGCCGTTGATTTCGATCAGAGCCGTGTGGCGGCCCAGGTTTTCGACGTCGCCGCTGCCGAAATTGAAGTCGTAGTATGCCCACAGCGCCAGCAAGGCGACGGTGAGGAAGCTCAGTTTGAAGAAAATGCTCCAGCGCCGGGCACGGCGCCGCTCCTGGACGGTGGCGAACACCAGTTTCTCGAGCGTTTCGCGCTCCCAGTTGCCGATCGTCGGATTCGATGCGAGCCGGCTGTCGCCGGGGTGGTCATGGCTCGTTTGGTCACTCATAAAGTCGGATGGGTCGATGGGCGAGCTATTCCTGCGCAGGCGCGCGGAACCGCTCGTCGGGCAGCCAGTATATCTTGCCCGCGCCTTCATGTACGGCGATCGGATGCAGTCGCCCGCCGCGGCAGGGACCGCCGGTGCACTTACCGCTGCCGGGCTCGTAGAGCGCGCCATGGGTGGCGCACATCAGGTACTGGCCGCCGGACTCGAAAAACTCCCCTTCGCGCCAATCGAGCTCGATCGGAACGTGGGCGCAGCGGTTCAGGTAGCCATGGACCTGGCCGCCGTGGCGGATCACGAAACCGGTGGCCCGCTGCCCCCAGGCCAGCAGCGCGAAGCGCACGCCACGGCCGGCGTCGAGCAAATCATCGGCATCGCACACGAACAGGCGCTCATCTTCCGCCATCCGCGCATTCGCCGGTTCAGGCATGCTCGAGCAGCCAGGCATGCAGCTCGGGGATCGAGCGTGCCGAGAACAACGGCTGGCAGGCTTGCAGCTGGGCCACCGGGTGGGCGCCGAACTCGACGGCGATGCCGGACGCGCCGGCATTGTTCGCCATCATGAGGTCGTGGGTGGTGTCGCCGATCATCACGGTGCGGCGCAGGTCCTGGCCCAGTTCGCGGGTCAGTTCTTGCAGCATGGCGGGATGGGGCTTCGAGAATGTCTCATCCGCGCAACGGGTAGCGTCGAAGATCGACAGCAGGCCGGTCGCGTTCAGGGCCCGGTTGAGGCCTACCCGGCTCTTGCCGGTGGCCACGGCTAGAAAATAGCCCTCGTTGTTAAGATCGGCCAACATCTCCCGAACGCCCTTGAACAGCACCAGTTCGTGGTCCTTGGTGAGGAAGTGATAGCGGTAGCGTTCGACCATGCGCGGGTACATGGCCGGCTGGATGTCGGGCATCACCGCCTGCATCGCCTCGGCCAGGCCAAGGCCGATGACGTGGGCGGCCGAAGTATCGCTCGGGACCGGCAGGGCAAGGTCGCGCGCCGCCGCCTGGATGCACTTGACGATGGCCGCCGTGCTGTCCATCAGCGTGCCATCCCAGTCGAACACGATCAGGTCAAATTGTTTTCTTGCCATTAGTTAGCAGCGGCCCAGGGCGCCTGTCTCCGTAGTTTTTTGATTGTGCGCAAACTTGTATCACGCACTGTGTGCTCCCAAGCTTACCAAGAACCGCTCGCATTCTTCAGGCATCGGCGCGCGCAAGGTCATCCGCTCGCCGCTGTCCGGGTGCGTGAAGGTGATCTGGTGCGCGTGCAGGAACATGCGCTTGAGCGCCCCGCGCCCCTGGCCCGCCTTGTGCAACTGTTTATTGAATGCAAAGTCGCCATACTTCTCGTCGCCCAGGATCGGGAAACCGCTCGACGCCAGGTGGACCCGGATCTGGTGCGTGCGACCCGTCTTGAGCTCGGCTTCGAGCAAGGCGAAATCCTGCCATTTTTTCAAGAGATTGAAAATGGTATGCGCTTCCTGGCCGCCGGCCTGGACCACGACCCGCTTCTCGCCATCCGCCGTCGTGTACTTATGCAGCGGCAGTTTGACGTGCTGGCGCTTGTTGTGCCAGTCGCCCTTCACGGCCGCGAAATAACGCTTGTCGGTGGTCCCGTCGCGCATCTGGTCGTGCAGATTGGTCAGCGCGCTGCGCTTCTTGCCGATCAGGAGCAGGCCCGAGGTTTCGCGGTCGAGCCGGTGCACCAGTTCGAGGAACTTGGCTTGCGGCCGCGCCGCGCGCAATTGCTCGATCACGCCATAGGACACGCCGGAGCCGCCATGGACGGCCACGCCGGCCGGCTTGTTAATGACGAGCAAGTGCGCGTCTTCGAAGACAATGGGGAATTCGGTCCCCGGCACGGTGTCGTTGCGGGCCTTCTCGGCGATGCGGATCGGCGGGATGCGCACGGTATCGCCCTCGGCCAGGCGGTAGAGCTGGTCGATCCGGCCCTTGTTGACACGTACCTCACCTGAACGGAGGATGCGGTAGATATGACTCTTCGGTACGCCTTTGCAGACACGCAACAGGTAGTTATCGATACGCTGTCCGGCGTCTTCTTCGCCGATTGTGACAAATTGCGCCTGCAGAGCCTGTTGTGATGAAGGGGGAACAACATCGTTTTGGGTCGCCATTCGCTCTGTCTTCCCAGAAATTCTCTCTAAGTCCTTCATTTTGAATATATAATCGACAGGCGGCGGTCAAACCTCTGCTGGTGTAAGAATTAAAACGATATTTTACACAGGGGCGCGCTCCATCGGCCCCGCTCATTGCAAATTCGATGGAAAGTAACGTGTACGCACATCCTTGCGCCGATCAGGGTTGCACCTGCAGTTGTAATCGGGTTGCGCGCAAAGATGCAGGATTGGATTGTCAGGATTCTTAAGGATAAGTACCGGCAAGCAAATCTTGCTTGTCGGGTGATGGTGTCGATAACGCTTGTCGTTTTTCGCCGGGCTCGATGCAGAACCATCCTCATGACTTGAGCAAGGCTGTCTTTTCGCCTCCAGGTCCTGGACGGTTGCTGGCATCGATCCGGCTGGCTGTTAGCACGCCCCTTTCGCTCGCCGCTGTGCCAACCCCAACGTGGTGGCAATCGGACAGCTAGGGTCGCGGCGTGCGTAGACAATGACGTTCGGCCCCACAGCGCCCTGTTGCGGCAGCGGTTTTTCTCGCTGTATCGCACGCTACGGGCATTCCCCCTCCTGAGCTCCCATCCCCGCATACATCCCTGTAGCTGCGCCGCCCGCGAGGGCGGCCATCACACGGCCCACGGGTCGCGGAGTTTATAAAAATGAAACGTATGTTGTTTAACGCTACGCAGCAAGAGGAGCTGCGCGTAGCGATTGTCGACGGTCAAAAACTGATCGACATCGATATCGAGACCGCCGGTCGCGAGCAACGCAAGTCAAACATCTACAAGGGTGTCATCACCCGCATCGAACCCTCCCTCGAAGCCTGCTTCGTTTCCTACGGCGAAGACCGCCACGGATTCCTCCCCTTCAAAGAAGTCGCCCGCTCGTATTTCCGCGAGGGCGTCGACGTGCGCAACTGCACCATCAAGGAAGCGCTGAAAGAGGGCCAGGAAATCATGGTCCAGGTCGAGAAGGAAGAACGCGGTAACAAGGGCGCCGCCCTGACCTCGTTCATCTCGCTGGCCGGCCGCTACCTGGTCCTGATGCCGAACAACCCGCGCGGCGGCGGCGTGTCGCGCCGCGTCGAAGGCGAAGAGCGCCAGGAACTGCGCGAGACGATGGACAAGCTCGACCTGCCGCAAGGCATGTCGGTGATCGCCCGCACCGCCGGCATCGGCCGCAACGTCGAAGAGCTGCAGTGGGACCTGAACTACCTGATGCAGCTGTGGCGCGCGATCGAAGGCGCCGGCAAGTCGGCCGCCGGCGCTTTCCTGATCTATCAGGAATCGTCGCTGGTCATCCGCGCCATCCGCGATTACTTCCAGCCCGATATCGGCGAAGTCCTGATCGACACCGACGAGATCTACGAACAGGCCCAGCAGTTCATGAGCCACGTGATGCCCGACATGGCGCATCGTGTAAAACGTTATAGCGACGACGTGCCGCTGTTCTCGCGTTTCCAGATCGAACACCAGATCGAGACCGCCTACGCGCGCACCGTGCCGCTGCCATCGGGCGGCGCGATCGTGATCGACCACACCGAAGCCCTGGTCTCCATCGACGTCAACTCGGCGCGCGCCACCCGCGGCTCGGACATCGAGACCACCGCCTTCAACACCAACTGCGAAGCGGCCGACGAAGTCGCCCGCCAGCTGCGCCTGCGCGACCTGGGCGGCCTGATCGTGATCGACTTCATCGACATGGAAGTGGCCAAGAACCAGCGCGAAGTCGAGCAGCGCCTCAAGGACGCGCTGCACCACGACCGCGCCCGCGTCCAGATGGGCAAGATCTCGCGCTTCGGCCTGATGGAACTGTCGCGCCAGCGCCTGCGTCCTTCGCTGTCGGAAGGCTCGCACGTGACCTGCCCGCGCTGCTCGGGCACCGGCCACATCCGTGATACCGAATCGTCGGCCCTGCAAGTCCTGCGTATCATCCAGGAAGAGGCCATGAAAGAGAATTCGGCCGCGATTCACGTGCAGGTGCCGGTCGACGTCGCGGCGTTCCTGCTGAACGAAAAGCGCGGCGAAGTGCTCAAGATCGAGAACCGCCACCGCATCACCGTGATCCTGATCCCGAACAAGCATCTGGACACCCCGCACTACAAGCTCGAGCGCATCAAGCACGACGATCCACGCCTGGAAGACGCGCACGCCAGCTATGCGATGGCCGAGAGCGCCGACACCGACATGGCCTACGCCAAGCGCCAGAAAGAAGAAGCCAAGCCGCGCCAGGAAGCCGTGGTCAAGACCATCACCCCGGCCCAGCCGGCCCCGGTGGTCGACCGCAGCGAAGCGGCCAAGCCGGCGAAAGCCGCCGCCGCGCCGGCCGCCGCCCCTGTCCATGCCGCCCCTCCTGCCGAAAAAAGCTTCTTCGGCCGCCTGCGCGACTTCTTCTTCGGCAAGCCGGAAGAACCGGCTCCGGCGCCAGTCGTGGCCGAGAAGCCGGCCGCGCCTGCGCCGGCCGAGCGGGGCGAGCGCAACAACCGCAACAAGGGTGGCCGCAATGGCGGCCGCAATGGCGAACGCGGCGCCAAGCCGGGCCGTGAACGCGAAGAGCGCGACGCGGTTGCCAAGGGCACGCCAGGTGAAGAGCTGGCCAAGTCGCCACAGGGCGACGAGGCCCGCGAAGGCCGCCAGCCGCGCCAGCCGCGCGAGCGCAAGCCACGCGAGCCGCGTGAGCCGCGCGAACTGGCCGAAGGCGCAGCGCGCGCCGAGGGCGCCGAGCGTCCCGATCGTGCGGAACGCGGCGAGCGCAAGGAGCGCCAGCCACGCCAGCCGCGCGAGCGTACCGAGCGTACCGAACGCACTACCCAGGCCATCGAAGCCAAGCTCGACGAAGTGAGCGTAAGCCAGCTCGTCGCCACCGAAATCGTCTCGGTGAGCACCACCGGCCCGGACGGCAGCCAGGAAGTCGTGCAGCAGGTCGTGAAGTCGGTGACGACGATCGGCCCGGATGGCGAAGAAATCGAGGGCGAAGGCGACGAGCCACGCCGCCGCCGCCGCCGTGGTGGCCGCAACCGCAATCGCCGCGACCGTGACCAGGTCGAGGGCAGCGAAGCGCTGGAAGGTTCGGACGAAGCGCCGGCATTCACCCCGGTAGCCGATGAAGAGGCCGCCAAGGTCGCCGCTGCCGCCAGGGCCGCGAAGGCCAAGCCGGCGCGCGCCGCCACGCAAGATGCATGGCCGTTCCCGACCGCCGCATCGGTGGCCGCTGCGAAGGCCCAGGCCGACAAGGCTGCCGCACCTGCACCTGCACCTGCCACGCCTGCCGCTCCTGCCCCGGTCGCAGCGGCGCCCGTGGCTGCCGAACAGATCCCGTTCCCGACTGCGGCTTCGGTTGCTGCTCAGCAGAACATGTTCCCGACCGCGGCATCGGTGGCTGCGGCACGCGCCGAGGCCGAACAGGAAGCTGCGCCGGTCCCCGCACCTGCTCCGGCCTCGGTCGAGCAGGCGCCGGTGGCGCAGGCTGCTCCGGTGCCTGCCCCGGTCGTCGACACCGCGTCAGTGGCCGCACCGGTCGCCGCCTCGGCGGTCGAGACGGCTCCGGCAGCCGCACCGGCCATCACCGTCGCGCCGACGCCAGCCGCCGCGCCCGCCGCTAGCGCACCGGCGCCTGGCGCCGCGCTGGCTGCTGCTCCGGCAGCGCCAGTCGAGGCACCGGCCAAGCTGGACGACGTGCTGGCCCAGGCCGGCCTGCAACTGGCGGCGACCGACCCTGAAAAACTGCGCGCCGCCCAGGAAGCTGCCGTGGCGATCCCGGTTCGCCTGGGCCGCGCCCGCAAGCCGGTGGTCGCGCCGGTCGACGAGCCGCTGGTGCAGGTCGATACGCGTCAGTAAGCGCTGGTCGGCAACACCCATACGCCGTTCCCGCACAGACGGGAACGGCGTTTTTTATTGGACTGCTTTATTGGACTGCATTGAGCCGCAGCACCTCCATCCGGATCGGCACGGGCAGCTTCATCAGCACCGTGCTATCGTACTGAAATGGCTGAAAAAATCATTCTGATCAATGACCTGCGCTCTTCCGCGCTGCAGGTCCCGGCCGTGCCCGAAGCGCCGACTGGCCTGCTCAGCGACGCGCTCGGCCGGCCCCTGCACGACCTGCGCATCTCGGTCACCGACCGCTGCAACTTCCGTTGCGTGTACTGCATGCCGAAGGAAGTCTTCGACAAGGATTACGAGTACCTGCCGCACGGCGACCTGCTGTCGTTCGAGGAAATCACGCGCGTGGCGCGGCTGTTCGTCGCGCACGGCGTCGAGAAGCTGCGCCTGACCGGCGGCGAGCCGCTGCTGCGCAAGAACCTCGAGCGCCTGGTCGCGATGCTGCGCGCGCTGCCGACGCCGAGCGGACGTCCGCTCGACCTCACGCTCACCACCAATGGCTCGATCCTGGCGCGCAAGGCCCAGGCCCTGAAAGACGCCGGCCTGGACCGCGTCACGGTCTCGCTCGACGCGATGGACGACAAGGTGTTCCGCAGCATGAACGACGTCGACTTCGCCGTCTCCGACGTGCTGCACGGCATCGACGCCGCCCACGCGGCCGGCCTCGGGCCGGTCAAGGTCAATATGGTGGTCAAGGGCGGCACCAACGACGACCAGATCCTGCCCATGGCGCGCCACTTCAAGGGCTCGCCGACCATCCTGCGCTTCATCGAGTTCATGGACGTCGGCGCCTCGAACGGCTGGAATATGCGCGACGTCGTGCCGTCGCAGGAAGTGGTGCGGCGCATCTCGGCCGAGCTGCCTTTGGCACCGGTCGCGGCCAACTACAGCGGCGAGACCGCCTCGCGCTGGCGCTACGTGGACGGCGGCGGCGAGATCGGCGTGATCTCGAGCGTCACCCAGGCCTTCTGCGGCGACTGTTCGCGCCTGCGCCTGTCGACCGAGGGCAAGCTGTACACCTGCCTGTTCGCCACCCGTGGCCACGACCTGCGCGCGCTGCTGCGCGCCGGTCGCAGCGACCTCGAGCTCTCTGGCGCCATCGCCCAGCTGTGGCGCGGAAGGGCCGACCGCTATTCCGAGACGCGCACCGCGGAGACCGGCATCGGGCAGCGCGATGGGGCGCGCAAGGTTGAAATGTCCTATATAGGCGGATAATGGAACAAGCGATGATCAGCGGACTGGTATTGGCGGGCGGTCGCGGCTCGCGCATGGGCAATGTCGACAAGGGTTTGCAGCCCTTCCGGTCGAGCACCATGGTCGAGCACGTGCTGGCGCGCCTGCGGCCGCAGGTCGGGCCGGTGGCGGTCAGCGCCAACCGCAACCTCGACACCTATCGCGCGCTCGACGTGATGGTGTTGCCAGATGAAATCGCAGACGGGGTGGAACCTTATGCCGGGCCATTGGCCGGCCTGGAAACGGGGCTGCGCCATTGCGCCACGCCCTACCTGCTGGCCGTGCCCTGCGACTCGCCATTCCTGCCGGCCGACCTGGCGTCCCGCCTGTTCGCCGCGCTGGAGGAAGCCGATGCCGACGTCGCCTATGCCGCGACCCGGGAGCCGGGCATGCGCGCGCAGCCGCATCCCGTGTTCTGCCTGGTGCGCGCCGACCGCCTGCCGCAGCTGTCGGCCTACCTGGCCGAGGGTGGCCGCCGCGTCGACGGCTGGTATCGCGACCTGAAGGCGGTCGACGTGGTCTTCGACGACGCCGATGCCTTCCGCAACATCAATACCCTGGACGAGCTGCGCGGCCTCGACGACACCGCGCCGGCCTTCCCCGCCAGCCTGGCCCAGGTGGCGAGCTGCATCAACGGCTACGATCCGGACGCCCTGCGCGTGCAGGACGCGCAGCGCATCATCCGCGACTTCGTGCAGCCCGTGCGTGCGGTCGAGATGGTCGCACTGCGCGCTGCGCTCGGCCGCGTGCTGGCGCGCGACCTGGTCTCGCCGATCAACGTGCCGGCGCACGACAACTCGGCCATGGACGGCTACGCGCTGCGCGGCGGCGACCTGCCGGCCGACGGCACGGTCACGCTGAAGGTGGTCGGCATCGCCTACGCCGGCAAGCCGCTCGACATCGTTCCCGAACCTGGCGAATGCGTGCGCATCATGACCGGCGGCGTGATGCCGGCCGGCTGCGACAGCGTGCTGCCGCAGGAATTCGCCGAAAGCACGACCATTGATACCGTCACCCTGCGCGCGGGCGCGATCCGTCCAGGGGACAACCGCCGCCTGGCCGGCGAAGACCTGAAGACCGGCAGCCCGGCCCTGAAGGCCGGCCGCGTGATCCGTCCGGCCGACCTGGGCCTGTGCGCCTCGCTCGGCTTCGCCGAGATTCCCGTGCAGCGCCGCCTGCGGGTCGCCTTCTTCTCGACCGGCGACGAATTGCGCTCGATCGGCGAAACGCTCGACGAGGGCTGCGTCTACGACAGCAACCGCTACACGATCTACGGCATGCTGCAGCGCCTGGGCTGCGAGATCATCGACATGGGCGTGGTGCGCGACAGCCCGGAGGCTTTGGCGCAAGCGCTGCGCACCGCCTGCGAGAACGCCGACGCCATCATCACCTCGGGCGGCGTCTCGGTCGGCGCGGCGGACTACACCAGACAGGTAATGGCCGAGCTGGGCGACGTGACCTTCTGGAAGATCGGCATGCGTCCGGGCCGGCCACTGGCCTTTGGCCGGATATCGTCCAACGGCCGCAGCGCCTTTCTGTTCGGGCTGCCGGGCAATCCGGTGGCGGTGATGGTGTCGTTCTACTTCTTCGCGCGCGAGGCGCTGCTGCGCATGATGGGCGCCGGGGCGCCGCTACCGCTGCTGCGTGCGCGCTCGACCGAGGCGATCCGCAAGAAGCCGGGTCGGACCGAATACCAGCGCGGCATCGTCGCGCGCGGGGCGGATGGCGAGCCGGAGGTGCGCATCACCGGGTCGCAGGGCTCGGGCATCCTGCGCTCGATGTCGGAGGCGAATTGCATGGTGGTGCTGCATGATGGGCAAGGCAATGTCGCGGCGGGGGAGATGGTGGATATCTTGCCGTTCGAGGGCTTGTTCTAGCAACCTGGATAGGCATTGAGCCGTGGGTTGGACGCCAGCGCCGTCCACCCCACATGTTTCACCTCATTCGATCATCAGTCGTCCCGCTCCAGGCCATCGGGCCCGAGCATCAACTGCGCCGCCTCGCTCGGCAACGCCTCCACCGATTTCAATTTGCGCGCCATCTGACGGCTGCGCACCTCGGCGCTTTCGATGTTCTTGGCGGCCTTTTCCAGCGTCAGCTTGGTGGTCGCCAGCACGTCGCCGAACTTGGTGAACTCGGTCTTGACCGCCCCCAGCACCTGCCACACCTCGGACGAGCGCTTCTCGAGCGCCAAGGTGCGGAAGCCCATCTGCAGGCTGTTGAGCAGCGCGGCCAGCGTCGATGGCCCCGCGATCGTCACCCGCAAGGTGCGCTGCAGGTCGTCGGCCAGGCCGGGACGGCGCATCACCTCGGCGTACAGGCCCTCGGTCGGCAGGAACAGGATGGCGAAGTCGGTCGTCTGCGGCGGCGACACGTATTTGTCGCAAATCGTGCGCGCTTCATTGCGCACCGCCCGTTCCAGTTCGGCGCCGGCGCGCGCCACGCCCTCGGCATCGGCTTCGTCGCTGGCCAGCAGCAGGCGTTCGTACTGCTCCTTGGGGAACTTGGCGTCGATCGGCAGCCACAGCGGCGCGCCGCCGTCGACCACGCCGGGCAGCCTGATCGCGAACTCCACCCGCGCGTTGGAACCGGCCACCGTCTCGACGTTCTTCGCGTACTGGTCGACGGTG
Source organism: Massilia oculi (assembly GCF_003143515.1). Taxonomy (NCBI): domain Bacteria; kingdom Pseudomonadati; phylum Pseudomonadota; class Betaproteobacteria; order Burkholderiales; family Oxalobacteraceae; genus Massilia; species Massilia oculi. The sequence goes on along the minus strand of NZ_CP029343.1, from coordinate 4,224,188 downwards.
AGCACTTGCTCCAGCAGCATTTCCAATTGCACCTCGCCCCAGGTGCCGCGGGTCTTGACGTTGGTGAGCACGCGCTTCAGGTCGCCCACGCCGATCGCCAGCTGCTGCATCTCGCCCAGGCCCTGGTGCACTTTTTCCAGCCGCTCCGACACCTGGCGGAACGATTCGGACAGGCGCGTCTCCAGCGTCGCATGCAGTTTTTCGTCGACCGTCTGGCGCATCTCTTCGAGGCGCTTGGCGTTATCGCCTTGCAGGTCGCGGATCTTGGTTTCGAGCGTGTTGCGCACCTCGAGCATGCGCTGGGCGTTCGATTCGGTGAGATTGCCCAGCGTCTGCTGCAGCGTGTCGGCGAAGCGCTTCAGCGCGCGCGCCTGTTCTTCCCGCCCGCTACTGGAATGCAGCTGCATCTGCTGGCGCATGCTGTCCAGTTGCTGGACGGTGGCATTGTGATACTGCGCCAGATGAGAGGACAGCTCCTGGCGCGTCGCCTGGGCGCTCGACTGCAGCTCCTGGCGCAGCTCGCGCTCGAGGCGTTCGACGTGGGCGCCGTCGCCATTGCCGCGCATGCGCAGCAAAACAGCGACCAGCAGGCCGGCCACCAGAACGAGGCCGAGCAGGATGAGGATTTCGGCAACGGTCATGGATGACAATCAGTCAGGTTTATTGCGCATCCAGTCCGCGGTCTGGAAGAAGGAATTCATCATGCGCACGCGCAGCGTGTCGTCGTAGCCCATGTCTTCCATGGCCCAGGCCATGCAGCGCAGCCACTGGTCGCGTTCCGCGCTGCCGATCGCGAACGGCAGGTGGCGCGCGCGCAGGCGCGGGTGGCCGTAGCGCTCGATATACAGGTCGGGGCCGCCCATCCAGCCGGACAGGAACATGAAGGTCTTCTCGCGCGAGCTGTCGTTGGGCACCGGGTGCATGGCGTGGATGCCGGCGAAATCCGGCTCCAGCTGCATCAGGTCATAGAAGCGGTCGACCAGCGCCCGCAAGCGCTCGCCGCCGCCCATCATCTCGTACAGGGTCTGGGGTTCGGCCTGCACGTCGGTCTGTGTTTCGGTGTGGTGTTCGGACATCCCGCCATGATAGCGCAGGCACCGCGGACCGTGTCCGCAGCGCCTGCATTATCGCGCTTACGCCTCGCGCAGCGTCTGCAGCGGAGGCTGCCGCAACACCCCGCGCAGGCCCAGCCAGCCGCCCACGATCGCGCACAGCGCGCCGACGAACAGGCCCGCGATCCATACGCCCGGCTCGAACACCCACGGGAACTTGAACTGGTAGGTGGCCAGGGCCCAGCCCAGCGCCGCCGCGCCGCTCGCCGCCAGCAAGCCGGCCAGGCCGCCCACCAGCACGAACTCGATGCGCTGCGCCTGCGCCAGTTGCTGGCGCGTGGCGCCCAGCGCGCGCAGCAGGCCGGCCTCGCGCGTGCGCTCGGATTGCGATCCCATCAGCGCCGCATACAGCACCAGCACGCCCGATGCGAGCGTAAACAGGAACAGGAACTCGACCGCCGTCACCACCTGGTCCAGCACGTCCTGCAGCTGGCGGATGATGCCCGAGACGTCGATCACCGTCAGATTCGGATGGTTGCGCGTCAGCGCATTGCCCAGGTTCGCGCCCTCGGGCGGCACATGGAAGGCCGTCATATAGGTGGTCGGCGCGTCCGCCATCGCCGCCGGATTGATGATGACGAAGAAGTTGGCGCGCATCGAGCCCCACTCGAGCTTGCGCACGCTGGTGATCTTCGCCTCGACCAGCAGGCCCGCCATGTCGAAGCGCAGGCTGTCCCCCAGTTTCAAACCCAGGCGCTCCATGATGCTCTGCTCGACCGAGGCCTCGGCCACGCCCGGCGCGTCCCTGAACCACTCGCCCTGCACCACCTCGTTCGCCTGCGGCAGCACATCCGTGGTCGACAGGTTGAATTCGCGGTTGGCCAGGCGCCGCGCCTCGCCGTCCTGGAAGGTGTCGCGCGTGATCGCGTCGCCATTGATGGCCGTCAGGCGGCCACGGATCATCGGGTACAGCACCGGCTCCCTGACGCCGGCCGCCAGCAGCTGGCCTTCGACCGACTGCTTCTGCTCGGGCAGGATGTTGATCACGAAGCGGTTCGGCGCGTCGCTAGGGGTGGCCAGCTGCCAGGCCGCCATCAGGTCGCCGCGCACCACGGTGAGCAGGAGCAGCGCCATCAGGCCCAGCGCCAGCGACACCACCTGCACCACGGTGGCGCCGGGACGGCGCTGCAGCGAGGTGACGGCGAAGCGCCAGCCCTGGTTCTTGAACGCGCCGCGCATCCGGCGCAGCCCTTGCAGGCCGAGCCAGGCCACCAGCGCGAAGAAGGCGAAGCCGCCCAGGAAGCCGCCGGCGGTGATGAGCGCCAGGGTCGGATCGCCCGCCTGCCACAGGAGCAGCAGGAAGAACACGCCGATGCCCAGGCCATAGGTCGCCAGCGCGGCCGGCTGCGGCGCGCCCTGCTCGCGCCGGATCACCCGGTTGTGCGGCACGTTGCGCAACTGGAGAATCGGCGGCAGCGCGAAGCCGACCAGCAGCATCAGCCCCGTCGCCACGCCCTGCAGCGCGGGCAGCATCGACACCGGCGGCAGCTCGGTCTTGATCAGCGAGGCGATCATCTCGAGCAGCACGAAGTGGGCGCCGAAGCCGACCAGCACCCCGATCACGCTCCCGGCCAAGCCGATGAAGCCGAATTCGAGCAGGTACAGCACGGTGACCTGGTTCTGGGTCAGTCCCAGGCAGCGCAGCATGGCGCAGGCGTCCAGGTGGCGGCCCATGAAGCGGCGCGCGGCCATCGCCACGGCGACCGCCGCCAGCATCGCCGACAGCAAGCCCACCAGCGACAGGAACAGGCCGGCGCGATCGAGCGTCGCGCGCATCTCGGGACGGCCGTTCTCCAGCGTCTCGATGCGCACGCCCTTGATGTTGTTGTCGCGGATCTGGGCCCGTATCCACTGTTCGTAGTCGCGCACCGCGGCCATGTCGTTCGCGTCTTTCGATGCGACCATCAGGCGGAAGCTCACGCGCGCGAAGTCGTCGACCAGGCCGGTGGCTTGCAGGTCTTCCAGCGCCAGCATCACGCGCGGCGCGAAGTTGGCGAACGAGGCGCCCTTGTCGGGCTCGGTGGCGATCAGCTGGGCGATGCGGAACTGGCTGTTGCCCAGGGTGAGCGTGGCGCCGACCTCGGTGCGCAGCTGCGGCAGCAGGCCGGGATCGACCCAGACCGTGCCGCGCGCCGGCACCTCGCGCGTGGGCGTGCCTTGCGCGCCGGCGGCGGCGACCGGATCGGTCGTGATGCTCACCTGGCCGCGCAGCGGATAGCCTGTCGATACCGCCTTGATCGACGACAGCTGGGCCAGCGAGTCGTCGCCCTCGCCGGCTTGCGCCATGCTCGGGAAAGTGACGGTGTCGGCCAGCAGCAGGCCTCTTTTCGAGGCTTCGGCGCGCCATTCCTGGCGCACCGGGTCGTCGGTATTGACCAGCAGGTCGGCGCCGAGCAGCTGGTGGGCGTCGCGGTCCATGCCCGCCCGCATGCGGTCGATGAAGAAGCCGACCGAACTCAGGGCCGCGACCGCGACGATCAGCGCCACCAGCAGGAAGCGCAGCTCACCGGCGCGCCAGTCGCGCGCCGTCATGCGAAGAGCCTGGATGAACATGGATCCGCTCCTATCCGAACATCATGCGTTGGCGAAGAAGTCGTCGACTTCGGCCAGGAAGGCGCGCTTGCGCTCCGGGTCGACGAAGGCGGCCTGGAAACTGTTGCGCGCCAGCTGGCGCGCATGGTCTTCATCCAGCGGCAGCGCGTCGAAGGCGGCGAAATAATTCTCGTTGACGTAGCCGCCGAAATAGGCCGGATCGTCCGAGTTGACGGTCACCGCGAGATTCGCGTCGAGCAGGGTGCGCAGATTGTGCGAACCCATCACGTCGAACACGCGCAGCTTGATGTTCGACAGCGGGCACACGGTCAGGGCCATCTGCTCGCGCGCCAGGCGCTCGACCAGGGCCGGGCTTTCCAGGCTGCGCACGCCGTGGTCGATGCGCTCGACCTTGAGCACGTCGAGCGCGCTTTCGATATAGGCCGGCGGGCCCTCCTCGCCGGCATGCGCGACCAGGCGCAGGCCGAGCGCACGGGCGCGCTCGAACACGCGCGCGAATTTCTCGGGCGGGTGGCCGACCTCGGACGAATCGAGGCCGACGCCGATGAACTTGTCGCGATAAGGGATCGACTGCTCGAGCGTGGCGATGGCCTCGTCTTCGGACAGGTGGCGCAGGAAGCACATGATCAGGCTGGCGCTGAGGGGCGCGTCCTGGCAGGCGCGCCAGATGCCGTTGATGACGGTGTCGAACGGCACGCCGCGCGCGGTATGGGTTTGCGGATCGAAGAAGATCTCGGCGTGGCGGACATGGTCGGCGTGGGCGCGCGCCAGATAGGCCGCGGTCATGTCGTAGAAATCTTGTTCCTTCAGCAGCACGCTGGCGCCTGCGTAATAAATGTCGAGGAATGATTGGAGATCGGTGAAAGCGTAGGCCTCGCGCAACGCTTCGACCGAGCTGTAAGCGAGGTCAACGCCGTTTCTTTGCGCGAGCTCAAAAATCAGTTCCGGTTCGAGCGAGCCCTCGATGTGGATGTGCAGTTCTGCCTTGGGCATGTTCTGCAGCAGGTTGCGCAGGCGTTCGTCGAGCATGGTTTTCTCCAACAGGTACATCAGGAAATAGTCAATAGTGCGGGCCATTCCGGCCCGACCGATAAGTGTAACGCATGCAGGCTTTGCGCCCGCACCAGGGCGAAAATGGCTGCGTTCGGCTCTATGACATGCACGATTCGCGTGCGCCGCGTGTTGAGCAGTTCGTGCACTATCGGCGCACGACGGAAGAAAATGGAGGTGCCGCCGGCACGCCGATCTTTCGTTCAAACCGGCCTCGACGCCGTGTTCCGGCCCCACCTTCCCTGGGCCGCCGCGACGCCTGCAAAAACCGATTTTCGATAGCTGAATCAAGTACTTGGCACCGCTCCAACAACTTGCACGACACTGCTTTGACTTCGGAAACTAATAGGCACATAATAAATTTCATAAACGCAAAAAAGACGTTCTCCACTACGCATGGATTCGGCTATCCGCCGATTCGACAAGACGCAATCGCACGTGAATTCCTTTAACGGCGCCGGCCATCCTGGCGCGGCACGTGACGACCGAACAAGGAGACCGTGACAAAGACCGGGGCCCCGGGCAGCTTTGATAGTGGCTGCTGTGACAGTGATTCGTTGTTGGCACATTAAAGGAACTTCAATGAGCATCTTTGAAAACTACGCGGCCCGCTATGAGCGTACCCGGGAAGAGGAATACTCCCTGGCGGAATATCTCCAATTGTGCAAGAAAGACCCGCTGACCTATGCCAGCGCGCCGGAGCGCATGCTGGCGGCGATCGGCGAGCCGACCCTGGTCGATACCCGCCTCGATCCGCGCCTGTCGCGCATCTTCGCCAACAAGGTGATCAAGATCTATCCGGCCTTCCGCGAGTTCTACGGCATGGAAGAAGTGATCGAGCAGGTGGTGTCTTATTTCCGCCATGCGGCGCAAGGACTCGAAGAGCGCAAGCAGATCCTGTATTTGCTCGGCCCGGTCGGCGGCGGCAAATCGTCGATCGCCGAAAAACTCAAAAGCCTGATGGAGCTCGTGCCCTTTTATGCGATCAAGGGCTCGCCGGTGAATGAATCGCCACTGGGCCTGTTCAGCGAGGAAGAAGACGGCACCATCCTCGAAGAAGACTACGGCATTCCGCGCCGCTACCTGCGCGCCATTCCGAGTCCGTGGGCCGTCAAGCGCCTGCACGAATACGGCGGCGACATCAATAAGTTCCGCGTGGTGAAGCGCTATCCGTCGATCCTGAAACAGATCGCGATTTCCAAGACCGAACCGGGCGACGAAAACAACCAGGACATCTCTTCGCTGGTCGGCAAGGTCGATATCCGCAAGCTCGAGGATTTCCCGCAGGACGATCCGGACGCCTACAGCTATTCCGGCGGCTTGTGCCTGGCAAACCAGGGCCTGATGGAATTCGTCGAGATGTTCAAGGCGCCGATCAAGGTGCTGCACCCGCTGCTGACCGCCACGCAGGAGGGCAACTACAAGGGCACCGAAGGCTTCGGCGCGATTCCTTTCGACGGCATCGTGCTGGCGCACTCGAACGAATCCGAATGGAAGACCTTCCGCAACAACCGCAACAACGAGGCTTTCCTCGACCGTATCTATATCGTGAAGGTGCCGTATTGCCTGCGCGTGTCCGACGAAATACAAATCTACGACAAGCTGCTGCGTAATTCCTCGCTCGACAAGGCGCCGTGCGCGCCCGGCACCCTGCGCATGATGTCGCAGTTCGCCGTGCTCTCGCGCCTGAAGGATCCCGAAAATTCGAGCATCTTCTCCAAGATGCTGGTCTACGATGGCGAGAACCTGAAGGACACCGATCCCAAGGCCAAGTCGCTGCACGAATACGTCGACTATGCCGGTGTGGACGAAGGCATGAACGGCCTGTCGACCCGCTTCGCCTTCAAGATCCTGTCCAAGGTCTTCAACTTCGACAATACCGAAGTGGCGGCCAATCCGGTGCACCTGCTGTACGTCCTCGAACAGCAGATCGAGCGCGAGCAGTTCCCGCCCGAGACCGAGCAACGCTACCTCTCCTATATCAAGGAGCACCTGGCGCAGCGCTACGTCGATTTCATTGGCAAGGAGATCCAGACCGCCTACCTGGAAAGCTATTCCGAGTATGGCCAGAACATCTTCGACCGCTACGTGACCTTCGCCGACTTCTGGATCCAGGACCAGGAATTCCGCGATCCGGATACCGGCGAAAGCTTCGACCGCGAATCGCTGAACGCCGAGCTGGAAAAGATCGAAAAGCCGGCCGGGATTTCGAATCCGAAGGATTTCCGCAACGAGATCGTCAACTTCAGCCTCAGGGCGCGCGCCACCAATGCCGGCAAGAATCCGGCCTGGACCAGCTACGAGAAGTTCCGCAGCGTGATCGAGAAGAAGATGTTCTCGAATACCGAGGAACTTTTGCCGGTAATTTCCTTCAATGCAAAAGCGAGCGCAGAGGATGCGAACAAGCATGCCGACTTCGTCGCCCGCATGGTAGAGAAAGGCTATACGCCAAAGCAGGTGCGTTTGTTGTGCGAATGGTATTTGCGCGTGCGGAAGTCCTCGTGACGGGCGAGGAGCCCGTCCCGGAGGGTGGAAGGAATCTCATGGCGATGGATGGTGGGCGTGGGCAAGGCGCGAGGAGGCAGCATGGCGGCGCCATGCAACGACGAGCAACGCAGCACACGCCCGCCAGGCGCGCCAGGAGCGACTTCTACCCGCCGAGATAGGCTCCACAGCGTGTTGCCGGTTCGCTGCAGGCCGCCGCCGGCAAGACCTGACGCTGCGCGTGCGCCGCACGCTCGTTCGCGCAGCGTATTAAGATAGGGGTGCCGTCGCATGCGACGGCGCCAAAGCGCCAGCGACAAGCGCCACATGTCGCCAGTTCCGCGCTTATTAAGAGCAGGAGGCCTGTTTTGACTTACCTCATCGACCGTCGCTTGCAGGGCAAGAACAAGTCAGCGGTCAACCGCGAACGTTTCCTGCGCCGCTACAAGGCGCAGATCAAGGATGCTGTCGGCCGCGCCATCAAGGGCCGCTCGATCACCGACATCGAGAACGGTGAAAAAGTCACCATTCCCGTCAAGGACGTGAACGAACCGCATTTCGGTCACGCCCATGGCGGCGTGTACGAAACCGTCAACCCCGGCAATACCGAGTATCAAAAGGGCGACCAGTTCAACCGCCCCCGCGGCGGCGCTGGCGGCGCCGGGCGCGGGCGCGCCGGCAACAGCGAACAGACCGTCGAAGACGATTTCATCTTCGAGCTGTCGCGCGAAGAATTCATGAATTACTTCTTCGAGGATCTCGAGCTGCCGAACATGGTCAAGACGCAGCTGACCCAGACCGTCGAATACAAGAACCAGCGCGCCGGCTACAACGTGTCCGGCACGCCCTCGAACATCCACGTGCTGCGCTCGCTGCGTGGCGCGCTGGGCCGCCGCATCGCCGTAGGCGGTCCCGCCCGGCGCCAGCTGGCCGAGGCAGAAGAGGCGCTGCAGGCGCTGCTCGACCAGGGCGCGCCGTCCGACGACGAACAGGTGGTCGCGCTGAAGGACCGCATCCACCACCTGCACATCCGTCTGAATGCCATTCCCTTCATCGATCCGTTCGACCTGCGCTACTCCAACCGGATCAAGGTCCCCAAGCCCAGCACCCAGGCCGTGATGTTCTGCATCATGGACGTGTCCGGCTCGATGGACGAGACGCGCAAGGATACGGCCAAGCGCTTCTTCATCCTGCTGTATCTCTTCCTCAAGCGGGTCTACGAGAAGATCGACGTCGTCTTCATCCGCCACCACACGGCGGCGGCCGAGGTCGACGAGAACGAGTTCTTCCATTCGCGCGAGTCGGGCGGCACCGTCGTCTCCTCGGCCCTGCACCTGCTGCAGAAAGTGATCACCGAGCGCTACGGCAGCGCCGACTGGAACGCCTACGTGGCGCAAGCCTCGGACGGCGACAACTGGGATAACGACTCGGTGCTGTGCAAGCAGATCCTTACCAGCGCGATCATGCCGCGCGTGCAGTATTACACCTATGTCGAGATCACCGATGGCCCGCCGCAGAACCTGTGGGAACAATACTGCGACGTCGCCGCCCAGCACCGCAATTTTGCGATGCAAAAGATCGTGACCCCGGCCGACATCTACCCGGTATTCCGGGAACTGTTCAAGAAGCAGGCCAAATAGCCTGAAGAACAGATGCAGTCAACAGCGAGGCGTCCCATGCCAAGAGATCCAAGCAATCCGCGCGCCCTGCCCGAACAGTCGGAGTGGACCTTCGACCTGATCGAGCAGGCGCACGAAGAAATCAAGCGGGTGGCCAAGCGCTACGGCCTGGACACCTATCCGAACCAGCTCGAAATCATCACCGCCGAGCAAATGATGGATGCCTATACCTCGGTAGGCATGCCGGTGTCTTATAACCACTGGTCGTTCGGCAAGCACTTCCTGAGCACCGAAAAGAGCTACCGCCGCGGGCAGATGGGCCTGGCCTACGAGATCGTCATCAACTCGAATCCCTGCATCGCCTACCTGATGGAAGAAAACAGCCTGACGATGCAGGCGCTGGTGATCGCCCACGCCGCCTACGGCCACAATTCTTTCTTCAAAGGTAATTACCTGTTCCGCAGCTGGACCGATGCCGACGCCATCGTCGACTATATGGTGTTTGCCAAGAACTATATCGCCGAATGCGAGCAACGCTATGGCATCGATGCGGTCGAAGAGCTGCTCGATTCCTGCCATGCGCTGCAGAACTACGGCGTCGACCGCTATAAGCGACCGGCCAAGCTGTCGGTGGCGCAAGAGGCGGCGCGCACCAAGGAGCGCGAGGAATACGCCCAGTCCCAGGTCAATTCGATCTGGCGCACCCTGCCCCAGCGCGAGGAACAGGTGGCCGCGGACGCGCCGGCCCACCGCTTCCCGCCCGAGCCCGAGGAGAACCTGCTGTATTTCATCGAGAAATACGCGCCGCTGCTCGAGCCCTGGCAGCGTGAACTGGTGCGGATCACGCGCAAGATCTCGCAGTACTTCTATCCGCAGCGCCAGACCCAGGTGATGAACGAGGGCTGGGCCACCTTCTGGCACTACACGATCCTGCAGGATCTGTACAAAGAGGGAATCGTGGGCGACGGCTTCATGCTCGAGTTCCTGCAAAGCCATACGAACGTGGTCTACCAGCCACCGGCCAACAGCCCCTATTACAGCGGGATCAATCCCTATGCCCTCGGTTTCGCGATGATGACCGACATCCGGCGCATCTGCGAAAACCCGACCGACGAAGACAGGGCCTGGTTCCCCGACATCGCCGGCAGCGACTGGCTCAAGACGCTCGACTTCGCGATGCGCAACTTCAAGGACGAGAGCTTCATCGCCCAGTACCTGTCGCCCAAGCTGATCCGCGACTTCCATTTCTTCGCCGTGCTGGACGACGACCGCAGCGACAAGCTGACCATCTCGGCCATCCACGACGAGGCCGGCTACCGCTACGTGCGCCACAAGCTGGCCGAGCAGTACAACCTGGGCAGCCGCGAGCCGAACATCCAGGTCTGGCAAGTCAATACACGCGACGACCGTGCCCTGACGCTGCGCCACACGCAATACAACCGCCGCCCGCTCAACGCCCAGGCGCAAGAGGTGCTCAAGCACGTGGCCCGTCTGTGGGGTTTCGACGTGCGGCTGGAGACGACCGATCCGGCCGGGCACGTGGTCAGCTTCCTCGAGTGCCGGCGCGAGAAACGCGGGCGCTGAGCGGCCCGCGCCGGCGGCCACGCCGTCGCGAAGGTGATGTTGCCCAGCTCATTCTCACGTAGGGTGGGTGGATTTCCCATCCATGGGTTCACCAGGTGCGTGCGATGCGGTGTCGCCGCCTTGCACCGAACGCATGGGCGGTATAGCCATCCACCCTGCCTTGATCCCCCTTTGCCACGCCCAGGGCGGCGCCCACTCCTTTCTCCGATACAGCCCGGCACCGCCGATGCGAGGCGCGAGCAGCGCGCCCTGCCTATGCATGTTCGATTAAGCTCAACTGCTATCGCCAACATGCAGATTTCATGGTATGTTCCCGACATCACATGTTAGCGCTGTCACAACCAAGACATGGCAATTTGTCGGTGAAGGACCTAGCACTAACTAAGTAATATAGTTTGTCTCGCAGGGTGTGGGAGTGCGCAGCTTTCATTCCTGTCAATCCGAAGTCATCGAGTGACGTACGGTTGAGGCAGCTCAAACGCAATAACAGGTATCGCTTTTATCTATACCGTATGCACGCGCGGGGCGACTTCCACGGCGGTCCAGCGAAACCGGGTACTGATGAGAATAAGGCTATTGTTTGCAGAAATGCCATTATGTAGTCATATGAAATTCGCCATCTGGCTGATTTAGCGTCAGAAATTTGGTGAATAAGGCATCTGCACTGATCTTCCACGCGATGAGGAGAAACGATACATAAAACTACACATTTTCCGGCCTTCCGGACCCCTCAAAACGACCTCGCCGGGCTTGTATAGATGAGCTTGTTTGCCTGCATTTACAGGCAGTTAGCGCACCTTTCAGTGCTGTAAAAATGTATGTGCAAAAAAGAATTCGTAGGTATAATTCTTCGATGTCCCGGATGCGGCTCTAGGCTTTTGTCGTGTTTAGTGGGTTTGGTAGCAACAAAAAAGAGTTGGTATTGGAGAAATATGGCATGAATTTTTCGAATGAGAAGCAACCCGGGAAAAATTTCACAGGATTCATCGTAGTCGTCATCCTTCACATCATCGTGGGATGGGCACTCGTGGCTGGCCTGGGAACCCGGATCGTCAGCACGGTGACCGAAGCTGTGGAAACCAAGCTGATTGAAGAGACTGCGCCGCCGCCGCCGCCGGAAACTCCGCCGCCGCCGCCGCCGCCAGAAATGAAAGCGCCGCCGCCGCCGTTCATCCCGCCGGTCGAGGTGCAGGTGCAGCAGCCGCCGCCACCGCAAAACACGATCGCTACCGCGACCAACACGCCGCCGCCGACCACCCAGCTGGCTCCGCCGGCACCGCCAGCTCCTCCGGCTCCGCCGGCGCCGCCGGCACGTGGCCCGAGCCGCACCGAGGCAGTCGCTGACTTTAATACTTGCGCACGTCCGGAATATCCGCGTTCGTCGCAGCGCAATGAAGAAACCGGTACCACGACCCTGCAGTTCCTGATCGGTGTCGATGGTCGGGTGATGGAAGCCAAGCTGGCGAAGTCGAGTGGCTTCCGTGACTTGGACCGGGCCGCGCAATCGGCTCTGAGCAAATGCCGATTCAAGCCCGCCATGATCGATGGCAAGCCGGAACAGGCGTGGACAGCGGTGCAGTACGTCTGGACGCTGGAATAAAACCGAGGCAGAACACCGTCTCAAACTTTGATTGTCGTTGTCATTAGTTCAGCGAACTGTCTATTTAATATCTTTGGAGGAAGCATGTTTAAGAATACCCGTTTGTCCGCTTTCCTGGCGGCTGTCCTGTTGTCGGTAACCGCAGCATCGGCTCTGGTCTCGGCCCCTGCCTTCGCTCAAGAAACCCCGGCAACCGACGCAGCTGCGCCGGCGGCGACCGACGCTGCTGCACCAGCTGTTGACCCAGCTGCTGCTCCTGCAGACGCTGCTGCCGCTCCTGCAGACGCTGGCGCGCCAGCCGCTGCTCCAGGTGGCGAGCAAACCGAAGAAGTCTACAACCCATACGGCCTGCAAGCGATGTGGGAACACGGCGACTTCGTCAACAAGGGCACCCTGATCATCCTGTCGCTGATGTCGATCGGTTCGTGGTACATCATCATCACCAAGCTGATCGATCAGCAGAAGATCATGAAGCAGTCGAAAGACATGCAAGCCAAGTTCTGGAAAGCACCGTCGATCGCTGCTGGTTCGGCTCAGCTGAAAGAAGGTTCGCCATTCCGCTTCATCGCTGAAACCGGCACCAAGGCAACCCAGCACCACGACGGCGCCCTGCTCGAGCAGATCGACCTGTCGACCTGGGTCACCATGCAGATCCAGCGCGCCGTGGACCGCGTCCAGTCGCGTCTGCAAGACGGCCTGTCGTTCCTGGCAACCGTTGGTTCGACCTCGCCGTTCATCGGTCTGTTCGGTACCGTCTGGGGCATCTACAACGCACTGACCGCCATCGGCATGTCGGGTAACGCATCGATCGACAAGGTCGCAGGTCCAGTCGGTGAAGCACTGATCATGACCGCCTTCGGTCTGTTCGTTGCAGTTCCTGCCGTTCTGGGTTACAACTGGCTGGTCCGTCGTAACAAGACCGTCCTGGAAGACATCCGTTCGTTCTCGGCTGACGTTCACTCGGTCCTGATCTCGGGTGCAATGTCGACCTCGAACGCAGCTGCCGCAGCTAAAAAGATTGGATAAACTATGTCGATGAGTGTCGGTTCCGATTCCGGCGAAGATGCACTGAATTCAGAGATCAACACGACGCCACTCGTTGACATCATGTTGGTTCTTCTGATCATCTTCCTGATCACGAGCCCGGTGGTGCTGAATCTGCAGAAAGTGACCCTGCCTGCAGAAGAGAACCAGGTCACCCTGACCAAGCCGGAAGATGTGAATATCACCGTCAATAAAGACGGCGAGATGTACTACAACCAGACTCACCTCGCGAACACGGACGAGCTGTTCAAGTTCCTCGCGGAGCAGTCGGTGAAGGTGCCGCAACCGGCGGTGAAAGTTCGTGGCGACCAGGAAACCCGCTACGAAGCGATCGGCCGAGTCATTTACACGGCACAACGTGCTGGTGTGCAGAAGGTTGGCTTCGTTATCGAGCCACCGGGCTGATAGCCCAGCATGCGGCGCCTGGCTTTCGAGCCGGGCGCCGTCACCTTCTCCCCAACATTAGATAAGGACACACCCATGAGTATGAACGTAGGTGGAGGCGGCTCCGCAGCAGCAGCCGATCCGGAACCGATGATGGAAATGAACATGACGCCGTTGATCGACGTCTTGCTCGTTCTCATCATCATGCTGATTATCACGATTCCGAAGCAAAACCACTCCGTCAATCTGAACATGCCAGTTGGTAACCCGCCGCAAAGCGATATCAAACCGGTGGTGATCACGATCGACGTGGACTTCGACGGCACCATCCTCTGGGATGGCGAAGTGATCCCGGATCGCTCGACGCTCGAAGCCAAGATGAACGCCGTTGCAGCCATGGCCGACCAGCCTGAAGTGCACCTGCGTCCGAATAAGCTGGTAGAGTACAAGGTAGTTGCCGGTGTCATGGCATCCGCCCAGCGTATCGGCGTCACCAAAATCGGCATGGTCGGTAACGAGCAGTTCCAGTAATCGTTCCATGTTTTGACCAACACGGCAGGGCTATCCCTGCCGTGTCCATTTTGAAATAAGGATTTTTCAGATGATCAAGTTCCGTCTCGCTCACCTCAGCCTTGCAATGGCCGCTCTGGGCTTTACCGCGCTCACCCCGGTAATCGGCCTGTCTTCCGCCGTCGCGCAGGAAGCGATGCGCCCGGAGATTGGCAAACCGCTGCAGCAAGCCCAGACCCAGATGAAACAGGGCAAGCACAAGGAGGCACTGGCAACCCTGCGCGGACTGGACAAGGTGGGCAACAAGACCGCCAATGAAAGCTACCTGATCGAGCGCGTGCGCGCCGGGGCAGCGTCGTCGGCCGGCGATTACGATACCGCCGCCAAATCCTTCGAAGCCCTGCTCGCGTCGGGCAAGCTGAACGCCAACGAGCGCTCGCAATTCGCCGAAGGCCTGGTGGGCATCTATATGCGTGCAGGCGACCTGAACAAGGCCAACGCCACGATCCAGAACCTGCTCAAGCAGAAGGACGATCCGAAGCTGCGCGCCTACCTGCTGCAGAACTATTACAAACAAGGCAACACCGCCGCCCTCGAGCAAGAACTGCGCACCATCGAGAAAAGCGGCCGCCTGAGCGAAGACCAGCTCGGCATGCTGGCCAATATCCAGCTCAAGAAGAACGATACCGCCGGCTACGTCCGCACCATCGAGAAGCTGGCCGCCAGCTATCCGAAGGCCCAGTACTGGACCGATCTGCTGAACCGCGTGCAGCGTCAGCCAGGCTACTCGCAGCGCCTGAACGTCGACGTGTACCGCCTGAAGCTGGCCAACAACCTGCTCAAGAAGCCGAGCGAGTACATGGAAATGGCCCAGCTGGTGCTGCAGGCGAAAGCCCCGGCCGAAGCGATCAAGATCATCGACAAGGGCTACAAGGCCGGCGCCCTGGGCACCGGCACCGACGCCGCGCGTCACCAGCGCCTGAAAGACCTGGCCGAGAAGAACCTGGCAGAGCAGAACAAGAACTTCGCTGCGCTGGAAGCCGAGCACACCTCGGTCAAGGACCAGGATTCGCTGGTGGGCCTGGGTTACGCACTGGTGCAGGCTGGCCAGGCTGACAAGGGCCTCAAGATGATGGAAGCAGCCATCAAGGCGGGCGGCCTGAAGAACCCTGAAGACGCCAAGCTGCGTCTGGGCGAAGCCTACGCCGCTGCCGGCAAGAAGCAACAAGCGATCTCCACGTTCAAGACCGTGGGCGGCAAGGACGGCACCGCCGAACTGGCCCGCTACTGGATCCTGGCGATCAACAACCCGCTGTCCTGACCGGGCCTGTCCCCGCGCAGGCGGGGATCCAAGCCGCGAAAACGCCGCCTTCGGGCGGCGTTTTTTATTGCGCCATTCGATGGCACGAATGGGCAGATCCATATCCATCGCCTCGGTGCAACAATCGCTTTACCGTATAATCAGGGTTTTGGCGCCGCTCCATTGTCGCGCGGCTTGCAACCGGACCCAGATTTGATGAAGGTATTTCGCGGACTTCCCAACGACAGGGCGCGCGCGCCCTGCGCGCTCACGATCGGCAATTTCGACGGCGTCCATCGCGGCCACCAGGCCCTGCTGGCCCACGTGCGCAGCGCCGCCGCGGGACTCGGGCTGGAAGCGGCCGTGATGACGTTCGAACCCCATCCGCGCGAATACTTCGCCCGCAAATCCGGCGACCTGTCACGCGCCCCCGCCCGCATCGCCAACCTGCGCGACAAGCTCGAAGACCTCGACCAGGCCGGCATCGACCGCGTCATCGTCGAGCATTTCAACGAGCAGTTCGCCGCCATGTCGCCGCGCGACTTCATCGAGCGCGTGCTGGTCGACGGCCTGCACGTCAAATGGCTGATGGTCGGCGACGATTTCCGCTTCGGCGCCCGGCGCCTGGGCGATATCGCGATGCTGGTCGAGGCCGGCCGCGAGTTCGGCTTCGACGTCCACACCCTCGACGCCGTCATGCACGGCGACCAGCGCATCTCGTCCTCGGCCGTACGCGCCGCCCTGCTGGAAGGCGACTTCGACCGTACCAGAGAGCTGCTCGGCCATCCGTATGCGATGTCGGGCCACGTGATCCATGGCCAGAAGCTGGGCCGCACGCTCGGCTTTCCGACCTTGAACCTGCGGGTGGCGCACCGCCCCGCTCTCTCTGGCATTTTCGTCGTCCAGGTGCACGGCCTGGCGGACGCGCCGCTGCCGGCCGTGGCCAGCCTGGGCGTGCGTCCGACCGTCGAGGATGCCGGCCGTATGTTGCTTGAAGTCCATGTGTTCGACTATGCCCAGCAATGCTACGGCAAGCTGGTGCGCGTGGAATTCCTGGCCAAGCTGCGGGACGAAGAGAAATACGACGACCTGGCCACGCTCACCGCCGCGATCGACAACGATGCGGCCCGGGCGCGCGCCTTCTTCGCCCACCGCAATAGCGCGCTGACGGCGACCGACCGAATTTGAGCGCGCTTCCCAGGCCGCGACGGCTTGTTGGAAGCGCCTCACCAGACTCGCCGCGGCATCTAGCGCCGTGCACACGAACACTTACCAGAAGAAGCTTATGTCCGATACGAAACAGAACAACGGCCCCAAGGGTCAAAAAAAGCCTGAGAGCAAATACCCGGTCAATATGACCGACACCCCATTCCCGATGCGGGGCGACCTCGCCAAGCGCGAGCCGGGCTGGGTCAAGCAATGGCAAGATAAAAAAATCTACGAGCGCGTGCGCAAGGCCGCGGCCGGTCGTCCAACCTTCATCCTGCACGACGGTCCACCGTACGCCAACGGCGACATCCACCTGGGCCACGCCGTCAACAAGATCCTCAAGGACATGGTGATCAAGTCGCGCACCATCGCCGGCTTCGACGCGCCCTACGTGCCGGGCTGGGATTGCCACGGCATGCCGATCGAGATCCAGATCGAAAAACTGTACGGCAAGAACCTGCCGACCGCCGAAGTGCTGCAAAAGGCACGCGCCTATGCGCTCGAGCAGATCGACCGCCAGCGCGCCGGCTTCATCCGCCTGGGCGTGCTGGGCGAGTGGGACAACCCGTATATGACCATGGCCTACAGCAACGAAGCCGACGAGCTCCGCGCGCTCGGCACGCTGCTGGAAAAAGGCTATGTGTATCGCGGCCTCAAGCCCGTCAACTGGTGCTTCGACTGCGGTTCGGCGCTGGCCGAGGCCGAAGTCGAGTACCAGGACAAGCGCGACCCGGCGATCGACGTCGGTTTCCCCTTCTACGAGCACGACAAGATCGCCGCCGCCTTCGGCCTGGATACACTCCCGGTCGGCAAGGGCTTCATCGTCATTTGGACCACGACCCCGTGGACCATCCCGTCGAACCAGGCCCTGAACGTGGGCCCGGAAGTCGGCTATTCGCTGGTGCAGGTCGAGCGTGACGGCCAACCGCAGTTGCTGATCCTGGGTTCGGAGCTGGTCGAGACGGTGCTGGCCCGCTACAAGCTGGAAGGCAAGGTCATCGCCACCACCGTCGGCGCCAAGCTCGAAGGCATCCGCTTCAAGCACCCGCTGCACGCGCAGGACACCTTCTACGATCGCCTGTCGCCGGTCTACCTGGCCGACTACGTGACCGTCGACAGCGGTACCGGCGTGGTCCACTCGGCCCCGTCCTACGGCCTGGAAGACTTCCAGTCGTGCAAGGCGCACGGCATGAGGGACGACGAGATGCTCAAACCGGTGATGGGCGACGGCCGCTTCGCCTCGACCCTGCCGCTGTTCGGCGGCATGACCATCTGGGAAGCGAGCAAACCGATCTGCGCGGCACTGACCGACGCCGGCGCCCTGTTCGAACTGAAGATGTTCGACCACAGCTACATGCACTGCTGGCGCCATAAAACCCCGATCGTCTACCGCGCCACCAACCAGTGGTTCGCCGGCATGGACGTCGTGCCGAAGGACGGCGGCGCCACCCTGCGCCAGACCGCGCTGGCCGGCATCGAAAAGACGCAGTTCTTCCCGGACTGGGGCCAGGCGCGCCTGCACGGCATGATCGAGAACCGTCCGGACTGGACCCTGTCGCGCCAGCGCCAGTGGGGCGTGCCGATGGCCTTCTTCGTGCACAAGGAAACCGGCGAGCTGCATCCACGCACCCCGGAACTGCTGGAGCAGGTCGCCAAGCTGATCGAAGCGGGCGGCATCGACGCCTGGCACAATCTCGACCCGGCCACCTTGCTGGGCGAGGACGCCGCCATCTTTGAAAAGAACAAGGACACGCTCGACGTCTGGTTCGATTCGGGCAGCACCCACCAGACCGTGCTGCGCGGCTCGCACAAGGCGCAGTCGAGCTTCCCGGCCGACCTGTACCTGGAAGGTTCGGACCAGCACCGCGGCTGGTTCCACTCCTCGCTCCTGACCTCGTCGATGCTCAATGGCGAACCGCCCTACAAGGCGCTGCTGACCCACGGCTTCACCGTCGACGAGAACGGCAAGAAGATGTCCAAGTCGCTCGGCAACACGATGGCGCCGCAAAAGATCTCGGACACCCTCGGCGCCGACATCCTGCGCCTGTGGGTGGCCTCGACCGACTACACCGGCGAATTGTCGATCGGCGAAGAGATCCTCAAGCGCGTGACCGAGTCGTACCGCCGCATCCGCAACACGCTGCGCTTCCTGCTGGCGAACACCTCGGACTTCGACCCGGCGCAACATGCGGTGCCGATGGCCGAGCTGCTCGAGATCGACCGTTATGCGATCGCCTCGATGGCCCAGCTGCAGAACGACGTCGCAGCCCACTTCGAGCGCTACGAATTCCACCCGGTCGTGTCCCGCCTGCAGAACTACTGCTCGGAAGACCTGGGCGGCTTCTACCTCGACATCCTGAAGGACCGCCTGTACACCACCGGCGTCGAATCGCAGGCGCGCCGCTCGGCGCAGACCGCGCTGTGGCACATCGCCCACGCGCTGCTGCGCGTGATGGCGCCGATCCTGTCGTTCACCGCGGAAGAAGCGTGGGAAAAGTTCGCCGGCGCCGAGGCTTTCGCCGCCAGCGACGAGACCATCTTCACCCAGACGCTGTGGACCTTCCCGCAACTGCCTGACGCCGAGGCTCTGCTGGCGAAGTATGCGCTGCTGCGCCAGGTCCGCACCGACGTCACCAAGCAGCTGGAAGAAGTGCGCGCCTCGGGCGCCATCGGTTCCTCGCTGCAGGCCGAGCTGGCGATCAGGGCCGCGGGCGACAAGTACCGCGCGCTGGCCAGCCTGGATGACGACCTGAAGTTCGTCTTCATCACCTCGCAGGCGACCGTCAGCGAAGTGGCAAGCGAGGCCGACGAAGCCGTGGAAGTGGCGCCATCGGACGCAGAGAAGTGCGAGCGCTGCTGGCACTACCGCCGCGACGTCGGCCACGACCACGCGCATCCGACCTTGTGCGGCCGCTGCACCAGCAACCTGTTCGGCGCCGGCGAGAAGCGCCGCTACGCCTAAGCTCCCGCGGGTCGATCGACCCGCGGGTTTTTCCGCCATGCCGCCTCCCGGGCGGCGTGGCGCGTAACGACACCACACACCATGGCAACCAAAAAGAAAACCATCGCAGCAGGCCCGAAACTCGTTACCAGCAGCAAGGCCAGCCTGTTCCCCTGGATCGGCCTGTCCCTGATCATCGTCCTGCTCGACCAGGTCACCAAGATCACCGTCGAACGCACCTTCGCCTATGCCGAGACGCTGCCGATCACGGGCTTCTTCAACCTGATCAAGGTGTACAACCCGGGCGCCGCGTTCAGCTTCCTGGGCGACGCCAGCGGCTGGCAGCGCTGGCTGTTCCTGGGGATCGCGATCGCCGCCGTGGTGTTCTGCGTCTATATGATGTCGAAGAACGCGAGCCAGCGCCTGTTCTGCTTCGCCCTCGCCCTGATCATGGCGGGCGCGATCGGCAACGGCATCGACCGCGTGGTGCACGGCCATGTGATCGACTTCCTCGATTTCTACTGGACCGGCCTGGGCCACTTCCCGGCCTTTAACATCGCCGACATCGGCATCTCGGTGGGTGCGGTGCTGTTCGTCCTCGACGAGCTGCGCCGGGTGAACAAGACTTGATGCAAGGAGCTTGAACATGGAGCTGAAAGGCAAGCGCATCGTCCTCGGCCTGACCGGTGGCGTGGCCTGCTACAAGGCGGCCGAGCTGTGTCGCGCCCTGGTCAAGCAGGGCGCCAGCGTGCAGGTGGTGATGACCGAGGCCGCCACGCACTTCATCGGCGCGGTCACCATGCAGGCCCTCTCCGGCCAGCCGGTCTACCTGGACCAGTGGGACGCGCGCATGGCCAACAATATGGCCCACATCGACCTGACCCGCAACGCCGACGCGATCCTGATCGTGCCCTGCTCGGCCGACTTCATGCGCAAGCTCGCGCACGGCGCGGCCGACGACCTGCTGTCGACGATGTGCGTGGCGCGCCCGCGCCATGTGCCGCTGCACGTGGCGCCGGCGATGAACGTCGAGATGTGGGAAAACCCGGCCACCCAGCGCAACGCTGCCCAGCTGGTGGAAGACGGCATTTGCCTGTTCGGTCCCGGCTGCGGCTCGCAGGCCTGCGGCGAGACGGGCCTGGGCCGCATGCTGGAGGCCGAGGAACTGGTCGAAGAACTGATCGCCTCGTTCCAGCACAAGGTGCTGGCGGGACGGCGCGTCCTGATCACGGCCGGCCCGACGTTCGAGCCGATCGATCCGGTGCGCGGCATCACCAATCTGTCGTCGGGCAAGATGGGCTATGCGCTGGCGCGCGCGGCGCGCGAAGCCGGCGCCGAGGTGACCCTGGTCTCGGGTCCGGTGTCGCTGCCCACGCCGCATGGCGTGCGCCGCATCGACGTGCTGACCGCGCAGCAGATGCACGACGCCGTGATGGCGGGCGTGGAAGGCCAGCACGTGTTCATCGGCGTGGCCGCGGTGGCGGACTGGCGCGTGGCCAACGCCAGCGACCAGAAGATCAAGAAGACGGCGGACGGCGCGCCGCCCCAGCTGGAGTTCGCGCAGAACGCCGACATCCTGGCCGCGGTGGCGAACAAGGTGTCGCTATCCGGCTGGCCCTACTGCGTGGGCTTCGCGGCCGAATCCGAGCAGCTGGAGCAGTACGGCGCCGCCAAGCGCGAAAAGAAGGGCATCCCTCTGTTGGTGGGCAATATCGGCCACCAGACTTTCGGGCAGGATGACAATACCGTGATCCTGTTCGACGAGAGCGGCCACACGGTGCTCGAGCGGGCCGACAAGCTGACCCTCGCGCGCCAGCTGGTGTCCGAGATCGCCAAGCGACTCGAGCAGCGCTCCCTGCTTACCTAAGGAAAAGAAAAAGCACGTGATGAAGAACATCGATCTGAAAATCCTCGACCCGCGCATGAAAGACCTGCTGCCGGCCTACGGCACGCCGGGCAGCGCGGGCCTCGACCTGCGCGCCTGCCTCGATGCGCCGCTCACCATCGAGCCTGGCCAGACGGTGCTGGTGCCGACCGGTCTCGCGATCCACCTCGGCGATCCGGGCTACGCCGCCATGATCCTGCCGCGCAGTGGGCTCGGCCATAAGAGCGGCATCGTTCTGGGCAATCTGGTAGGCTTGATCGACTCCGATTACCAGGGCCAGCTGATGGTCTCCACCTGGAACCGCGGCGCCGCGACCTTCGTGCTGCAGCCGATGGACCGCCTGGCGCAGCTGATCGTCGTGCCGGTGCTGCAGGTCGGCTTCAATGTGGTAGAAGAGTTCGCATCGAGCGACCGTGGCGCCGGAGGATTCGGCAGCACCGGCAAACAATAAGGGGACCTCAAAAAAACCGTCGCGAGCGGCAGCAGTTGCGGTAGAGAAGCGCAGTCGTACGGACGTACGACAAGCATCGCAGACCGCAACTGCAACGCGCAGCAGGTTTTTCGAGGTACACGTAAAAGAGGAGGACCATGATCCCAATACACCGTCTTCAACGCTTCACGTCCGCTGCGCTGGTCGCCGCCACCGCGGCCCTGCTCGCGGCCTGCAGCACGCCGGGCCCCATGCAATCGTCGACCACCCCGGGCGTGATCCCGGAGCAGGTGCCGGGCAAGCCGCCGGTCACGCCGCAGATGGCGGCGGCCGCCGACACGCTCACCCGTATGGCGACCCTGCACGACCGTCTGTACCGGATCGCGGCCCCCCTCCTGATCGACAACGCGCAGCTGTGCACCAAGCACGCGCGCAACCTGCTGGGCTTCACCGCCAAGAACCGCTACACCTATCCCGGCCAGTACAACGAGGCGGCCTGGGTGGTGCTGGGCATGGGCGAGCGCCTGCAGGTCACCAACGTCCTCAATGGCAGCGGCGCGGCGCGCGCCGGCCTGCGCCAGGGCGACCGCCTGCTGGCGGCCGGCGGCACGCCATTGCCCGAGGGCCCGAACGCCCTGTCCCAGGCCGGCGCCGTGTTCGGCCCGATCATGTCGAAGCAGGCCAGCCTGCCGCTGACGATCGAACGCAGCGGCAACCAGCGCGACCTGACCATCCCGGTCACCCGCGCCTGCGCCTTCGCGATCGAGCTGGGCAACGCCGACAACATCAACGCCTACGCCGACGGCTCGCGCGTCATGGTCACCCGCGGCATGCTGGGCTTCGCCCAGAACGACGACGAACTGGCCTACGTCGTGGCGCGCACGATGGCGCACAATATGCTGGGCCACGCGGCCACGCAGCGCAATGCGGCCACCATCGGCAGCATCATCGACAACCTTACCGCGATCACGCCCGACACCTCGATGCTGATCGGCAGCGGCGGCATCAAGGCCATGCCGGTGGCCGACGACGTGGCGGCCGACCGCCTGGCCATCTACCTGGTGGCGCGCGCCGGCTACCGCGTCGAAGGCGCGTCCGCCTTCTGGAAGCGCCTGGCGGCCACCTACCCGGCGCGCATCCTCAACGGCTACACAGCCAACCACCCGTCGACCACGCAGCGGATCGCGGCGATCGACAAGACGGTGGCCGAGGTGAAGGCCAAGCAGAGCGGCAAGAAACCGCTGGTGCCTTGACCCTCCCGGCGTGCGCGGCGCTTCCATGCCGCGCACGCCCGCTCCAGCGCTCTCCGCGCTTTTTTTGTATGATTGTCCATCTTGTATCTACCCCGCCTATGGCGGCGAGCACACCATGGACAGCATCGACCTCGACGTACTGAAAACCTGCGCCGCCTGGCTTGCCGGCGGCCAGCGCTGCCAGCTGGTCACGGTGATCAAGACCTGGGGCTCGAGCCCGCGCCCGGTCGGCGCCACGCTCGCCATCTGCGAGGACGGCCAGGTGGTCGGCTCGGTTTCCGGCGGCTGCATCGAGGACGACCTGATCGCCCGTGTGCGCGACAACGGCATCGAGATCGCCCTCCCCGAAATCATCAGCTACGGCATCAGCGCCGACGAGGCGCACCGCTTCGGCCTCCCCTGCGGCGGCACCATCGAACTGGCGATCGAACCCCTGTCGACCGGGAGCCGCATTCCCGAACTGCTGGCGCGCCTGGATGGCGGCGAGCTGGTCGAGCGCCGCGTGCACCTGGCCAGCGGCGCGGTCACCCTCGAGCAGGCGCAGGCCAGCGCCATCCAGCGCATCGAGGATGGCGTGCTGCATACCCTGCACGGCCCGCGCTGGCGCCTGTACATCATTGGCGCCGGCCCGCTGTCGCGCTTTTTGGCCACGATCGCGGCCGGCATGGATTACCGCGTCACCGTGTGCGACCCGCGCGAGGAATACCGCAGCGGCTTTTCCATTCCCGGCGTGAGCCTGGTGCACGCCATGCCCGACGACCTGGTGATCGAGGCGAAGCTCGACGCGCGCAGCGCCGTGGTGGCCCTGACCCACGATCCCAAGCTGGACGACCTGGCGCTGATGGAAGCGCTCAAGTCCGACGCCTTCTACGTCGGCGCCATCGGCTCGCGCGCCAACAACGCCAAGCGGCGCGAGCGCCTCAAGCTGTTCGACCTCACCGACGCCGAACTGGCGCGCCTGCACGGCCCGATCGGCATCTACATCGGCAGCAAGACGCCGGCCGAGATCGCGATCTCGATCATGGCCGAGATGACGGCCGTGAAGAACGCGGTGCCGCAGCGGATGCTGGTGCCGCACGCCGCGGCGCTGACCCTCGCCAGCGCCGCCTGATGCCCGATGGGTAGCGTGGACGGCTTCGCCGTCCACGCGTTCAACCCCGATGAATTCAACAGCAAGGAACGGCTGGCAGGAAAACGCCGCGCCTGCCACAATGGCCTGTTATCGGACGGGCCATCTTTTTTACCAATGAACACCGCGAACATGCTGCGCCTGGTGGCGCTGGCCGCCATCTGGGGCGGTTCTTTCCTCTTCATGCGCATCGCCGCGCCCGTGCTCGGACCGGCGGTGCTGATCGAGTACCGGGTCGGTTTCGCCGCCCTGTTCCTGGCGCTGGTGGCCTGGGTGTTCCACTTGCGCGGCAAAGGCGCCCCGCTCGACGTGCGCCGCCACTGGAAGCATTACCTGATCCTCGGCCTGTTCAATTCGGCCCTGCCCTTCCTGCTGTTCGCCTTCGCCGCGCGCACCCTCTCGGCCTCGGTGCTGTCGGTGCTCAACGCCACTGCGCCGATGTGGGGCGCGCTGGTCGGCGCCGCGTGGGCGCGCCAGAGGGTGTCAGGGAGCGGCGCGCTCGGCCTGCTGCTCGGCACCTTCGGCGTGGCCCTGCTGGTCGGCTTCGACCACGTGGCCGAACGGCCCGGCGCCGGCATCGCCGTCGGCGCGGCCCTGGTCGCGGCGTTCAGCTACAGCGTCGCCAGCCAGTACGCCAAGTCCGCCCAAGGAGGGGAAAACAAGGTCGCCCCGTTCGCCAACGCCCACGGCTCGATGTGGGCGGCCGCCATCCTGGTGCTGCCGCTGGTCGCCCTGTTTCCGGCGCCGGGCGAGCCGACGATGGGCGTCATGGCCGCGGTGCTGGCGCTGGGCGTGGTCTGCAGCGGCATCGCCTACATCATCTATTTCAAATTGATCGAGGAAGTCGGCACCACCTCGGCGCTCACCGTCACCTTCCTCAATCCCCTGTTCGGCATCCTGTGGGGCGCACTGTTCCTGCACGAAGCGATCGGCTGGCACACGATCGCCGGCTCGGCCATCGTGCTGCTCGGGACCGCGCTGGTGACGGGTGTCAAGCCCCGATTCGGGCGCACCGCCGCGCCGGCGGGCGGCAAGTGATGGAGACGACGCAGGACATTATCCTGCCGCCGGGCTACCGCGTCGCCGACGTCATCGCCTTCCATGGCCGCGACGCCGAAGGCGTGGCCGAGCAGGTGTCGCCGGAAGGGCTGCGCAAGGGCGTGCTGCTGGACGGCGTGCCGACCCTGCTCGACATCCGTTTCGACGGCCGCCAGGCCCGCTGCCGCATCGCCTGCGATGGCCCGGCCACGCCGGCGCTGGAGGCCCTGGTCCAGGACGCGCTGCTGAACGTGCTGGGCCTGCGCATCGACCCGGCTGCTTTCGCCGCCTTCGTCCACGGCGATCCCGTGCTCGGCCCCATGCTGGCGCGCCAGCCCGGCCTGCGCATCGTGCAGTCGGCCACCGTGTTCGAAGCGCTCACCTGGGCCATCATCGGCCAGCAGATCAACCTGACCTTCGCGATCGCGCTGCGCCGCACGCTGATCCAGCTGGCCGGTCGCCCGCATTCGAGCGGGCTGTGGTGCTATCCGGAAGCGCAAGACGTCGCCCGTCTCGCCCTGGAAGACCTGACCAGCCGCAAGTTCTCGCGCGCGAAGGCCGAGACCGTGCTGCGCGTGGCGCGCATGGCGGTCGACGGCAGCCTGGCGCTCGACCGCTGTCGCGACGCCGCCAGGGTGAGCGAGGAGCTGCTGGCGATCAAGGGCATCGGCCCCTGGACCGTCAATTACGTGCTGCTGCGCGGCTATGGCTACCCGGATTGTTCACTGGAAGGCGACGTGGCCGTACGCGCCGCCCTGCATCACCTGACAGGCAGCGCCCAGCGGCCGACCCTGGCCGAAGCCCAGCGCCTGCTGGCGCGCTATGCGCCGCACCGCACCATGGCGGCGGCCTACCTGTGGGCCAGCCTGGCCGAGTAGCGGGCGGGAACACCACCTGGCGGTGTTTTCAATTGGAAATAGGGACGTCGTCCAGGCAAGGACGTGTGATATATTCAGCAACATGAGCACCCCGATTTTCACTTCCTCCAGCAGCGCCGGCACCGCTGTCGCCGCGCCTGCGAGTGCGGCGATCGCCGTCGTGATTCCCTATTTCCAGCGCCAGGAAGGCGTCCTGCAGAAGGCGCTGGCCTCGATCGCCGGCCAGCAGTTGTACCCTGCCGAAGTCATCGTGGTCGACGACAGCTCGCCGGTGCCGGCGCGGGGTGAAGTGGAGGCCGTGCAGCGGCGCTGGCCGCACCTGAACATCCGCGTGATCGAACAGCCGAACGGCGGACCCGCCGCGGCGCGCAACAAGGGGCTCGACAGCGTGTCGCCGCGGTGCGACTACGTGGCTTTCCTGGATTCGGACGACGAGTGGCACGCGACGCACCTGCTGCATGCGAACGCCGCCCTGGCGCCGGGCAACGACTTTTATTTTTCGGATTTCTTCCGCCTTGGCCAGTCGGCAACCGTGTTCGAGCAGAGCACGGTGTTCAGGAAAGACGCGCACGCGGTGTTGCCCGGCAGATACCCGGTGGCCCAGTACCGCGGCGACATGACGGAACAGATCCTCGGCGCCAACGTCATCGGCACGTCGACCGTCGTGTACCGCTTCCGCAAGTTCGCCGACCTGCGTTTTCGCGAGGAATTCGTCTATGCCGGCGAGGACTTCCTGTTCTGGCTGACGCTGAGCACGCTGACGAAAAACTACGTCTTTGGCACCACGCCGGAAGTGACGTACGGCCGCGGCGTCAACATCTATGCCGGCTCGGGCTGGGGCACCGAAAAGTCGATGGACCGCCTGCACTACGAAACCAAACTCGAGCTTGCGCTGCCGCGCCTGTTCAAGCTCAACGCCGAGCAACAGGGACGCAACCGCGCCAAGCTCCGGTTCTTGCGCCAGACCATGCTCAAGGACATCGTCCACCGGCTGGCGCATCGCAAGACCATCAATGGCTCGCTGTTGCGCCGCCACCTGGCGATGGACCCCGTGCTGCCACTGTCCGTGCCGTCGGTCGCGTGGCAGATCGTCGCCGGACGCCTGCGCCCCCAGGCCGCGCCGCGCAAGGAATAGCGCGGCGCGGGCCTTGCCCGGAACGTCAGTTCCAGCGCGGCAAGCCATCGAACTGCTGCGCGCCCTCGCCCGAGAACCGGATGAGCTCGGCCAGCGGCACGGTGGCCAGGTTGTCGCAGCCGTAGTGCCCGCCCAGCGCGCTGGGAATCTTGAGACAGTATTTGCGCCCCTCGGTCAGCGGCCCCAGCGCCGCTTCGGCCAGGCGCACCGCCTCGGGCATGTACCAGTCGTTGAGGAAATCCTGGTTGTAGGCCAGCGCGTCGAGCGCGGCGCGGCTGCGCGCCAGCGGCTCGCACACCAGTTCTTGCGGACGCAGGCACCAGAAATGGTCGTCCTCGTCACGGATGATGAGGTTGCCGAAGGCATTGGCCCCGAGAACTTCAACGGCGCTCATGCCGACCCAGCCCCAGGCCTCGTTGATGTCGTCTACATAGATCATGGTCATCGCCCCTGAATGTCGCCATGGCGCATGCGCGCGGCGGTTCGCAGGGTTGGACAGGACGGGCCCGTGTGCATTGCAGCCGAGGCGAGCGGGTTTGACCTGCGTCGAGGCCGTCAAGGCGGGGAAAGGAATTCGCCTTGCCTGAAACAGCCGGCCTCAAAACGGAAAAGCCGCTGACTCTTGCGAATCAACGGCTTCGGATCTGGTTGCGGGGACAGGATTTGAACCTGTGACCTTCGGGTTATGAGCCCGACGAGCTGCCAGACTGCTCCACCCCGCGTCTGATGAAATGAATTATACGCGCATTCCCCTTATTAGGCAAATGCAATACCGTGGCCATATGCGATTGCAACACGATATATCTGATGGCCTGCACCAACGACCGGCCCTGCCGAGTACCCGAGCGCTGCCCTATCGCCCCCGCATTCGGTGTAAAGTAAGGGCAATGCCAACTCGTCACACGACCATGAAATTCTGCTCCGAGTGCGCCCACCCCGTCCTGCTTTCCATTCCCGAAGGCGACAACCGGCCGCGCTACGTCTGCACCCATTGCAACACGATCCACTATCAGAATCCGAAACTCGTGATCGGCTCGATCCCCGTGTGGGAGGCCGAGGGCCGACTCCAGGTCCTGCTGTGCAAGCGCGCGATCGAGCCGCGCTACGGCTACTGGACCCTGCCGGCCGGCTTCATGGAAAACGAAGAGACCACCGAGCAGGCCGCCGTGCGCGAGACCGAGGAAGAAGCCGGCGCCAACGTCGAGCTCGGGCCCTTGTTCACCCTGCTCAACGTGGCCCACGTGCACCAGGTCCACCTGTTCTACCGGGCGCGCCTGCTCGACCTCGACTTCGCGGCCGGCATCGAGAGCCTGGACGTGCGCTTGTTCAGCGAAGAGGAGATCCCCTGGGACGACCTGGCCTTCCCCACCATCCGCACCACGCTGGAACTGTTCTTCGCCGACCGGATCAAAGTGCGCGAGGGCGGCAGCTTTGACTTTCACAGCCGCGACATCCATCGCCCGATGATCGCCCCACGCGAACCGGACTGAGATGATTCCCTGGCTCGAGACCGATACGCCGTTTCCCGACGTATCCAAGGCATTGACGGTCGAAGCGCCGGGCCTGCTCGCGGCCGGCGCCGACCTGTCGTCGCCGCGCCTGCTGCAGGCTTACCGCAACGGCATCTTTCCCTGGTTTTCCGAAGGCCAGCCCATCCTGTGGTGGAGCACCGACCCGCGCATGGTGCTGTACACAAACGAGTTCAAGATCAGCGACAGCCTGGCCAAGACGCTGCGCAAGGTCGAGCGCAGCCGCCTCGAAGGGGGCCGCGGCGGCGGCCGCCACTGGGACGTGCGCTTCGACTCCGCCTTCAGCGACGTGATGCGCGCCTGCGCCGCGCCGCGCCGCGATGGTCCCGGCACCTGGATTTCGGGCGAGATCATCGACGGCTACAGCGGCCTGCACGCGCTGGGCTATGCCCACTCGTCCGAAGTCTGGCTCGACGGCGAACTGGTCGGCGGCGCCTACGGCGTCTGCATAGGCCGCATGTTCTACGGCGAATCGATGTTCGCACGCGTGTCCGACGCTTCCAAGGTCGCGCTGGCCTACCTGGTGGCCTTCCTGCGCCGGCATGGCGTGCAGATGGTCGACTGCCAGCAGGAGACCGGTCACCTGGCCTCGCTCGGCGCGGCGCCGATCCCGCGCAGCCGTTTCCTGGAGCACCTGCGCGCCGCCATCGCCGAGCCGCCCATCCGTGACTGGACGGTCGCCTCGCCGTTCGCAGCGCCAGAGGGCGCACCGTCGGCGACATCCGCAGCGCCCGCCGGATCCGCGGCAGCGCCCGACAAGACCGGCAATTCGCCCGCGATACCGTTGGATGGCTAACGGTATCACCGGCGGGTTTTCGCTAGAATAGGCTCATCACACGTCGTCTCGAGAGTTTTTTGCATGACGCACCTACACGACCTGCCATTCGCGACGCTGCAGTTCTACACGACGGCGCCCTATCCCTGCAGCTATCTCGACGCGCGCCAGGCGCGCTCGCAGGTCGCCACGCCGTCGCACCTGATCAATGCCGACGTGTATTCCGAACTGGTCAAGAACGGCTTCCGGCGCAGCGGCATCTTCACCTACCGCCCCTATTGCGACGGCTGCCAGGCCTGCATCCCGGTGCGCGTCAAGTGCGCCGACTTCAGGCCCAACCGCACCCAGCGCCGCGCCTGGAAACGCCATGGCGACCTGGTCGCGATGGTGGCCAACCTGGCCTTCTCCGACGAGCACTACGCGCTCTACCTGCGCTACCAGACCACGCGCCACGTGGGCGGCGGCATGGACCAGGACAGCCGCGACCAGTACGCCCAGTTCCTGCTGCAAAGCCGCGTCAACACGCGCCTGGTCGAATTCCGCGAGCCGGACGGCCTGCTGCGCATGGTGTCGATCATCGACGTCCTGTCCGACGGCCTGTCGTCGGTGTACACCTTCTTCGATCCCGACGTCGAGGACGCCTCCTATGGCACCTACAATATCCTGTGGCAGGTGAACCAGGCCCACGAGCTGGGATTGTCCTACGTTTATCTCGGGTACTGGATCGAACAGAGTCCCAAGATGGCCTACAAGATCAATTTCCGGCCGCTGGAAGCCCGCATCGACTGTGAATGGGCCGTGCTGCAGCGCCAGGGGCCCGGCGCGGCCATGTGATACAAGTGCTAACAAAGTCGTTGACACTCGAAGACGTATGCCGCAGCGCGTCAAGTTAAAATGATGGGGAAAACTTAACTGAGTTCCCCATGCCCGATAAATTTCTGTACACCCTCGTTCGCCCCGCACTGTTTTCGCTCGATCCCGAGACGGCCCACAACCTGACCCTGCCCATGCTGCGCCGCGCCGGCGCGCTCGGCCTGACGGGCGCGTTCAGGAAGCCCCTGCCCGACCCACGCACCGTCATGGGCATCACCTTCCCCAATCCGGTCGGCCTGGCCGCCGGCCTGGACAAGGATGGCGCTTACATCGACGGCCTGGCCGCGCTCGGCTTCGGCTCGATCGAGATCGGCACCGTGACCCCGCGTGGCCAGGCCGGCAACCCCAAGCCGCGCATATTCCGCCTGCCGCGCGCGCGCGGCATCATCAACCGCATGGGCTTCAACAACGGCGGCGTCGATGCCTTCGTGGCCAATGTGCAGGCCTCGCGCTTCTACCAGGAGCGCCAGGGCGTGCTGGGCCTGAACATCGGCAAGAACGCCGACACGCCGATCGAACGCGCGGCCGAGGATTACCTGCACTGCCTGCGCAAGGTCTACCCGTATGCGAGCTATGTGACGGTCAACATCTCGTCGCCCAACACCAAGAACCTGCGCCAGTTGCAGGGCGCCTCGGAACTCGACGACCTGCTGGCGCAGCTGAAGGCGGAGCAGACCAAGCTGGCCGACCACCACGGCCACTACGTGCCGATCGCGCTCAAGATCGCTCCCGACGTCGACGGCGACCAGATCCGCGACATCGCCGGCGCCCTGCTGCGCCACAAGATCGACGGCGTGATCGCCACCAACACCACGCTCAACCGGCGCGACGTCGAAGGCATGAAGCACGCGCAGCAGGCCGGCGGCCTCTCGGGCGCCCCGGTGTTCGAGCAGTCGAACATCGTGATCCGCGCGCTCAAGACCGAGCTGCGCGACGACATCCCGATCATCGGCGTGGGCGGCATCATGCGGGGCCAGGACGCGAAGGCCAAGATCGCCGCCGGCGCCAAGCTGGTGCAGCTGTACAGTGGCCTGATCTACGCCGGCCCGGGCCTGGTGCGCGAATGCGCCGACGCGCTGCGCGACACCGGCGCGAAGAAAAAGAAATGAGCATGCAGCGCAAGAAGCTGGGCCGCACCGACCTCGAGGTGAGCACCGTCTGCCTCGGCACGATGACCTTCGGCGAGCAGAATACCGAGCAGGAAGCGCACGCTCAACTCGATTACGCCCTCGGGCGCGGCATCAACTTCATCGATACCGCCGAGTTGTATCCGGTGCCGCCGAACGCGGCGACCCAGGGTTCGACCGAGCGCTTCATCGGCTCCTGGCTCAAGGCGCGCGGCGGTCGCGACAAGCTGGTGCTGGCGACCAAGATCGCCGGCCCGAACGGCAACCAGGCCTGGATCCGCGGCGCGAAGCACAACCACGACGCCGCCAACCTGCGCGCCGCCGTCGACGCCAGCCTGCGGCGCCTGCAGACCGACTACATCGACCTCTACCAGCTGCACTGGCCGAGCCGCAACGTGCCGATCTTCGGCGCCAATCAGTTCGATCCGCGCAAGGAACGCGACGGCGTGGCGATCGAGGATACCCTGCGCGCCCTGGCCGACCTGGTCAAGGAGGGCAAGATCCGCCACATCGGCGTGTCGAACGAAAGCCCGTGGGGCGTGTGCGAATTCATCAAGCAGGCCGAACTCCACGGCCTGCCGCGCATCGCCACCATCCAGAATCTGTACAACCTGACGGCGCGCGCCTTCGAGTCCACCTTGCTGGACGAAGTCTGCTACCGAGAAGACGTGAGCCTGCTGGCCTACAGCCCGCTCGCCTTCGGCCAGCTGAGCGCCAAGTACGTCGACGACCCGCAGGCGCGCGGCCGCCTGACGATCTATCCGCCGACCTGGAGTCCGCGTTATCTGCGGCCGAGCGTGTTCGAGGCCACCCGCGAGTATGCGGCGCTCGCGCGCGAGCACGGCTTGACGCCGGCGCAGATGGCGCTGGCCTGGTGCTATTCGCGCTGGTTCATGGGCTCGACCATCGTCGGGGCGACGACGCTGGCGCAGCTCGGGGAAAACATCGATGCGGCCGAGATCGTGCTCGGTGATGAGGTGGTCAAACGGATCAATGAGATCCACGGACGGATCACCAATCCTGGCCAATAAACCGGGACAATAAACAAGGACAATAAACAAGGCGCTGTCATCGTTATCTGTTGATGACCTTGAATGCGATACGCAGCAATTGCTCGACGGAAGTGACCCTCCCACCATCGATCGCCCAATGCCAGCCAAGGTAGTTGGGTAGCGAGCGCGACGCCACGCCATGGAAGCGCGCCAGCCATTCCTTGAAGCGCCGATGATAAGCGTTCACATGTTGAACATGGATCGCGCCCTCGACGCCGCTGCGCACCCGCTCGCCGGCGCTGAGATTGACGGCCTGATGCGCAATGCCATGGGCTTGGGCGAAGGCGCGGTAGGCGGCGTTGGCGTCGGTGACCAGCAGCGCTTGCGAATCGAGTTTCGGCAGCAGGTGCTTGATCAGTTGGGTCACCTTCAAGGCGCCGCGGCCGGTGACGGCATCGATGGTCTGTCCGCTGCGGTCGCGCGCCACCAGGATGCAGTCGAGGTGACGTGAAATGCCGCGCAGGGCGGCCCTGCCACCGCGTTCGCGCGGAGGGCGATGGAGCTTGCGCGACCCCTTCTGCGATTCGAGCAGGAACATCTCGTCGGCCTCGACGATGCCGGCCAGGCGCTCGGGCCGGTCGTCCTTGACCCGCTCAAGGAAGCGGTGGCGCCAGCGAAACGTCGTGTTCGGGTGCACGCCGACCCGCTTGGCCGCAGAACGGACCGTGCGGGAATCGAGCATCGTGTCCAGGTAGTCGAGCCACTTGTCCTTGTGCCTGAGCCGCGCCAGCGGCGTGCCGGTCAGGTCGTTGAAGGTGCGGCCGCACGCGCGGCAGCGAAAGCGTTGCAGGCCGTTGGCCCGGCCATGGCGGTGACAACGCTCGCAGCCGCAATCCGGGCAGCAGCGCTCCTTTGACCGGATCTCGCCGATGAGGGCGATCACTCGGTCGAGCCCGGCTGCCGGATGCAGGACGGCGAGCACCTGCTGCCGCTGCCGCTGGTTCAGCAGCGGCAACCCGTTGAACAGCTTCGCAAACTCCGGCGCTTTCATTGCGCGCTCCCGATCGATGACAACCGGGGTTGGACCGCGGGTCAGCTCAGCAGTTCAATGCTCATCCATATCTAACGGGTACAGCGCCATCAACAAAACGGGGCGTCGCCCCGTTTCTTCATTCCGCCGTCGCGATCGCCTTCTCGATATCCGCCCGCGTATAACCCTGGGCGAAGCGCTCGATGAAGTGGAAGGCATACGCGCGCAGATAGCTGCCGCGGCGCACCGCCAGGCGCGTCACGTTCTGGGCGAACAGGTGCGAGGCTTCGATCGCGCGCAGGCCCTTGTCGCGGCCATGGTCGAAGGCCATCGAGGCCACGATGCCCACGCCCAGTCCCAGCGACACGTACTGCTTGATGACGTCCGAATCCATCGCGGTGAGCACGATGTCCGGCGCCAGCCCGGCTTCGACGAAGGCCGCGTCGATGTGGCTGCGGCCCGTGAAGCCGACGTCGTAGGTGATCAGGGGGTGCTCGGCCAGGTCTTCCAGGCGCAGCGGCGAGCCGCTCGAGAAGATCGGGTGCCCCTCGGGCGCCACGATCAGGTGGCTCCAGCGGTAGCACGGGAAGGACACCAGGTCGGGGAAGGCCGACAGGCCCTCGGTCGCGATCCCGATGTCGGCCTTGCCCGACGCCACCCATTCGGCGATGTGTTCCGGCGCGCTTTGCTGCAGGGCGATGCGCACATTGGGGAAGGCGGCGCGGAACGACTGCACCACCTGCGGCAGCGCATAGCGCGCCTGGGTGTGGGTGACGGCGACCGTGAGCGTGCCGCTGTCCTGGGCCGCGTATTCGCGGCTGGCCTGCTGCAGGTTCTCGGCTTCGACCAGCAGCTTCTCGACGATGCGCAGGATGCCCTTGCCTGGCGGCGTCAGGCCGGTCAGGCGCTTGCCGTTACGCTCGAAGATGACCACGCCCAGCTCCTCTTCGAGCTCGCGGATCTGGCGCGACACGCCCGGCTGCGAGGTGAACAGGGCGTTGGCCACTTCGGTCAAATTGAAATCGCGGCGGGCCGCTTCACGGACCGAGCGCAGCTGCTGGAAGTTCATATGGCATTTCCTTCGTCGACGAAGACTTCGATACGACGCGGACGCACGACAAGCGTCTCGCCCTCCTTGAGGCCCAGGCTGGCGAAGCGCTCGTTCGGCATCACCGCCTCGATCAGCTGCTGGTTGTCGGCGCGCTCCAGGTCGAGCTGGGCCAGCGGGCCGATCGCATGCGCGCGGCGCAGCTTGGCCACCACGCCTTCGGCGCCCGGCGTATAGCGCTCGACGTCGAGATCGTGCGGACGCACGTAGCCGATGCCGGCGCCGTCGCGCACACCCGCGTGCTGCGGGGCCTGGAAGTTCATCTCGCCGCTGGCCAGCACGCCTTCATGGATGCGGCCGTGGAACAGGTTGACGTTGCCCAGGAAGCCGTAGACGAAGGGCGAGGCCGGGTTGTTGTACACCTGGTCCGGGCTGCCCAGCTGCTCGACGCGGCCCTTGTTCATCAAGACCACCTGGTCGGCCACTTCCAGCGCTTCTTCCTGGTCGTGGGTGACGAAGATCGAGGTCACGTGCAGGTCGTCGTGCAGGCGGCGCAGCCAGCGGCGCAATTCCTTGCGCACCTTGGCGTCGAGCGCGCCAAAGGGTTCATCCAGCAGCAGCACGCGCGGCTCGACCGCGAGCGCGCGCGCCAGGGCGATGCGCTGGCGCTGGCCGCCCGACAGCTGCGGCGGATAGCGGTCGGCGATCCAGTCGAGCTGAACCAGCTCGAGCAGTTTCTTCACCTTCTCGCGGATCTGCGATTCGCTCGGACGATCCTTGCGCGGTTTCACGCGCAGGCCGAAGGCGACGTTCTCGAACACGGTCATGTGCTTGAACAGCGCGTAGTGCTGGAACACGAAACCGACCTGGCGCTCGCGCACGTGGCGGTGCGAGGAATCCTGGCCGTCGAGCAGCACGCTGCCCGAATCCGGATATTCCAGGCCGGCGATGATGCGCAGCAGCGTGGTCTTGCCGCAGCCCGAAGGGCCCAGCAAGGCGGTCAGCTCGCCGTCGGGGAACTGCAGCGACACGTCGTCGAGCGCCGTGAACTGGCCGAACTGCTTGCGGATATGTTGGACTTCGATCGTCATGCGTGGCTCCGGCGTGTTTCAGTGAGGGGCGTCCGACGAAGCCTTGCGGGCTTCGTGGAGGCGCCATTCGATAAAGGACTTGACGGCCAGGGTCACCAGGGCGAGCAGCGCCAGCAGCGATGCGACGGCGAAGGCGGCCGTGAAGTTGTATTCGTTGTAGAGGATCTCGACGTGCAGCGGCATCGTGTTGGTCTCGCCGCGGATGTGACCTGACACCACCGACACCGCGCCGAATTCGCCCATGGCGCGGGCGTTACACAGGATCACGCCGTACAGGAGGCCCCATTTGATGTTCGGCATCGTCACGCGCCAGAAGGTCGACCAGCCAGAGGCGCCCAGCACCAGCGCGGCTTCTTCTTCCTCGGTGCCCTGCTGCTGCATCAGCGGGATCAGCTCGCGCGCCACGAACGGGAAGGTGATGAACACGGTCGCCAGCACGATGCCCGGCACCGCGAACAGGATCTTGATGTCGTGTTCCGCCAGCCATGGGCCGAACCAGCCCGAGGCGCCGAACAGCAGCACGTACATCAGGCCCGCGATCACCGGCGAGATCGAGAACGGCAGGTCGATCAGGGTCAGCAGGATGCTCTTGCCCCTGAATTCGAACTTGGCGATGGCCCACGCCGCCGCCACGCCGAACACCAGGTTCAGCGGCACCGAGATCGCGGCGGCGATCAGGGTCAGCTTGATCGCCGACACCGCGTCCGGATCCAGGATCGATTCGACGTACAGCTCCCATCCCTTGTTGAGCGCCTCGGTGAACACCGCCGCCAGCGGGATGAACAGGAACAGCGTCAGGAAGATCAGCGCGACGGCGATCAGCGCCGCGCGCACCCAGCGCGGCTCGAGCACGCTGGTGTCGAGACGCTTGTCGCTGGCCGGGCGCCCGGCCGGCTGCGCCACCTTGTCGAGGACCGCGCTCATGCCTTGCCCGCCCGTTTGCGCGTCCACGCCTGAAGCAGGTTAATCGCCAGCAGCAGGATGAAGGAGAACACCAGCATCACCACCGCGATCGCGGTCGCGCCGGCGTAGTCGTACTGCTCCAGCTTGGAGATGATCAGGAGCGGCGTGATCTCGGACACCATCGGCAGGTTGCCGGCGATGAAGATGACGGAACCGTACTCTCCGGTGGCGCGGGCGAAAGCCAGCGCAAAGCCGGTCAGCAGCGCCGGCACGATGGTCGGCAGCACCACGCGGATGAAGGTCTGCAGCGGCGGCGCGCCCAGGCTGGCGGCGGCTTCCTCGAGTTCGCGCTCGGCTTCCTCGAGCACCGGCTGCACCGTGCGCACGACGAACGGCAGGCCGATGAAGGTCAGCGCCACCACCACGCCCAGCGGAGAAAACGCGACCTTGATGCCCAGCGGATCCAGGTACTGGCCGATCCAGCCATTATGCGAATACAGCGCGGTGAGCGTGATGCCGGCCACCGCGGTCGGCAGGGCGAACGGCAGGTCGACCAGGGCGTCGATGAAGCGCTTGCCGGGGAACTGGTAGCGCACCAGCGCCCAGGCCACGATGCCGCCGAAGACGACGTTGATGGCGGCGGCGATCAGCGAGGCGCCGAAACTCAGGCGATAGGACGCCATCACGCGTTCGGACGTGACGGTGGCCCAGAAATCGGCCCAGCTCATGGTGGAGGTATTGAGGAACACCGCCGACAGCGGGATGAGGACGATCAGCGCCAGGTAGAACAGCGTGAAGCCGAGCGAAATGCCGAAGCCGGGGATGACCCGGCCCGGCTTTTTGGCTGGCTTGTGCGCTGCCGCGTTGCCCGGCAATGCAAGCGAAGTCATGCGAGTCCTTATTACAAATTCTTCTATCGGACTCGAATATTCTCACGCTATATTCATAAAGCAAACGAAAGAATACTTATTTGCATAGACACTAATCGCTATTTGGCCGAGCACAATCTACAGCACCAGCTTGGCGGCAACCGCCGTCAGGGTGGTGGCCAGCAAGGCGCGCAAGAAGCGCTCCGGCACGGCGCGCGCCGCCATGGCGCCGAGGGTAATGCCGGGCAGCGAACCGACGAGCAGGGTCAGCAGCAGCATCCAGTCGATCGAGCCGAGCCACCAATGGCCGAGCGCGGCGATGGCGGTCAGCGGGACCGCGTAGGCGATGTCGGTGCCGGCCACTTCGGCCGGGCTCAGCTTTGGATACAGGAACACCAGCAAGGTCGCGCCGATGGCGCCGGCGCCGATCGAGGACACCGTCACCAGCACGCCCAGCACGGCGCCCGCGATGATGGTGGCGGCGGCCAGGGCCCGGCCCTGCAGCTGGCGTTCCGGGTGGGCGTGGATCCAGGCCAGCAGGCGGCTGCGCAGCAGCAGCGCCACCACCGTCAGCATCACCGAGACGGCGATCGTGGTGCGGATCACCTGCCCGAGCTGTTCGCTGAGCGCACCGAAATGGTTGAGCGCGATCGCCGCCAGCACGGCCGCCGGCAACGCGCCCAGGCACAGGCGGCCGACGATCTGCCATTGCACGGTGCGGGTGAAGCGGTGGGTGATGGTGCCTGCGCTCTTGGTGATCGCGGCGAAGGCGAGGTCGGTGCCGACCGCGACCGAGGGCGAGACGCCGAACAGCAGGGTCAGCAAGGGCGTCATCAGCGAGCCGCCGCCGACGCCGGTCATGCCGACCAACAAACCTACCGCGAATCCTGCCATCACATATGTCATCGACATGCCGAGCTCTCCTGTGGAGCACAGGGTAAGGCGCGGGCCGCCGTTTTCCAAACGACAGCTTTCTCATTTGCTTATGCAGAGATATTCGTCCCACGACGACGGTCATGGCGTGTTTGTTGCCGGGACACCACGAAAAAACGGCGAACCCAGGTTCGCCGTCTTGTACTGCACACGGGCAAGCGCTGCCCGCGCAATGGGGGATTACTTGTTCGGCTGCGGCGTCAGGCGCAGGTAGGGGCGCGGCGCTTCGAAGCCTTTCGGATACTTCTGCTTGATGACGTCGGGATCGGTGACGGTCAGCGGGATGATGACGTTGTCGCCATCCTTCCAGTTGCCCGGCGTGGCGACGGTATAGCCGTCGGTCAGCTGCAGGGCGTCGATCACGCGCAGCACTTCGTCGAAGTTGCGGCCGGTGCTCATCGGGTAGGTGATGGTCAGGCGGATCTTCTTGTTCGGGTCGATCACGAACAGCGAGCGCACGGTGGCGGTGGCCGACTGCTCCGGATGGATCATGTCGTACAGGGTCGAGACCGAACGGTCGGCATCGGCCACGATCGGGAAACCGACCACGGTTTTCTGCGTCTCTTCGATATCCTTGATCCAGTCGACATGCTTGTCGGCCGGGTCCACTGACAGCGCGATCGCCTTGACGTTGCGCTTGTCGAATTCCGGCTTGAGCTTGGCGGTCAGGCCGAGTTCGGTCGTGCACACCGGCGTGAAGTCGGCCGGGTGCGAGAACAGCACCACCCAGGAATCGCCCGCCCACTCGTGGAAGCGGATCTTGCCGATGCTGGAATCCTGCTCGAAATCGGGAGCGGTGTCGCCGAGGCGTAAGGTCATAGTCTTCTCCATGGTTGAGTCATACATAGCGCCGCCCGCAGGTGTGGGCAGGGACGGCACTCAATAAACGCGCCATCCACACGGATGGCTTCAAACAAATCTGTTGTACAGCACGACGGCCCAGGTGGCCCCCGCCAGCAGCAGGGTGAGCGCAACCGCGGCGCTGCCCAGGTCCTTGGCCGCCTTCGACAGCGGATGGCGCTCCAGCGAGACGCGGTCGACCACCGCCTCGATCGCCGAATTGATCAGCTCGACCACCAGCACCACGACCAGCACGCCGATCAGGGCCAGCTTCTGGAAGCCGGACACCGGCAGCAGCAGCGCCACCACGCTGGCGATGACGATCACCACGACCTCTTGCCGGAACGCCGCTTCGCTGCGCCAGGCCCAGCGCAGGCCGTCCCAGGTATTGCGACAGGCGGCGCCGAGACGCTCCAGGCCGCGCAAGGTCTTGAATTCGCTGATCGGGTTTTCCATCGTTCTTGGCATTCCAACATGCAGGAACGACATTATGCCCCGTCCGCGCACAAGCATGTGGCAAGTTGGCCCGCGATGCAACCCGCCGGTTTGCATGGTCTTTTCACATCATGGTATAAAGTGAACGATACTGCACTGCACCAACCACATCATGAAAATGGAAACCCCTACTCCAGCCAAGACGTCGATCCAGGTCATCGAACGCATGATGGCGCTGCTCGATGCGTTGGCGAGCTATACCGACCCGGTCAGCCTCAAGGAATTGGCGCGCGTGTCAGGCCTGCATCCCTCGACCGCGCACCGGATCCTCAACGACATGGTCGTCACGCGCTTCGTCGACCGAGTCGAGCCGGGCACCTACCGCCTCGGCATGCGCCTGCTGGAACTGGGCAATGTGGTCAAGAGCCGGCTGTCGGTGCGCGAGGCGGCGCTCGACGCCATGCGCGCCCTGCACCGCAAGACCCAGCAGACGGTCAACCTGTCGGTGCGCCAGGGTGACGAGATCGTCTACATCGACCGCGCCTTCTCGGAGCGCTCGGGCATGCAGGTGGTGCGCGCCATCGGCGGACGCGGCCCGCTGCACCTGACCTCGACCGGCAAGCTGTTCTTGTCGGTGGACGACGTCAAGGCGATCCGCGCCTATGCCACCCGCACGGGACTGTCGGGCCACACGCGCAATTCGATCACCGAACTGGCGCGGCTCGAACGCGAACTGAGCCTGGTGCGGGCGCGCGGCTATGCGCGCGACAACGAGGAACTGGAACTGGGCGTGCGCTGCATGGCGGCCGGCATCCATGACGACAGCGGCAAGCTGGTGGCGGGATTGTCGATCTCGGCGCCGGCCGACCGTTTACAGGAAGACTGGCTCGAAGACCTGGTGCAGACGGCGTCACGGATTTCGTCGACGCTGGGGTATCGGGCGGCGCCGAACCTGTAGGGGGGCGGCTTTGCCGCCCACGCGGCGATGGTTTGCAGTCAAGTCATCCCGCACCAGAGCGGCGCCGGGAACTAGTGCGGCAATGCCCGCGCGCTGGCCGTGATGGTCGGCGCACGCACCGCGTCGACGTCCATGCGGTCCGGCAGCGATTCGATCCAGCGGCGGATGCGGCCGGCATCGGCCGTGCGCGACATCTTGCCTTTCGAATCCAGGAACACCATCACCACATTGCGGCCATGGATCATGGCCTGCATCACCAGGCAGCGCCCCGCTTCGTTGATGAAGCCGGTCTTTTGCAGGCCGATGTTCCAGTCGGGCAGCGACACCAGGTAGTTGGTGTTCGCGTAATGCATGGTGCGGCCGCTGGCCGTCACGGTCGATTTCGGCGTGGTCGAAAACTCGCGCAGCAACGGGTCTTCATGGGCCGCCATCACCAGCTTGACGAGGTCGCGTGCGCTCGAGACGTTGCGGCTCGACAGGCCGCTGGAATCGACGTAATGGGTGTCCATCATGCCCAGTTGGCGCGCCTTGGCGTTCATTGCGGCGACGAAGGCCTCGATGCCGCCCGGGTAGTTGCGGCCCAGCGCCGAGGCGGCGCGGTTCTCGGAACTCATGAGGGTGATGTGCAGCAGTTCGCGCCGCGTCATGCGTGCGCCGACCGGCAGCCGCGAGCTGCTGTACTTCAGGCGGTCGACGTCGGCGTCGGTGACGCGCAGCACCTCGTCGAGGTCTTGCTTGGCCTCCATCACGACCATGCCGGTCATGAGCTTGGTGATCGAGGCGATCGGCAGCGCGACATTGGCGTTCTTCTCGAACAGCACTTCGGCGCTGTTCTGGTCGACCACGTAGGCGACACTGGAGCGCAGGGACAACGGATCGTCGGTCTTGTGCAGCCCCGCCTTGTCGCCGGCCGTCGCCGCCGCGGCCACTGCGACGGCGCCTGTCGCCGCGGTACGCGCCGGGTGATAGGTGACGACGCGCTTGCCCTTGACGGTCCGGACCCGGCGCACCATGCGCTGGCCATTGTCGCCGGCGCTGGCGACTTCCTTGCGCTTCCTGGTGGTCCTGGCTTTGGCCTTGCGCTTGGGCTTTTTCTTGGTAGCCTTGGCAGACTTGGACTTCTGGGCCTGTTCGGTCGCGCCCGCACCCGCGCCCGCCCCCGCACCGGATGCCTGCATTGGTGCAATAGCGAACAACGTGGCGACAACTGCAGCCAAAGCAAGTTTAAACATCGAGACGCCCCTGGACCAAACTGATGAGATACAGATGGAAGTGTAGCGGAACGACGCCCGATCGCAAGAGAAAAGAACATTCTGTGCGGCAATAATCCGCAAAAACCAACAGACTCTCGCCTTGCGAAACTTTCGTTTAATATCAACGAGATATCATTACTTGTTACTTTAGTCCATGAAGCGGGCGAACACATGGCTGGGTTCGCGCTCGGTCTCCAGGGTATTCTCGACCCGCGCCGGATCGGCCCAGCCCAGCGCCATGCCGCACACGACCATGTCGCTCGCCGGCAGCCCCAGTTCGGCCGCGATGATCCGATGATACTGCGTAAAAGCGGCTTGCGGGCAGGTATCCAGTCCGCGCGCACGCGCCGCCACCATGATGTTCTGCAAGAACATCCCGTAGTCGAGCCAGGAGCCCTGCTCCATGATGCGGTCGATGGTGAAGATCATCCCGACCGGCGCATCGAAGAAGGCGAAGTTGCGCCCGTGCTGGGCCGCCATGCCCGCCTTGTCATCGCGCGTCAGGCCCAGCAGGCCATATAAATCCCAGCCGACCTTGCGGCGCCGGTCGATGTAGGGCGACACCCATTCGCGCGGATAGTAGGGATATTCCTCGTGGTGCTGGGCGGCCTGCGCGGGATCGGCATACGCAGCCAGGATCGCGCCCGACAGGCGCGCGCGCGCGTCTCCGGTCAGCACGTGGACTTTCCATGGCTGGGTATTGGTGCCGGACGGCGCGCGCGCCGCCACGTCCAGGATGCGGGCGATGTCTTCGCGCGCGACCGGCTTGTCGAGGAAGGCGCGGATCGAACGGCGCGACGTGATGGCGGCATCGACCGCCGCCTGGCCGGGATTCTCGATGGTCATGGTGTCTCCTGTGGTTTGCGCACGACGAAGGCGACGCCGGTGACGGCCACCGCCATGCCCACCAGGCCGAGCGCGTTGAAGGCTTCGCCGAACAGCAGCCAGGCCATGATGGCCGTGGTGGCCGGGGTCAGGTACATCAGGCTCGTCACCTCGGTGGCCTGGCTGCGCCCGATGAGTTTGAACAGCAAAAAGATCGCGCCGATCGACAGCGCGAACACCGACCACAACCAGGCGACGATGAAGTCGGCGCTCCAGGTGATGCTCGAGAATGCCGGATCGAGGTCTTCCAGCCACACCGCGATCGGCGCCAGCACCAGCACCGTGGCTCCGAACTGGATAGCGGTGCCGCTGCGCAGGTCGAAGCGCGGACAGAAGCGGCGCTGGTACATGGTGCCGGCCGTGATGCAGAGCAGCGCGAACACGCACAGGCCGAGGGCGGCGGGCGACAGGCCGGCCAGGCCCAGCTTGGCGTAGACCACCAGGGCCACGCCGGACAGGCCGAGGAGCAGGCCCAGCCACTGGATCGGCCTTACCCGTTCGCCGATCAGCGGCGCGCAGGCGGCGGTGAGGATCGGCTGCATGCCGACGATCAGGGCGGTCAGTCCCGCCGGCATGCCGAGCTTGATGGCACCCCACACGCCGCCCAGGTAGCCCGCCTGCAGCAACAGGCCCGAGACCGCGATGTGCAGGGCCTGGCCACGCGGCCATGGCGCGCGCCAGAGCAGCATCAGGGGCAGCAGCACCGCCAGCACGCCCAGGCAGCGCACGATGAGGAAGGTCAGCGGCGGCGCGTATGGCAGGCCGAGCTTGGCGACGATGAACCCCGTGCTCCACAGGAAGACGAAGAACAGCGGTACGGGCGACAGCCAGGCGCTGCCGGCGATGGAAGGTGCGTGGGTCGACATGGTGCTGGCGTTGCGCCGTGATCGTGCACGGCACTTATTGA
The DNA here is from genome assembly GCF_003143515.1 of Massilia oculi. Taxonomy (NCBI): domain Bacteria; kingdom Pseudomonadati; phylum Pseudomonadota; class Betaproteobacteria; order Burkholderiales; family Oxalobacteraceae; genus Massilia; species Massilia oculi. The sequence continues at coordinate 4,180,602 of NZ_CP029343.1, read as the reverse complement.
TCTTCATGCGTAAATCGCAAGCGCCGAGTCTAGCATGCTCTCTACCATGGGGTTCCGGCCGGCGGGAAGATGCACCTGATTTGCGCCAGATCAATTGACATTTCTTGTATTAAATGCATTCAAGAAAATTATGTATCGTGGATGGTGCAACGCATCAAAAACACTTGACCCTTGAAGCGAACTGACAGAAAATCTGCCCTGTTGCGGTGCACAAAAAGAGTTTCGTCGCGTTTTAATGAAGAACCTGTCTCACAGAGCAATAGTCCATTCTTGAAACGACATATTTGGAGAGCCACATGTTTGCAATCCCTGAACAATTTTCGAACGCCACCAAGGCCAGCCTGGAATCCCAATTCGCCCTGTTTTCGGCACTGACCTCGAAGACCTTCGAAGGCGTGGAGAAGCTGGTTGAACTGAACATCAGCACCGCACGTTCGACCCTGGAAGATTCGTCGGCCGCCGCTCGCCAGCTGCTGAGCGCCAAGGACCCGCAAGAATTCTTCTCGCTGACCGCTTCGCAAGCCCAGCCGAACGCCGAGAAAGCCCTGTCGTACAGCCGCCAGCTGGCCTCGATCGCCACCGGCACCGGCGCCGAGTTCTCGAAAGCCGCCGAAAGCCAGATCGTCGAAGCCAACCGCAAGGTCATCTCGTTGGTCGACGAAGTGAGCAAGAACGCCCCGGCCGGTTCGGAAAGCTTCGTCGCCGCCGTCAAGACCGCGATCAGCAACGCCAACGCCGGCTACGAGCAATTCAGCAAGACCTCCAAGCAGGCGGTCGAAGCGCTGGAAAGCAATATGAACGCCGCCGTGTCGCAATTTTCTGCGACTGCTGCGAAGGCTGGCAATGCTGCCAGCGCTGCCACGGCTGCCGCTGCGGCCTAAGCTGCGACTGGTCAAATAAAAGGCCGGGGACGCGATCGCGCCTCCGGCCTTTTCATTTCTGCCCAGCGATCCTACTCGCCGAGATAGGCCGCCTGCACCCGGGGATCGTTCAACATATCGCGCGCATTGCCGGTCATGGTGATCGCGCCCGAATCCATCACGTAGCCGCGGTGCGCGGCCTGCAGCGCCAGCTTGGCGTTCTGTTCCACCAGCAGGATCGTGATGCCCTGCTGCGACACGTCGCGGATCACTTCAAAAATTTTCTCGACCATGATCGGGGCCAGGCCCATCGATGGCTCGTCCAGCAGCAGCAGGGTCGGATGGCTCATCAATGCGCGCGCCATCGCCAGCATCTGCTGCTCTCCGCCCGACAGGGTGCCGGCCAGCTGGGCCGAGCGTTCCTTCAGGCGCGGGAAGACGGTGTACCACTTCTCGATGTCGGCATCGATCGCGGCCTTGTCGTCGCGCGTGTAGGCGCCCATCAACAGGTTTTCGTGGATCGACATGCGGGTGAACACGCCCCGCCCTTCCGGCACCATGGCCAGCTTCTGGCGCACCATCCGGAACGACTGCGTGCCGCGCAGCGGCTGGCCGAGATACTCGATCGACCCCTCGACCTTGCACGGCGGAAGGGTGCCGGTGATGGCCTTCAGGGTCGTGGTCTTGCCGGCGCCGTTGGCGCCGATCAGCGTCACCAGCTCGCCTTTCGCCACCTCGAGGTCGACGCCCTTGACCGCCTTGATGCCGCCGTAGGCGACCTTCAGGCCGGCGATGTTCAGAACGGGATCACGCATCAGTGGGCACCTCCAAGATAGGCGTCGATCACGGCCTGGTTCTTCTGGATCTCGGCCGGCAGGCCTTCGGCGATCTGCTTGCCGTATTCGAGCACCGTGATGCGGTCGCACAGGCCCATCATGAGCTTGACGTCGTGCTCGATCAGCAGCACGGTCCGGCCCTCGGCCTTGATTTTCACGAGCAGCTCGCGCAGCGCCAGCTTTTCGGTGGCGTTCATGCCGGCCGCCGGTTCGTCCAGCGCCAGCAGTTGCGGATCGGTGGCCAGCGCGCGTGCGATTTCCAGGCGGCGCTGGTCGCCGTAGGACAGGAATTTCGCGGTGCGGTTGGCGAATTGGCCGATGCCCACGAAATCGAGCAGCTCCTGGGCGCGCAGGCGGATCGCGGATTCTTCCTCGCGCGCCGCCTTGTGACGCAGGATCGCGCCCAGCACGCCCTGCTTCGTGCGCACATGGCGTCCGACCATCACGTTCTCGAGCGCGCTCATCTCGCCGAACAGGCGGATGTTCTGGAAGGTGCGGGCGATGCCGGCCCTGGCCACGTCATGCGGCGCCGACGGCGAATACGGCTTGCCGGCCAGCTCGAAAGTGCCGCTGTCCGGCTGGTACAGGCCCGTGATCACGTTGAAGAAGGTGGTCTTGCCGGCGCCATTGGGACCGATCAGGCCATAGATCTGGCCCTGCATGATCCGGATGCCGACGTCGGTCAGCGCCTGCAGGCCGCCGAAGCGTTTATTGACGCCCTGGATGTTCAGGAGGACTTGTTGGTTCATGTTCTGCTCACTCATCACGCGGCGGGCGCTTCATCTTCCTCGCGCGCCAGGGCGGCGTTGGGACGCTCTTCCCGGTTGGGCGACGGCCACAGGCCTGCCGGGCGGATCAGCATGATCAGCACCAGGGCCAGGCCGTACAGCAACTGGCGCAGCACCTCGGCCTCGACGATCACCTTGCCGAACACGGCCTGTTGAAGCGGATCGACCACGTGGCGCAGCACCTCGGGCAAGGCGGCCAGCAGCACGCCGCCCAGCACCACGCCCGGGATGTGGCCGATGCCGCCCAGGACCACCATCGCCAGCACCGCGATCGACTCGGTCAGCGAGAACGACTCGGGCGACACGAAACCCTGGAAGGCGCCGAACATCGCGCCGGCCACGCCGCCGAACGACGCGCCCATGGCGAAGGCCAGCAGCTTGACGTTGCGGGTATTGATGCCCATCGCCTTGGCCGCGATCTCGTCCTCGCGGATCGCCACCCAGGCCCGGCCCAGGCGCGAATGCTGCAGGCGGCCGGTGATGAAGATCGTCGCGATCACCATGGCCAGGAACAGGAAGTAATAGGCGTTCACCGACGGCATCGCATAGTCGCCGATCATGACGTTGGCGCCCGAACCCGGCTCGCCCGCCAGCGACACCCCGAACACGCGGATCGGGTCGATCATATTGATGCCCTGCGGCCCGTTGGTGAAGTTGATCGGGTCGTTCAGGTTGTTCATGAAGATGCGGATGATCTCGCCGAAGCCCAGCGTCACGATGGCGAGGTAGTCGCCGCGCAGCTTGAGGGTCGGGGCGCCCAGCAGCGCGCCGCACAGCGCGGCGCACAGCGCCGCCAGCGGCACGATGGCCCACAGCGACAGGTGGATGCCATTCTCTGCGATCCCGGGACCGAAGAAGGCCACCAGCGCTTCGCCGATCGCCGGCGAATAATAGATGAGCGATTCGAGCAGCGCCGCGAACTGCGGCGACGAGAACAGGCCGACCAGGTAGGCGCCGACCGCGAAGAAGGCGATATAGCCCAGGTCGAGCAGGCCGGCGAAGCCGACCACGATGTTCAGGCCCAGCGCCAGCATGATGTACAGCAGCGCGATGTCGATGATGCGCACCCACGAATTGCCATACTCCGAAGCGACGAAGGGGAAGATCAGCATCAGGATCAGCACCGCCGCCATGCTGATGGCGGCCTGGCGCGGCTTGTGCTGGGTGTCGAAGGTCAGGAGTGCCATGGTGTGCTCCCGTCAGGCGCGGTCGGCCACGCGTTCGCCCATGATGCCGGACGGGCGCAGGGTCAGGACCAGGATCAGCACCACGAAGGCGAAGATGTCCTGGTAGTGGCTGCCGAGGAAGCCGCCGGTCAGGTCGCCGATGTAGCCGGCGCCGAGCGCCTCGATGATCCCCAGCAGCAGGCCGCCGAGCATGGCGCCATAGATGTTGCCGATCCCGCCCAGCACCGCGGCGCAGAAGGCCTTCAGGCCCGGCAGCACGCCCATGGTGAAGGTGATCGAGGCGTAGTTGGCGCCCCACATCACGCCGGCGACGGCCGCCAGCGCGGCGCCGATGGCGAAGGTGGCGACGATCACGCGGTTCGCGTCCACGCCCATCAGGCCGGCCACGCGCGGGTTTTCGGCCACGGCGCGCATCGCGCGGCCCATCTTGGTGCGCTCGACCAGCAGCACCAGGGCGCCCATGGCGACGGCCGCCAGCACCAGCAGCAGCACTTGCGTCTGCGAGATCATGGCGCCGCCGACCATGATCGGTTCGGACGACAGCAGTTGCGGGAACGGGAGCGGGCTGCGGCCCCAGATCATCATGGCGAAGGTCTGTAGCAGGATCGAGACGCCGATCGCCGTGATCAGGGGCGCCAGGCGCGGCGCATGGCGCAGGCGGCGGTAGGCGACGCGCTCGATCAGGATGCTGACAAGCATGGTGAGGGGAATCGCGCCGACGATGGCGGCCGCCAGCTGGACATAGCCTGGCAGGCCGGGAATAGTCGCCTCGAGCAATTGCAGGATCGTCAGGCCGATCATGGCGCCGATCATCAGCACGTCGCCGTGGGCGAAGTTGATCAGGTTGAGCACGCCGTACACCATCGTGTAGCCGAGCGCGACCAGCGCATACATGCTGCCCAGCACCAGGCCGTTCAGCAGCTGTTGAATAAAGGTTTCCATCGTTCTGCCTGTATATTTTTGCCTTGCAAAAAAACGGCACCGCGGGATCCCTCCCGAAGTGCCGCTCATGGCCTGCTCCACCATGACTAATTTTCCGAGTTCGCCATCATAACTTGGCTTTTGGAAAACTAATCACGGTAAATCCGTGCAGTAGCAAATTTTGTTTTCTGTCTGTACGAGAAATAAAGTTCAGGCTGCTGGCGAAGCTGGCTCAGGACGTACGCCGTCCAGGCCTTTCGGCAGCGGGAAGGTCACGTGTTCTTCGACGCCGTCGAGCGCGCGCACACTGGCCGCGCCCAGTTCCTTCAGGCGGTCGATCACGGCCTGCACCAGCACCTCGGGCGCCGAGGCGCCGGCGGTCACGCCGATCCGCTTCTTGCCCTCGATCCAGCTGGGATCGATCTTGCCGGCGTTGTCGACCATATAGGCCGGCGTGCCCATTTTTTCGGCCACTTCGCGCAGGCGGTTCGAGTTCGAGCTGTTCGGGCTGCCCACGACGACCACGACCTCGACCTGCGGCGCCATGAACTTCACGGCTTCCTGGCGGTTGGTGGTGGCGTAGCAGATGTCGCCCTTCTTCGGCTCGATGATGTTCGGGAAGCGCGCCTTGAGCGCCGCGATGATGTCCAGGGTGTCGTCGACCGACAGGGTGGTCTGCGACACGTAGGCCAGCAGTTCCGGGTTGCGCACTTGCAGCTTCTGCACGTCCTCGACCGTCTCGACCAGGTGCATGCCTTCTTCGGCCTGACCCATGGTGCCTTCGACCTCGGGGTGGCCGTCGTGGCCGATCATGATGATCTCGGCGCCCTGCTTGCGCATCTTGGCGACTTCGACGTGGACCTTGGTCACCAGCGGGCAGGTGGCGTCAAAAATGGTGAGCCCGCGCGCCTCGGCGTCGGCGCGCACGGCCTTCGAGACGCCGTGGGCCGAGAACACCAGCGTATTGCCGGGCGGGACGTCTTCGAGTTCTTCGATGAAGATCGCGCCCTTGGCGCGCAGGTCGTCGACCACATAGGCGTTGTGCACGATCTCGTGACGCACGTAGATCGGTGCGCCGAATTGGGACAAGGCGCGCTCGACGATCTCGATCGCGCGGTCAACGCCGGCGCAGAAGCCGCGCGGCTGGGCCAGCAGAATTTCGTTTTCCATCATTATTCCTGTCGTCCTTACAGAACCGAAATCAGTTTCACTTCGAATTGCAGGGCGCGGCCGGCCATCGGGTGGTTGAAATCGAACAGGGCCGAGTCGGCGCGCGATTCCAGCAGCACGCCGGCGAAACGGCCGCCCTTCGGCGCGTTGAACTCGACCACCTCGCCCACGTTGTACTCCGTGCCCGGCACCGAGTTTTCTTCCAGCGTGGCCTTTGACACCGACTGGATCAGCTCCGGGTTACGCTCACCGAACGCTTCCGCAGCGCTGAGCTCGAAGGTCTGGTGCGTGCCCTCCGGCAGGCCGATCAGGCGCGCCTCGAGGAATGGCGCCAACTGGCCCTGGCCCAGCAGCAAGGTGGCGGGCGTGCCATTGAAGGTCGTGACCACATCGGAACCGCCGGCGACGGCCAGGCGGTAATGCAGGGTCAGATAAGAGGATTCGTTGACGACGGGAGCAGCGTTGGACATGTTCTTTGTGATAACGGGCATACCTGATCAGGCAAACCGCTATTGTAAGCCACGCGCGCCTCTTGCGCCTTGGCTGCCTCTTTTTTTGGCGAGGAATCGAATATGGGAATTTGCGATTGGCCGGAACAGGACCGTCCCCGCGAGCGCCTGCTGCGCGACGGGCCGCATGCGCTGTCGGATACCGAGTTGCTGGCCATCTTCCTGCGCGTGGGCGTGGCCGGCAAGAGCGCCGTCACGTTGGCCGGCGACACGCTGGCACATTTCGGCTCCCTGCACCGGTTGCTGCATGCCGACTCCGGAGAATTCGGCCGGCTGCACGGCCTGGGGCCGGCCAAGTATGCCCAGTTGCAGGCCGCGCTCGAGCTGGCGCGGCGCGCGGTGGCCGAACAGTTCCGGCGCGAGGCGCTGTGCTCGCCCGAGGCGGTGCGCCACTACCTGCGCAGCCAGTTCGCGCTGCAGACCCATGAATCGTTCATGGTGCTGTTCCTGGACGTGAAGAATAGACTGATCAATTGCGAGGAGATGTTCAGGGGCACGCTCACGCATACCAGCGTCTACCCGAGAGAGGTGGTCAAGGCGGCGCTGCGGCGTAATGCCGCGGCGGTGATCCTGGCGCACAATCACCCGTCCGGCGTGGCCGAGCCGAGCGAAGCCGACCTGCGCCTGACCAGTGCCCTGGTGCAGGCGCTGTCGCTGGTCGACATCCGGGTGCTGGACCACTTCGTCGTGGCGGGCAATCAGGTGCATTCCTTTGCAGAGAGTGGGCAGTTGTGACCGATAAACCTCGGCGGCGCCTCGGCCGCGTCCTTACACGGGCTGTCATGTTTGCTCGAAATTACATAGCGTAAACAGCGAGTTACGACACTCAGCAGGAATTGTTAAATTTTTCCATTAATAAAAGACACATTTGTTTTTCGTAAGTGATTGATTCCGCTTTGCTTTTCACGCTATACTCTCGTTTTTCCAATTCTGGAACATATTTAAGGAGTGCACTATGGCACGTGTTTGCCAAGTAACCGGCAAGGGTGTGATGGTTGGTAACAACGTCTCCCACGCTAACAACAAAACGAAGCGTCGTTTCCTGCCTAACCTGCAGAACCGCCGTATCTACGTCGAATCCGAAAACCGCTGGGTTTCGCTGCGTCTGTCGAACGCCGGCCTGCGCGTGATCGACAAGCTCGGCATCGACGCCGTGCTGGCCGACATGCGCGCCCGTGGCGAAAAAGTTTAATTAGGGAGCTATCATGGCAAAAACTGGCCGCGACAAAATCAAGCTGGAATCGACCGCAGGTACCGGTCACTTCTACACCACCACCAAGAACAAGCGCACGATGCCGGCGAAGATGGAAATCACCAAATTCGACCCGAAAGCACGCAAGCACGTGATCTACAAGGAAACCAAGATCAAGTAATCGATCTTGTCTCCTTGACCAAGCCGCCGGCGCGCAAGCCCGGCGGCTTTTTTGTCGTCCCACCGATCCGCGCTACCATCGGGGGATGACCAGTCCGCCTTCCTCCCCCACCTTCGTTCCCATCCCCAGCCAGGACCGTCTCGATGCCCTCGATGTATTACGCGGCTTTGCGCTGATCGGCATCTGCATCGCCAACGTCGAATTCTTCAACCGTCCCGTGGCCGAAACCGGCAACGGCATCCCGGCTGGATTGCACGGCCTGGACTGGCTGGTGGCCTTCATCGTCGCATATTTTGTCAGCGGCAAGTTCTGGACCATTTTCTCGCTGCTGTTCGGCATGGGTTTCGCCCTGATGCTGGAACGGGCGCGCACGGCCGAACGCCCCTTCCTGCCCGCCTATGGCCGCCGGGTCGCCGTCCTCGGCCTGTTCGGCCTGCTGCACTACCTGCTGCTATGGAGCGGCGACATCCTGATCAGCTATGCGATCGGCGCGCTGGCCCTGATGCTGATGCTGTTCGCCAGGGGGCGCCCGATGATCGGAACCATGGCCGCATGCTTCCTGCTGGCCCAGCTGCCGGCCTTCGGCTTCGCCGGCTGGCTGGTCACGCCGCTCGTGTTCGCCGGCCTGGTGGGCGTGTACCTGCGCAGCGAGGGGCGCGCGCTGTTCCCGCTGGTGGCGATCGTCCCGGGCAGCCTGATGCTGCTGGCCGCCGTGCTCGACTTCGTCCGCGGCGAGGGCGATATGGGGGCGCTGCTGGCGATCGGCGCCGTCCTCGTGCTGCTGGGCCTGCTGGCCTGGAGCTTCCCCCAGCCGCAGGTGGCGCGGCCACTGCGCGCCGGCGTCGCGATCTTCATGCTCACCTATGGGTTGACCGCGCTCGACGGCGGCATCCGCCACTTCGCGCCCCAGCTGGCGCCAGCATCCAGTGTCAGCGCCACCGGCGAAGAGACCGACGCCGCGTCCGCCACCCTCCTGCAATACCGCGAGCGCGCGGCGCGCAGCATCGAGGAGAAGGCGGTGCTTACCAACGGCAGTTATGCGGACGCGGTCGCGATGCGCCTGGGCCACCTGGAGGCGCGGATGCGCGACGAAACCGGCTTCGTGGTGGTCGGCGTGAGTGTGTTCCTGGTGGGGGTCTGGTTCGTGCGCTCCGGCGTGATCGCCAACGCCGGCCGCCATCTGCCCTTGTTCAGGCGCCTGGCCATCGGCGGCATCGGCTTCGGGGTCGGGCTTGGCCTGCTCAGCAGCCTGATCAGCACCGGCCGTCCTCCCGGCGCCGACGACGGAGGCCATGACCTGGCGAACGCCTTGCTGACCCTGGGCAGCCTGCCCGCCTCGCTCGGCTACGTCGCTGCGGTGGTACTCGCGCTGTACAGCAAGGGCATGCTGGCCCGGGTGCGCATCCTGGCGCCGTTCGGGCGTATGGCGCTCAGCAATTACCTGATGCAGTCGCTCGTGTTTTCCCTGCTGTTCCATGCCCACGGGCTGGGATGGTGGGGCATCGGCAGGAGCGGGCAGGTCGGCATTGCCCTGCTGCTGTGTGCGCTGCAGATCGTGTTCAGCCACTGGTGGCTGGCGCGCTTCCAGTACGGCCCGCTCGAATGGGCGTGGCGGGCGCTGACTTACCTGACGTGGCCGCCGATGCGGCGTGGCGCATGAGGCGCAAATAACAACGGCTTCCGAAGAAGCCGTTGTCTTTACCGTCTACCGACCGTCAGGATCAGGCATAGGCGCGCAAGCGGATCGAAAAGTCCTGCAGCGCCTTGATCTTCGACGCTTCGGCGCGGTTGCACCAGTCCTGCAGCTGGTGCAGCAGCTGGTCGCGGGTCGAATGCGAACGTTCCCAGATCGCACCCAGTTCCACGCGCATATTGTGCATGGTTTCCAGCGCCTTGCTGTGCTGGAACAACTCGACCAGTTGCTGCTTCTGCGACGATTCCAGCTTAGCCGGCTCGCGCTGCATCAGCTTGCGTGAGCTTTTCAGGAAGCGCGACTCCAGCTGCGCCTTGTGCTTGAGGTGCTCGAATTCTTCGTGGAAGGCGTGGCGCACCGACTTGGCATACTTGGCCATCACGTCGTAGCGGTTGGCGATCACCGACTGCAGGGTGTCGAAGTCGGCCTGCGCCTTGTCCTTGTCCAGCTTCGGCTTCGGCGCCACCTTCTTCACCTTGGCCAGCTTGAGCATCTCGAGCATGCGGATATAGCCCCAGCCCAGGTCGAACTCGTACCACTTGCTCGACAGCTTGGCCGAGGTGGCATAGGTGTGGTGGTTGTTGTGCAGCTCTTCGCCGCCGATCAGGATGCCCCATGGGAAGATATTGGTCGCGGCATCGCTGCAATCGTAGTTGCGGTAACCCCACCAGTGGCCCAGGCCATTGATGATGCCGGCGGCCGTGATCGGGATCCACATCATCTGGATCGCCCACACGGTGAGGCCCAGCACGCCGAACAGGGCGACGTTGATCACCAGCAGCGAAGCCACGCCCAGCGTGCTGCGGCCGGTGTACACATGGCGCTCGATCCAGTCGTCCGGCGTGCCATGGCCATACTTGTCCATGGTTTCCTGGACCTTGCTTTCGGCGCGGTACAGCTCGGCGCCTTCGAACAGCACCTTGCGGATGCCGCGCGTCTGCGGGCTATGCGGATCTTCTTCGGTGTCGCACTTGGCGTGGTGCTTGCGGTGGATCGACGCCCATTCCTTGGTAACCTGGCCGGTGGTCAGCCACAGCCAGAAGCGGAAGAAGTGGCTCGGAATCGGATGCAGGTCGAGCGCACGGTGCGCCTGGTGGCGGTGCAGGTAGATCGTCACGGCGGCGATCGTGATATGGGTCACCACCAGCGTATAGATCACGACTTGCCATGCCGAGAAATCGAGCAGGCCGGTGGACAGGAACGACAGCACGGCGTGCAGGACGTCGTCAAAGAAATTCATTCAGTCTCCAAAGGGCTTATCCAATGTGCAACCACTGTGACTGCACATCTACAACCCCAGCATTTTACGTGGTTCTACTACCGCACGGCAGTTTTACTTGCTCAATTTTGCGCCAGCCCCAGTGACGTCGGTGAGTGGCGTGCGCGCTACTACCTTGCTGATATGGGCGTCGAGCAACCGCGTATCCATCGACGGATGTCCGAGTTTGATCGCGCCGGAATGCACAAGTGCGTAGATCTTGCGGTTCACTTCGGAAATCGGACCGCCCTGCCCGTTCTCGGGGTCGCCCAGCCAGAAGCCCACTTCGAGCTCGTAGCCGTCGGCCACGAAGGCATTGAGCAGCACGTTCGGCGCCGGCGTCTCGAGCACGCGTGCGACGCCCTTCGGCTGCTCTTCCAGCAGCGGCATGACCACGGACAGGTCGCTGTCGTAGGACACGACCAGCTTGGTGATCGCGCGCACGTTGCGGTTGGTGCCCGACTGGTTCAGCACCACGCCCGTGATCAGCATCTCGTTCGGCAGCAGCGTTTGCGTGCCGTCGGAACCGCGCAACACCGTGTAGCGCGTATTGATGCGCGCCACCTTGCCGGAGTATTTATCCAGCGTGATCGGATCGCCGATCGACAGGCTGCGCTCGAACAGGATGATGAAACCGGACACGTAATTACTGGCAATGCGTTGCATGCCCAGACCGAGGCCGACGCCCAGCGCGCCGCCGAACACCGACAGCACGGTCAGGTCGAGCCCGGCCAGCGACAGGCTGAACAGTACCGCGACCAGGATCAGGGCCGCGCGGCCCACGCGCGCCATCGCCACCCTGAGCGAGCTGTGCATGCGCTCGAAGCCCATCAGGCGCTCTTCGAGCGCGGCGCCGGCCCACAGCGCCAGCATCATGAGCACGACGATCGAGATCGCGCCCTGCAGCAGGTCGGCGATCGAAATCTTGTTCTTGCCGACCGGGAGGACGGTATTCTCGAGCGCCCTCATCACGTCCGGCAGGACGCCGGTCAGGTGCAGGGCGACGACGATCCAGACCACAAAGGCGAATACCTTCTCGAAGGTCTGCAATGCCGCGCCCAGCTGGCCGCGCCGCGCGAAGGCGCGCCGCAGCAGGTAGAAGAAGGTGCGGATCACCGCCAGCGACATGAACAGCGGCAGCGCCACGCGCAGCAGCGACACGCCCTGGTATTGCGCCAGCACGGTCTTGGCCAGCGCCAGCAGCCCCACGGTCAGGAGCGGCCACAGCACGCGGCTGAAGCTGCCCAGGCCAACACTGATCAGGCCGCCCGTCTGGGCCCGGTCTTTCAGCAGCGAACGGTGGATCAGCCGCGCCAGCCCCCAGCCCACCGCCACGCACAGGGCAAGGGCAACGATCTGCCAGGCGATGGCGGGACGGCGGGCGTCGTCCAGCAGGACGCTCAGCAGGTCTGACAGCGGCATCGGAACTCCTTACTCTCCGTCCGCGGCTGCGGCAGCGTCGTCCGCGGCGGCCGCCTCATCGGCGACGACAGCCTTGACCGGCTTGGGCAACGCCTTGCGCTGCAGGACGGCGGCGAAGAAGCCGTCGGTCTGGTGCTTGTGCGGCAGCAGTTTCAGGTAGTTGTCCATCTCGAGCGGAATCTTTTGCTCGGCCAGCACCTGGCTCATCGGCACCAGCTCGAAGTCGGCGTGATTGGCCAGGAAGCCTTCGACGATGACGTCGTTCTCTTCGTTCAGCAGGCTGCAGGTGGCGTACACCAGGCGGCCGCCGTTCTTGACCAGGCGCGACGCCGCGTCCAGGATCGAGGCTTGCTTCTCTTGCATCTCGGCGACGGCGCTCGGCTGCTGGCGCCATTTGACGTCCGGGTTGCGGCGCAGGGTGCCCAGGCCCGAGCACGGCGCGTCGACCAGCACGCGGTCGATCTTGCCGGCCAGGCGTTTGACTTTCGCATCGCGTTCATGCGCGATCACCACCGGATGCACGTTCGACAGGCCGCTGCGCGCCATGCGCGGCTTCAGCTTGGTCAGGCGTTTTTCCGAGACGTCGAAGGCGTACAGGCGGCCGGTATTGCGCATCAGCGCACCCAGGGCCAGCGTCTTGCCGCCGGCGCCGGCGCAGAAGTCGACCACCATCTCGCCGCGGCGCGCGCCGACGATCTGGGCCAGCACCTGGCTGCCTTCGTCCTGCACTTCGATCGCGCCTTCCTTGAACAGCGGCAGGTTCTGCAACGCCGGCTTCTTCTGCACGCGCAGGCCCAGCGGCGCGAACGGCATCGGCTCGGCCACGATCGGCGCTTGCGCCAGCTGGGCGATCACGTCGTCGCGCTCGGCCTTGATGGAATTGACGCGCAGGTCCAGCGGCGCCGGGGTGTTCAGCACGGCCGCCAGTTCCAGCGCCTCCTGCTCGCCGAACTGGGCCACCAGCTTGTCGAACAGCCATTGCGGCAGGTTCGCGCGGATTGGGCCCGGCAGCAGGTTGCGGTCGACTTCCTTGATGCGGGTGAGGAAATCGGTCTCGTCGTCGGTCAAGCCGCCGATGCTGTCGATGCCGACGGTCTCGGCCAGGCCCAGCAGGGCCAGCTTGCGCATCGACGGCGTGTTGCCATGGCCGGCGAAGTCGGTGAAGAACGATTTATTGCGCAGCACGGCGTACACGGCTTCGGCGATGACGCCGCGCTCGCGGCCGCCGAAGCGCGGGTTGTCCTTGAAGAAGCGCGACAGGGTGACGTCGGCAGGCGAAGTAAAACGGAGAATCTCGCGCAAGACTTCTTCGGTCTTGGCGACGATCGCTGGAGGCAATCTCATGTGAATCCTTGATTAAATACTGATGGCGTCGGCCTGGGTGCGATCCATGGACGCGACGATGCGCACCGCGCCGTCTTCGATGACCAGGCGGTCTTCGATGAACAGGCGTACGGCGCGTGGGTAGATCTTGTGTTCCTCGGCCAGCAGGCGTGCAGCCAGCAGGTCCGGCGTATCGCCCGGCAGGACGGGGATCCTGGCCTGCAGCACCGACGGGCCATGATCGAGTTCGGCGGTGACGAAGTGCACGGTCGCGCCGTGCTCAAGCATGCCGGCGTCGAGCGCCTGCTGGTGCGTGTGCAGCCCCGGGAACAGGGGCAGCAGCGACGGGTGGATATTCAACATCCGGCCCGCGTAGTGTTCCACGAAGGGCGCGGTCAGGATGCGCATGAAGCCGGCCAGCACGACCAGGTCGGGCTGGAAGGTATCGATGACTTCCTGCAATCTGGCGTCGAATTCGGCGCGGGTGGCGAACTCCTTGTTCGACACCACGGCGGTCGGGATGCCGCGCGACTGGGCAAATGCCAGGCCGCCGGCATCGGGCTTGTTGCTGATCACCGCTGCAATACGGGCCGGCCAACCTTCAGCCTGGGCCGCGCGCACGACCGCTTCCATATTGCTTCCGCGGCCGGAAATGAGGATCACGATGTTTTTCATAGCCGGCATTGTACCGTAACGCCGGCTGCCAACCGCAGCCCTTCGGGTCCCTCACGGGGCGGATTTCAGCGGATTCAGGCGGTCGGCGGGACGGTCGCGAACGAGTAGAACACGCGGAACGGCACCTTTTTCTCGGCCCAGAATTCGGCCGCGTCGCGGAACACGTCGAGCAGGTTTTCGCGCGCTTCCTTGTCGAACTTCTGAGCGCTCGGCAGCTGCTCGAGCACCACGATGAAGCCCGGCTGCGGGCCGGCTTCGTGGATGGTCTCGGTCAGACAGGTGCGCAGCGCATCGAAATTCTTGCTGCACGGTTTGGGGAAATAAAAATTCTCGCCGATGCGGGCGCAGACCTGCTGCTTGGTGAGCGTATTGGCGCAGTGGGCGTACAGGAAATGATGTCCGAGTCGCCCAGCCTCCTGTTGCAAATCGCCAACGCGAAACGCGCGGATGGCTTGAACAAGATTTGGCGCCACTCTCATCAACAAACTCATTTTTTCCTCAAATCGACCTGTCAATAACGCGCCATGGCGCCACCCCTCGCGGCGCTGGGTAGCGCTGCTGCTTCTTACCTCGCTGTCGTTGCTATACGCCAATAAGTCCATGATTTGTGTAAGGGTAACGTTTTGTGGTATTGGAAGCAACCCAAATGTGAGTTTCAGATGCCTATTTGTAAGAATCGGTAGGTCCATATATGACACGGAAACACCCATTCAGGGGCCGGTTTCATTCTGGCGCGAGTTGTTACGCGCTTTATTCGCTGTTACATTTTGTTGCCATGCGGATTCGATGGTTTTTTGCGATAGGCGTACCATCAAGCCTGTAACGAATCGACGAACCAAGTCGCACCACTCAACGAGGTACTACCATGAACTTGCAAGCCAAACTGATCATCTCGGCACTCGGCATCGCCATCCTGCCACTGGCCCAGGCCGCCGACTTCGAAGACTTCGGCCGCGTGGTGCGCGTCGAGCCGCGTGTCGAGCAGGTCCGTACCCCGCGCCAGGAGTGCCGTACCGAATACGTGCAGGTGCCGGTGCAGCAGGAGCGCGGCGCCGGCGGCACGATCATCGGCGGTATCGCGGGCGCCCTGCTGGGCAGCCAGGTCGGCAGCGGCAACGGTAAAGTGGCCGCATCGGCAGCGGGCGCGATCGCCGGCGCCATGGTCGGCGACCGCGTCCAGAACAATGGCCGTCCGGTCGGCAACTCGGTGCAAGAACAGGCTGTGCAGCAATGCCGCACCGTGGAAGCGATCGAATCGCGCACCGCCGGCTACAACGTGACCTATGAATACCGTGGCCAGACCTACACGTCGCTGATGAGCCGCGACCCGGGCAACCGCGTGCGCCTGCGGGTCTCGGTCGAGCCGCTGGACAGCTACAACGGCCAGCAGGCGTACAGCCAGTACTGATCTTGCACCGTCGGAAATCGAGCAACGCGGCCCACGAGGCCGCGTTGTTGCATTCAGAACTTATCCCCGAGCTTGCGCCGGGCGAACCCGTCCCCCGATAATAGGGCGATTCCACCAGGCTTCTTTATGCTCATCAAACGCAAATCCATCGAACAAGTCGAATCCTCGCGCCGTCCGGCGCGCAAACCGAAATTCGCACCCGTCACGCTGTCCGAACAGGACGGTGTCCGCTACCTCCACTTCGGTACCGAATGGGTGCAAGGCGCGATGCGCATCCGCAAGCCCGACTGGCCCGAGCTCGAATACGCGCAGCAGATGATGGCGTGGATGCTGTTCATCGCGGCGCCGCAAGCCATCGCCCAGCTCGGCCTGGGGACGGCCGCCCTGACCAAGTTCTGCTATCGCCAGTTTCCCGAGGCGAGCGTGACCGCCGTCGAACTCAACGAATCCGTGATCGCGATCTGCAATTCGATGTTCAAGCTGCCGCCCGAGGACGAGCGCCTGCGCGTGCTGGAGATGGATGCGCTCGACTTCGTCGAGGATCCGGCCAACCACGATGCCTTTGACGTCCTGCAGTGCGACCTGTACGACGCCACCGCGCGCGGCCCGGTGCTCGACACGCCGGAGTTCTACCAGGCCTGCGCCGCCTGCCTGACGCAGCACGGCATCATGACCGTCAACCTGTTCGGCGACCACCCGAGCTTCGCCAGGAACCTGAAGGCGATGAAGTTCGCCTTCGGCCACGTGATCTGCCTGCCCGAGGTACACGACGGGAATGTGGTGGCGCTGTGCTTCAAGACCCGCCCCACGCTCGACAAGGACGCGCTCGCGGCGCGCGCCGCGCAGATCGTGGCGCAGACCAAGCTGCCTGCCAAGTCCTGGATCAAGGGATTGCTCGCCACCGATTGACCACTCAGCCAGGGCCACCGTGAACGCCATCCCGCAAAAACCCGCCAGCCTGCGCAAGCTCGACCTGCAATCGATTTTCTCGTGGCTGCTGGCCGACGGGATCGTCACCAAGGATAAAGTCAAAGCCGATTTCGCCCAGGCCCAGGCGATATTGAAGAACGCGCCGGGCATCATGCATCCGCTGACGGCGGTGGCGCAGTGCAAACTGGTCTCCGCCCTGCCGCCGCACCGGCTGCTGACGCTGGATGTGCTGACCGAATGGTGCGCGGCCAAGGTCGGCCTGCCCTTCATTCGCATCGACCCGCTGAAGATCGATTTCACCAAGGTGGCGGACGTGATGTCGGCCAGCTATGCGGCCCGCTTCAATATCCTGCCGGTGGAAATGACGCCGACCACGCTCGTGGTGGCGACGGCCGATCCGGCGCTGACCGAATGGGAAGCCGAGATCGCCAAGGTCTCGCGCCGCCGCATCGAACTGGTGCTGGCCAATCCGCTCGACATCGCCCAGTACATTGCGCAGTTCTTCGCGCTGGCCAAGTCGATCCGCGACGCCAGCCGCAGCAGCGGGCAGGACGTCGCGATGCGCAACAACTTCGAGCAGCTGGTCGAACTGGGAAAATCGAACAAGCAGTTCGACGCCAACGACCAGCACATCGTCAATATCGTCGACTGGCTGTGGGGTTACGCCTTCGAGCAGCGCGCCTCGGATATCCACCTCGAACCCAAGCGCGAATTCGCGACCGTGCGTTTTCGTATCGATGGCGTGCTGCACCAGGTCTATCAGGTGCCGGCGGCGGTGATGATCGCGATGACCGCGCGCATCAAGCTGCTGGGGCGGATGGACGTGATCGAAAAACGCCGGCCGCAGGACGGCCGCATCAAGACGCTTACCGCCGGCGGCAGGGAGGTCGAATTGCGGCTGTCGACGATGCCGACCGCGTTCGGCGAAAAACTGGTGATGCGCATCTTCGATCCCGACGTCGTCGTCAAGACACTGCCGGAACTGGGTTTCCCGCCCGACGATGCAGAGCGCTGGGATGGGCTGACGCGCCGTCCGCACGGGATCATTCTCGTGACCGGGCCGACGGGATCGGGCAAGACCACGACGCTGTACACGACGCTCAAGGCGCTGGCGACCAGCGAAGTGAACGTGTGCACGGTCGAGGATCCGATCGAGATGGTGGAACCGGCATTCAACCAGATGCAGGTGCAGCCGGGGATCGACCTGTCGTTTGCCGACGGCGTGCGTTCGCTGATGCGGCAGGATCCCGACATCATCATGGTGGGCGAGATCCGCGACCTGGAGACGGCCGAGATGGCGATCCAGGCGGCGCTGACGGGGCACCTGGTGTTTTCGACCCTGCATACCAACGATGCGCCATCGGCCGTGGTGCGCCTGCTGGAATTGGGCGTGCCGGATTATCTGCTGGAGGCAACCCTGATCGGGGTGATGGCGCAGCGGCTGGTGCGTACGCTCTGCCCCGTGTGCAAGGCGCCTGGCGGGGAATTGCGCGATGAGGTGTGGGATGGCATTGGTGGCGCGTGGAAGATCGCAAAGCCTGCGACCGTGTATCGGGCGGTGGGGTGTCCGGAATGCCGGCAGACCGGGTATCGCGGGCGGACCGGGATTTATGAATTGCTGACGGTAAGCGAAGGCTTCGGGCGCTTGATCCGCGAATCGGGCGAGATGCGGTCCTTGCGCGAGCAGAGCGTGAAGGATGGCATGAAGCCGCTGCGCATTGCCGGCGCGATGAAGGTGGTCGACGGCGTGACGACGGCGGATGAGGTGCTGAAGGTGACGTCGGCGCTGTCGTGAGCGGCGTTTGTGCCGAGAATGCTGGACGGCCCCTGAATCGCCCGCTATAATGCTGCCTCTTCGGGTCGTTAGCTCAGTTGGTAGAGCAGCGGACTTTTAATCCGTTGGTCGCGTGTTCGAGCCACGCACGGCCTACCACGAATTACCAGGAAGCCCACGCATTTCGGTGCGTGGGCTTTTTTGTTTCTGGTCCATTTCTGGTCCCTCCCCCGGCCTGTAGGCGGTGCAAATTGGTCTCCGGGGGATATAGGTCACGAAATTGAAACCTCGTCGGTGTTGAGGCCCTCGTATGGGATGTCTTAGGTGTTTAGTTTCGTGTGATCATGTTCCCCGTCGCAGCATGGCCTTGTTCCGTGCAAAGGCCGTGCTCGATGAGATAATTGCTGGCTTCCCGCATCGTTCGTCAGCCCCTCGCAGAACATCACCATATCGAGCATGAGTTCACGCATTCACCCGCAAGCCCGCACCACGCCAAAAATCCGTCAGGAGATCAAGGATTCCGGCCTGTCCGACCGTCAAGCGGCCAAGGTGTTCAATATCACTCGGGCCACCGCTGCCAAATGGCTCAAGCGGGACGACGTGCAAGACCGCTCGCATCGTGCTCATACCCTGCATACGACCCTGAGCGCAGCCCAGGAACTGGTCGTGCTGTCCCTGCGCCAGACGCTTTACTTACCGCTCGACGACCTGCTCTACATCACCCGGCAATACATCAATCCCGAGGTCTCTCGTTCAGGCATTGCGCGACTGCTCAAACGCGAAGGCATGGCACGACTGGAGGACGTGATCCCTCAAGCTGAAGTCGAAACGATCAAGGCCAAGAAGACCTTCAAGGACTATGAGCCAGGCTTCCTGCACGTCGATATCGAGTACCTGCCACAGATGCCTGACGAAAACTCACGCCGCTACCTGTTTGTTGCCATTGACCGCGCGACGCGCTGGGTTTTTCTGCATATTTACAACGATATGACTGAACGTAGTAGCGTCGATTTCCTGCGCCGTTTGAAGCTCGCATCGCCGATCAAGATCACCAAGATACTGACCGACAACGGCTCGCAATTTACCGACCGCTTCGCCACCAAAGACAAGAAGCCCAGCGGCAATCACGCCTTCGACAAGGCATGTGGCAGCATGGAAGTCGAGCATCGCCTGGCGCCTCCGCGCCACCCGCAAACTAACGGCATGGTGGAACGCTTCAATGGCAGGATCAGTGAGCTGATCGCGCAGACCCGCTTCGATAGCAGGGCCGATCTGGAGACCACCTTGCACAATTACCTCAAGCTTTACGACCACCATATCCCGCAGCGAGCTATCGGCTCAACGACACCGATTCAGGCGCTCAAGGATTGGCAGAAACGCAAACCTGATCTATTCGTCAAACGCGTCTACGATCAGACGGACTCGACACTTACGTACCCTTAGCCCATTTGGCGAGTGTCTTGTCGAAGGGGCCGGTTATGGTTTGACGACCAATAAAGAATTTCTTTTCGTCTTTTGCGAGACCAGATACAGCGAAAAGCATTGCTCGCTGTTGCCAAGGGTCCATTGAGGTGAAGTCTTCCTTAAGTTCACGTACCCAATCTAAAGCATTATTCATTCGCGCTGCCAAAATGACTTCACGCCGGATGAACGGATCAGCCGACTGGAACATTTTGTGAAGCTTAGCAAAGTGATTGATATGCTCATTTCGAGAGAACAAACTCAGCACCAGAAGGCGGAAATATTCGCTAGACTTTACTTCTGGCGTACGGAGGAGTTGCAGTAGTCTTGTTCCAATACGCCTCCAGTCTTTGGTCGGAATTGCCTGAACGGACGCAAGATAGAAACAAATATTTGCGAAACAGGGCCCCAAAGAATCAAGATGCTCCAGTGAAACATCAATAGCGCCGGGATGACCAATTTGCGCAAGGCGTCGATAAAACCACCTAAGCCGAATGTAGTCAATCGGTTGAGATGAGACGTACTGATTAATTACAATTCGAATTGATTCGGTGGAAATAGAGGACCAATCCGCTGCGGAAATTCGAGAGAAAGAAATGGTTTTATATGGATCTCCACCGGAATACTTCTTAATCAACGCCAAAAGAGACTTCTCATCGAAATTGATCGGACGATCCTTAATCATTTGTGAGCAGACGTCTTGAAAATCTGTTGGGTCGTAAATTTTAGTCTTATGCCGCTGTAACGTAAGCCGTTGCTGCTTGTCTAGCACAGTAGCAATCAAGGCAAGAGCAGTTCTTGATTCGCGCTTGGATTTGCAAAATACAACTATGTCATCGGCATATCGTATAAATTTCAATCCCGCAGCAACCAAGCTGTTATCGACAGGAATTAGCGTGGCTTCCGCCAGTAAATGAATTGGGTGAGGTCCCACCGGTACTCCCCTTGAGACACCCGCTGTGGTTGATTCCAATAATCCGATAATCCATTTAATAGCTTGGTTAGGCAGCCCAGCGGATATAAGTTGATTCTCGACGGTATGGTGATAGACTTGATTGTAAAAATCGGCTATATCACAGTACAGAATGTGACTACAGCGCACCGCGTGTTTCGCTGCCGTTGTCCAAAAACCATTCCATGCAGTTTTCCCGCTATAGAGGCCGTCCGGCAATGTTGGGCTGAATCGATAGCTGAATACACGGCTCTTAGGTTGTCGTTGCTCCTCAATCTGTTGCCCGTACTGATAGATTAATGCTGACAGTATGATCGAATCTTGAGGATCAAGCTGCGTGGCTTGCCTATACGAAAACTCGTCTTTGGGAACAATAAATCTCCGACAACTCCCAGGTGACAAGCCCCCAAGATCGGCACTGGCAAGCTGTGCTACCAAATAAGCCTTCTCCGCGACAATTGCTTCAACTTCCAGCGCCTTAGGGAAGAGATCTCCATCAGAATGCAGTTGGACAAAATCAATAGCCCACTCAATGGCGTCTGCTTTTAGTTGTCGAGTCCCGTCTGATCGTAGACGCGTTTGACGAATAGATCAGGTTTGCGTTTCTGCCAATCCTTGAGCGCCTGAATCGGTGTCGTTGAGCCGATAGCTCGCTGCGGGATATGGTGGTTGTAAAGCTTGAGGTAATTGTGCAATGTGGTCTCCAGATCGGCCCTGCTATCGAAGCGGGTCTGCGCGATCAGCTCACTGATCCTGCCATTGAAGCGTTCCACCATGCCGTTAGTTTGCGGGTGGCGCGGAGGCGCCAGGCGATGCTCGACTTCCATGCTGCCACATGCCTTGTCGAAGGCGTGATTGCCGCTGGGCTTCTTGTCTTTGGTGGCGAAGCGGTCGGTAAATTGCGAGCCGTTGTCGGTCAGTATCTTGGTGATCTTGATCGGCGATGCGAGCTTCAAACGGCGCAGGAAATCGACGCTACTACGTTCAGTCATATCGTTGTAAATATGCAGAAAAACCCAGCGCGTCGCGCGGTCAATGGCAACAAACAGGTAGCGGCGTGAGGTTTCGTCAGGCATCTGTGGCAGGTACTTGATATCGACGTGCAGGAAGCCTGGCTCATAGTCCTTGAAGGTCTTCTTGGCCTTGATCGTTTCGCCTTCAGCTTGAGGGATCACGTCCTCCAGTCGTGCCATGCCTTCGCGTTTGAGCAGTCGCGCAATGCCTGAACGAGAGACCTCGGGATTGATGTATTGCCGGGTGATGTAGAGCAGGTCGTCGAGCGGTAAGTAAAGCGTCTGGCGCAGGGACAGCACGACCAGTTCCTGGGCTGCGCTCAGGGTCGTATGCAGGGTGTGAGCACGATGCGAGCGGTCTTGCACATCGTCCCGCTTGAGCCATTTGGCAGCGGTGGCCCGAGTGATATTGAACACCTTGGCCGCTTGACGGTCGGACAGGCCGGAATCCTTGATCTCCTGACGGATTTTTGGCGTGGTGCGGGCTTGCGGGTGAATGCGTGAACTCATGCTCGATATGGTGATGTTCTGCGAGGGGCTGACGAACGATGCGGGAAGCCAGCAATTATCTCATCGAGCACGTCCTTTGCACGGAACAAGGCCATGCTGCGTCGGGGAACATGATCACACGAAACTAAACATTTAGTGTCATGATCGTATTTCTTTGCAAATAGTATTCGCCATAAAATCCATCCTTGGTGACTATTGGCCGAATTAAAATTCAATCTTTAAAATTACAACGCGTCGTAATATTGAACTAGGCCAAGCGATCTCGCCTTTCCATGAGGACTTAGCGTCATCTCATTAAAATGGACACTAAACGCCTTCGCCAACAACTTTGGTCGCCCAGTTAAATGAGTCTGACTTGGAAACCAATGATGATACAACTTAACGGCTTCATAAGATCCTACAAAGTGGTGGAATAAATGCTTATCAATTGATTCAGCCACAGATTCAGCGACCCCAAGGTATTCTTGGATTTTTATATCTTTAATATTAGGCAATTCTTGAACCATCGAACTTGGCGCATACTTCATCGACTTGATATCTCGCCCGAATGAATGCCCTGTGTCATTTCGCAGTTTACGAAGATGCTCAAGATCGGAAAGATGCGACTCAAAAGGGCACGAACCAAAAATCTTCTTGTAAGATGAAATTCGTTTTTGCCACTCCCCACGAACGAGCTGCTCTATATGGCTATATAAATCATACGAGGGATTGTGTTTTAAGAAGATTGCACCATCTATTACTGCACCACCGCCTAAAACTTGAGCTGGTGACGACTCTACTGCCGCTGTAGCTATCTGTGCGATGTATGTTTCAAGATAACCGCAAATCGCCATTATTGATGCCATCTGAGTCCATTGATCGAATCCATTATAGCTATCGCTCCATCCACCTAATGTAGGTGGCGTCCTTGTTTTTCCTGGAATGGAAAACAATTTAGAGCTAGGATCGCTTTTCTTAAAAGGACGTGTTTGTGAATATACGTATTTTCTTGCTATTTTATGAGACCAGAAAATATTATTAAAATTAGTGTGATGCCTCTTAAACAATCTAAAGGCCAAGCTTTTATCGTAAACCGGCTTCATTCTTTGAAATGTCATTCTTTAATTCCCGACAATTATTCTAGGTGACGAGGTATCGATCTCGCCCAGACCGCCCGCGTACGGGCCTTCGTCCTGTGTGCAGGTATCCCTTGCGTAATTCGATCACGCAACTCGTTCGGGCTCCCCAATACTCTTTAGCAATGCATTGTACTGAACCGAGTCAGCTTCGTAGATTTTGTCCAAGACATAATTTGCGACCTTAGCAATCTCAGGAATCTCTACTGGCTTAAACCCTCTGTCTGGTACGGCCTCCAAATGAGAAAACTCGTTATTGAGACGGTTTACTAACGCAATCGCTGTACCCTCTTCCTCCCCGAAGAATTTCTTTATACGCTCAAAGGCGTCGTTTTTATCATCATGGTAAGGGAATTTAAAGAACAAGAAAGCCTCAAGAAACTTGCGCAGATTGTTCCCAAACCCGAAGAATGGTTCGTGGCTAACTTGTGCAGCAGCTTGGTCCTTGCATTTATAAATCTGATGAAATAGATAGTGAAACTCAGTAATGTAATCTTTCAGATAAGAAGGCATAGGTAAAATATTGCTCGATGCCCCGTCTCGCTCAATCATGAAGTGTTCATGATCATCAACGCTTTTGGTCTTACCCTCCCCCGCAGGAATTTTCTTCTTTGGAATAGAGAGGCGCTTAAGATACTTCAGGAAGTCCAGGTTGTGTGTCGATATAAAAAGCTGCTTGTATCGATAACTGTTGGAGCCGTCCGCATTCTTAATAGGCTTTGTGATCAAGCTCTCAATCAGGCTGAACATGAAGAAAATGTGATTACCATCCAAACTGGAAATTGGATCATCAATATAAATGATAAGATCCTTCCCCTTGCTTTCAGGCTCATCTAGTCTGGCAATGAAATAACAAAAGGCAATTAAACTGCACTCGCCTTCGCTGAGGTTGTACGCTGGCTTGCCGCTTCGAGTGATCTCAAACTTAACTGTGGCTGTGGCCGCATCATCTCTGGCTTCAAGTTTTATACCATCATGGCCAAAGAAATTATTGAGTAGGGAGTTGACCCGCTCTGCGCCCTTTCGTTCGTCCTTCTGCTTGGCTCTAAGTGTATTGACCTGCGATTCAGCAGCACTGATTTCCTTCTCCGCGTCGGCGTAAACAGTGTTTGCCGTCTCCGCTTGCGATTTGAGCGTAGCTACTCGGTCAAGCTCGGTGTCGTAGGTTATCGTCCCAATAAACTCGAACACGTCATTCAATCGAAGCGCGTCCCTAGCAGCAGACTTGTCTTTCTCCAGCGTCTTCGTCTTGCCGTTGTTCGCAACAATCAACGCATTTATGTCTCTAACATGCTCTTGGATTTCCACCGCGTCGTGCGAAAAATCTTTCAGCACAACTGACTGGAAGAGGCTATTCTTGCGTGCCTCTAGCAACTTTTTAAGGGATTCCAGGTCTTTCTTGTAGAGGTTCAAAGCGCGGGAAAGAGCCTTGCTACTTTCGTCAAAAGCGGCTCGTTCCTCAGCATAAAACTGAGCGCTTTCAAAGGTAATGAAGCCAGCTACGGCTGTAACTTCCTCAGTGACTGAAGAAATGGCCGTGTCCAAAGCAGATTCAAGATCACTCGATTCCTTGCTGAAGTGTTCGTCCATCACTTGCCATAAGTCGTGCGGCAAGCTTTGGCGGCAAAAAGCGCAAGTATCGCGTTTATCCCGATGGTGCCCGATACCTTGCTTGACCCAGAGTTGTAATACGCTATCGTTAAGAAGCTCCTGGATAGGCGTTGTAGGCGTTATAGTTCGCGACAGGAGGGGCTCAGCGGTTGCTCTTAATGACTCTAGTTTAAGGGTAATTGCCAGAGTATCCGTGATATCAGGTAGTGCCTCTTGCTTCAGTAGTGCAAGCTTACTTGCTTGCTCTTCCGCCGTTAGCCTTGCAAAGCCTGGCTTTTTCGTTGATGCAATATCCCGTTTAATACCTTCAATGTTATAAGTAGCAGTACCGTACTGACGATTTTTTTTAATTTTTTCGTTAGCATGGGTGCGTAGTTTTTCCTCAAGCCCGCTAGATGCGGTAATGTAATTGCTCTTATGGCGATCGCGCTCCTTCTTTTTTGCTTCAAGGTCAAAGCGAAGACCAACCTTGCCATCCACACTTCCGAGCTTGGCCTCGATGGCGGCAATAGCATCGTCAATTTCCTTATTCTGTTCACCGACAATGGCAAACGTCCTGATCTCGCCGCCGATTTGCTGGTTCACCAGAAAGCTGAGGTTGTCAGTTACGAAGTCACGGTTGTAGACCCTCACATCGTAGTTATGAGCTGCTAGGCCGGTGTGCGCAATATTACCCTTGTCCCCGTAAACGGTGAAGGATGAATTGGCGTAGTTCAGCGGGATCTTGCGCGTCTCTAGCGCGCGGAAGACACGGGAGAGCGTGGTCTTGCCTGAATAGTTGCGCCCGTAAAGGATGTTCAGGCGTTGGAAAGGCTTTACATTCTTGCCACTGTCCCGAACGGCACTCTTCCACTGCAAGTCTTGGTAGCTCCCGAACTTAGCTATGTCGATCTGATTGATCATCGCCTCCCCCGATAGTGGACTTATTTCTATTTAAGTTCTTAACTGGCTACTCCTGGCCCCTAGCGACCGTTCTTAAGAATAACATTCTTGCCAATTTGAAAAACTCACAAATTCTCACTCCGCAGCCTGGCTCGGTGTATATCGCCCCCTGGGGGATATAGGTAGCAGAATTGAAACCAACTATTGTCCGCCCCCGACTCAGCTGCTATGGGCGCCGTCTGGGCCGATGCAGCTTGAACCGTTTGTTGAGGGGTAATCCCCCCACAAAAAGAGCGCGATCAAAAGTAGAATTTTCTACTTGGGACACAGAAAGCTCTACATGAAGACGTCCCGTTTTACCGACAGCCAGATCATTGCCATGCTCAAGCAGGCCGAAGCCGGCAGCCCCAGTACCGGAGCTGTGCCGCGAGCACGGCATCAGCAACGCCACGTTCTACAAGTGGCGCTCCAAGTTCGGCGGCATGGACGCCTCGCTGATGGCACGCATGAAGGAGCTGGAGGAGGAAAACCGGCAGCTCAAGAAGATGTACGTCGAAGAGCGCCTGAGGGCTGAGATCGTCGGGGAGGCGCTCACAAAAAATCTATGGTCACCCTCCTTTTTGCAACCCTGATTTTTGTATGCAGTAGTGGCTTGCTCAAATCTATCCGGCGTCATTTTGAAGACTTGCTCCGCGCCATGATGAGAATTCGCGCCTGTCGGTCCTAAAAAGTGGTTCGGCTTTGCAAAGCCGTTTTTTTGTTCAGGGTATCCGTCAGGCCGGTGTGCCGTTCACGTCATCCAATTTCAGCAGTCGCAAAACCAGGTAGGTGTTGATAAGCAAACTCAAGAGGTCAAGTTTGTGGAACTTGGCGAAGAACTCGATCAACTGCTTACGGTTGAATTTCATGCGCAGCAGGGCTTTACCGTGCCGATCCTGGCCGTGCACATGGAAGCTGTGTTTGCCGAGATCTATGCCGATGAGCGTAACGTCTTGCATGATGACCTCCGTTCAGAAAGGACGAAACCCTCTAAGCATAGTAACTTTTAGGGTGGAGGGTGACCATCTCATTAATGGTAGCGCCATCTCAGCGGCGGGAGATGGCGCAGTGGGCCGTGGCGCAGCGGTCAGCCACGATTAACCTGGCTTGCCGAGCGTTTGGCATCAGCCAGACCTGATAGCGCTACAAGGCGAAGCTGGACGAGGAGAACAACGTCATCGCCGACTGGCTGGTGCGGCTGACGAACAACCAGCGCAACTGGGGCTTCGGGCTGTGCTCCCTGTACCTGCGCAACGTCAAGGGATTCAAGTGGAACCATAAGAGGGTCTACAGGATCTACCGCGAACTCGAGCTAAACCTACGGATCAAGCCGCGCCATCGTCTGGTGCGCGAGAAGCCACTGCCATTGGCCGTGCCGACCGCATTCAACCAAAGCTGGTCGATGGACTTCATGCATGACCAGCTTGCCGACGGCCGCAGCATCCGCCTATTCAACGTCATCGATGACTTCAATCGTGAAGGCTTGGGAATCGAGGTCGACTTCTCGTTGCCATTCGAACGCGTTATCAGATCATTGGACCGGATCATCGAAAGGCGCGGCAAACCGGAGGCGATCCGCTGCGACAACGGCCCCGAATATATCAGCGCCATGACGTTGGCTTGGGCCGCCAGGCACGGCATCCGCATCGATTTCATCCAGCCAGGCCAGCCTCAGCAAAACGCCTACGTCGAGCGATACAACAGGACCGTGCGCTACGATTGGCTGGCGCACAACCTCTTTGAAACGCTCGACCAAATCCAGGAATTTGCCACCCGCTGGCTGTGGACCTACAATCACGACCGGCCCAATATGGCGCTCGGCGGCATCACACCAAAACAGAAACTTGCACTTGCCGCTTAACCTTTACTTTTAGCGCGCTCTAAAAATGGGGGGATTACCCCTTCGCTCGACAGGTTGGATGACTTGGCGAGCTACTTGAAGGTTTCGCTCTCTTCTTTTGGGGACAGCGCGAAATCCTAAGCCTTTGGTGAGCTATTCGGAGAGGCCGTCAAGGACCTCCCCCTTCGTGAGAAGGAGTTCGTCTACGGCTTTGCCGTGCAGTATGCGCAGCACTGGCGCGCTGGTAAGAAGAAGTAACGCCTGCCTCCTCCGTCGTTATCTTAGAATCAATTAGTTAATATATGCACGAAGCTTTAGCTGATTCGACGCACATAGTATTTCGTGTCGGTTGTTTAACTTGGAGGTAGGCTGAAGTGATATCCTTCCTGAGTACCGATTTTCTCTACATGTGATTTCAAAAAAAAATATCCCGGGACAATTTCTAACAAATTACTGCAACGTATTTCCTCATTCTCATGCATTTACATAGTCTGACTTTAAAAAATATTCGCCAGTTCAAGCAACGCACTTTTGTATTTCGACCTGGTTTCAACCTGCTTGTAGGTGAGAATGGAGCCGGTAAGACAACGATCCTTCGTAGCTTGCTTGCAGCATTGGGGAGCGCACAGCAAATGGGAAGGCGTCCTAGATTAGAGGACAGTGACATTCGATTGCGCACTCGTTATGCCGAAATCAAGGCAGTAATTCGCCACAAAAATAACAGACTTGAGGATTTTCAATTCCAAAAAGAGCTTTGGGAACCGGCTAAACGCTCAGCTCCCAGAGCAAAACTACCTCTAATTTTGCTCTATTCTTCAAACGAAGCGATCTGTTCGGCCCTGAAGGTGAAGTCTTCTAAGCACTCGCGAAACTTCGATAGAAATCCGTCTCGCCGTAATGAAGAATTTCTTTATGCTTCAGAGAGATATGCCTTCCAAGAGCCTGTTCCAGAAAACGAGCGGCGTTTCGGAAATAGCGGATGGGTGAGAGATTTTGTTGGAAAAATGATGTCTAATTTCTCAGCTGACATGAGCCAATTCTATTGGAGATTCGAGCCCTATGATTGTTCCCTAGTGCCGGAAAAAGATATATCAGAGAATTTTCCATTAGATACCGAACTACAAAATCTGGCTCGCGCTTTTGCGATGCGCTGGTTTGAGGAAGAGTCGGAACATCGAAAATTGCCATATGTCTGGCCCGATCAAGAAAAAATCGTACTTGCGCCGGATTTTTATAGTAAAAAGCGAAGCTCTAGAGATTTACCAAACCTCCGCGACATTTGGAGAGGTATGAAAATTTCCGCGCCGGAACGAAAATTTCTAGAATCGTGTTCGTTGGAGGTAAAGCTTACACCGCGAATCATGATTCAGCGCAAAATCGGCACGCTCAGCCTCAATCAACTTTCCGATGGCGAACAGAGGCTGTTTTCACTATTTGTCGATATCGCGAGACAACTCTCGATCAATGACCCTAACAGTGGCTTTGGCGAAGGCGAGGCAATTATTCTTATCGATGAAGTCGACGTACACCTCCATCCGAAATGGCAACGCCGCATAGTACCTGCATTGGAGGACTTGTTCCCTAACTGCCAATTCATCGCCACTACTCACTCTCCGTTTGTAATTCAAGCGACACGTCGCCAGCAAATCACACCTATAGACCCTAATTCAACAGCACACTTAAGTGGCGGCAATAGCATTGAAGATATAGCTGAGGAAATTCAAGGTGTTCCGGTGCCTCAACGGAGCGTTCGAGCTGAAAACTTAAATACAGCAGCGAACCGATATTTTATGCTTCTTGAGAAACAGTCAACTGGCAAGCAACGGGTCTCCCGCGCCGCGTTGCGTACCGCCGAACAGTCTTATCGAGAGGCAAGCGAACCATTTACCTCAGATCCTGCGATACATGCATTTCTTAAACTTATGACAGTAAAGGGTAGAGATCAATGAGGCCGGTTACCCGGGTGGCAGCACCGAATACTTATGCGAAGTACCAAGAAGCAATTGGCGATCTGGAAGACTGCTTTGGCTACTACTGCAGTTACTGTGAACGTCGCTTCCCTGCTCTTTTAGCTGTGGAACATGTATCTCCGAAGAGCTTAGATCCTCTGCGTGAGACTGACTGGACGAACTTTCTTCTTGGCTGCGTCAATTGCAACTCAGCCAAAGGTAATAAACCAACAAACGACCAAGATTTTATTTGGCCAGATAAAGATAATACTTTAATGGCCATCGAATATAGGGCTGGTGGGATAGTAGCCACTTCCCCGACGCTAGCTCCTAGAATCAAGAGAAAGGCAACCTCCCTAATAAACCTCGTAGGACTAGATCGCCACCCTGGTCAACCTAAGAATAAGCGGCCTAAAGACCGCGATAAGCGTTACTTGGAACGTGAAGAAAAATGGAAGCTGGCTCAAATAATGCGCGCTACTCTCGCGCGCAACGATAATATAGATTTTAGAGAAACACTCGTTCATCTGGCCAAAGAATCGGGTTTTTTCAGTATCTGGATCGATGCCTTCCACGACGATCCAGACATGCGCCGTCGATTAGTAGAAGCTCATGTAGGAACCGCGAAAGACTGTTTCAAAGGTGACTGGTCTCTGGCAGCGAGACCCGGGGGGAAAATCTAGCGGCTGCGAATCTGGTGCTGGACGACTTACGTGTAACAATAGGACTCCGGTCGATCGACGGTCCCGCTCTCTTATCTGGTCCACTTCTGGTCCCATTCAGGCAGCACAAGCGCCAACGGATATGACGTATAATGAAGGAACTGAGGGGTAATGATCAAATCTCTCTGTAAATCCTAACGGACTTTTAATCCGTTGGTCGCGTGTTCGAGCCACGCACGGCCTACCACGAATTACCAGGAAGCCCACGCATTTCGGTGCGTGGGCTTTTTGCATTCCGGTCCCTCCCTGCGTTCCTGGAGGGCGGCCTGCCCTAGCCGAACCTAGCATCGGTTTGCTGGAGCAGGTACGCCCCTCCCCCGGACCACGGCATGCAATAGCCGGACAGTGGCCACGCGACAGCGTCATGCGAACATCCCCCCGCGCGCAATTAATGTTAAAGTATTTACAACTCTTTGAATACTGTCCCATCGTGAAAGCCATCTCCAAATTCTTCGAACTCGGCTACATCCTGATCGTCGCCATGTTCTTCTCCTGCGGCATCGGCCTGATCGTCCTGGCGGGCGTCGAAATCTGGAGCGCCCTGAACCCTGCCTCCGACACCTCGGCACGCGACCGCTTCGACCTGATCCTCGAATGCATCGGCATGCTGACCATCTCGGTCGCCGCGCTGGGACTGGGGCAAACCGTGCTGGAAGAAGAAATCCAGCGCGAAGCCAACATCAGCTCGCCAACCCGCGTGCGGCGCTTCCTGTCGCGCTTCCTGATCGTGGTCGTGGTGTCGCTGTCGGTCGAATGCCTGATCGGCGTGTTCCAGTACGTCCATGGCAGTCCGCAATATCTGCCGCATGCGGCGGCGATCGGCCTGGCCGCCGCCGCCCTGCTCGCCACCTGGGGACTGTTCGTCCGCCTGAACACCAGCGCCGAGGAACTCGAACCGCACGCCATGCACGATGTGCAGGCCGAAGACAAGGAAATCGAAGGCGAGGACGTCAAGGAAGACGGCAAGCGCCATGCGGCCGACACCGGCCAGGATTATCACGGCGACATCGAGACGCCGAACAAGGCGCCGACGCGGGAACCGACGCCGACTTCTCCGCGAGAATCGAAATGATGATTCAAAGCACTTGGCAAGGCCGGCCAAGTACCGCTATAATCTCGTCTTCTTCGGGTCGTTAGCTCAGTTGGTAGAGCAGCGGACTTTTAATCCGTTGGTCGCGTGTTCGAGCCACGCACGGCCTACCAGAGATTCAGACAACAACGCCAGCCTTCGGGTTGGCGTTGTTGTTTTCACTTTCCGAACGCCATGCCCCAGACGATCGCCAGCGCCGTTCAGCACGAACTGGTCATCAAGAAAAGCCGCTTCATCGCCTGCGTGCAGCCGATGCCGGACCGCGCCGGGGCGGTCAAGATCGTGGCCGAGCTGCGTGCCCGGCATCCGGGCGCGGCCCATGTGTGCTGGGCCCTGCTGGCCGGCGGCCAGTCCGCCGCGATCGATGACGGCGAACCCAGCGGCACCGCGGGCCGCCCCATGCTCGACGTCTTGCGCCATCAGGACCTGGAAGGCGTGCTGGCCACCGTGGTGCGCTACTTCGGCGGCGTCAAGCTCGGCGCGGGCGGACTGGTGCGCGCCTACACCGACAGCGTGGCCCAGGCCCTGTTGACGGCGACCAAGGTCCCGATCATCAAGCTGCGCCAGTTGCGCTGCACCGCCCCTACGCGTTGGAAGGCATGCTGCGGCGCGAGCTCGACGGCGCCGGCGCCAGCCTCGATGCGGTCGAGCACGGCGACGACGTGCGCTTCACCTTCAGCCTGCCGGCAGACGCCGCCGATGCGCTGCGCGCCCGCCTCGACGATGCCGGCCACGGCCGCATCGACTGGCCGTCCGACGCCGGGGACGAGGACGGGGCCCAGGCCTGAAGCCATTCCGGCGCCCTATACCCGTCATCACGACACGAAAGCGGACGCATCCGCCTACTGCCGGTATAGTGCCAGACCCGGCCGCGCATACGCTTCGGCCGGCTTTCCTCTTTCCACCCCGAACAACAACATTCCCCCGTGATCAAGAAAAGCCTACTACCACTCGCCCTTGGCGGCTTCGGCATCGGCATGACCGAATTCGTCATGATGGGCATCCTGCCCGATATCGCCAGCGGCCTGCACATCACCATCCCGCAAGCGGGCTACCTGATCACCGCCTACGCGCTGGGCGTCGTGGTCGGCGCGCCGACCCTGGTCAGCCTGGTGGCGGGCCGCCCGCCGCGCAGCGTGCTGGTCTGGTTCATGCTGATGTTTGCCATCTTCAATGCGATGTCGGCCTTCGCGCCGAACTTCGAGATCATGATGGTGTCGCGCTTCCTGGCCGGCCTGCCGCATGGCGCCTTCTTCGGGGTCGGCGCCGTCGTGGCCAGCCGCCTGGCCGACGAGGGCCGTACCGCCGCCGCCGTCGCCACGATGTTCACCGGCCTGACCCTGGCCAATGTGCTGGGCGTGCCGCTCGGCACCTGGATCGGCCACGTCATCGACTGGCGCCTGGTGTTCCTGATCGTGGCCGTGATCGGCGTGCTGACCATGCTGAGCCTGCGCCAGTGGGTGCCGCACATCGAACCGGTCAAGCGCACCGGCATCATGCAAGACCTGCGCATCTTCCGCCACCTCGACCTGTGGCTGGCGCTGGGCATCGTCTCGATCGGCACCGGCGGCTTCTTCGCCTGGTTCAGCTATATCGCGCCATTGCTCACCGATGTCACGCGCTTCGATTCGACCACGATCCCCCTGATCATGACCGCGGTCGGCGTCGGCATGACGGTCGGCGTGCAGTTCGGCGGCCGCCTGGCCGACCGCGTGCACCCGCTGCCCGCCCTGCTGATCCTGATGATGTCGATGACCGCTCTGCTGCTGTGCAATGGTTTCCTGGCGGAGTCGAAGCTGGCGATGGTCGTGCTGGCCTTCCTGACCGGCGCCAATGCGCTGGCGATCGGGCCGCCGATCCAGCTGTTGCTGATGGAGCACTCGCGCGAAGCCGAGATGCTCGGCTCTTCGCTGGGCCAGTCCGGTTTCAATATCGGCAATGCGCTGGGCGCCTTCCTTGGCGGCGTGCCGCTGACGCTGGGTTATGCCTACACGGCGCCGCAGTGGGTGGCGGCGGCCCTGGCGCTGTGCGGCGTGGGATTGACGGCGCTCATGCTGGCGCGACACCGCACGCAGACGCGCATGCTGGCGGCCGGCTGCACCTGATTGGAAAATGAAAAACGGCGGCTCCCGGCCGCCGTTTGTCCTTCATGAAAACCGCTTCAGGTGCGACGGCGCCGCAGTGCGATTCCGCCAAGCAGCCCCGCCATCATCAGCATCAGGGTGCCCGGCTCGGGCACCTCTGCCGGCGGCTCGACCGGCGGATCGTTCTTGACCAGTTCGAAGCCCGGGACGTCGACCGGCTTCCAGTAGTTTTCGGCATCCAC
This sequence comes from Massilia oculi, assembly GCF_003143515.1. Taxonomy (NCBI): domain Bacteria; kingdom Pseudomonadati; phylum Pseudomonadota; class Betaproteobacteria; order Burkholderiales; family Oxalobacteraceae; genus Massilia; species Massilia oculi. Next base: position 4,146,965 of record NZ_CP029343.1, on the reverse strand, counting down.
CTGGACGCTTGAATTCCAGGCATCGGCGATCACCTGGCCCTTGACGACGCCATTGCCGGGAACGACCGTCGCATACGGCGCCAGCACGCTGCCGAGGATGCCTTTTACGTCGACCGTCTCGGCCTCGTAGAAATTAAACAGCACGTTGTAGCCGCTCAGCGGCTGCATGCCGCCATTGAAACCGCCGTGCTTGCCACTGATATTGAAGATCAGCGTCTGGTTCGCGGTCAGGCCGGAGAGCACCCAGTTATTCCCGCCACTCAAGAAATCGGCAGAGACATTGAATATGTCCACGCCGCCCTTGCCGCTGCCGATGAGCTTGTTGGCACTGTACTCGCGCTCGACCCGGCCCGTAGCGTCGACCAGGCTCAGTCCGGCGGCGATATCCTTGAATTGCTTTGTTGCCGAGGAAAAGTCCACTGGATTGACCGCCGAACGCGGCGGGGTGGCGGCGCTCTGCATGGTCACGGTACCGCCGGCATACACCGGACCGTTGTGGATGCTACCGCTCGTCAGCGAGATATCGCCGCCTGCGACGATCGAATAACCGGCATAGGCCGCCTGGTTCTTGAGATTGACTGCGTAATTCTGGATCGTGACGTTACCACCAGAAACGATCGACCCTTCGACGTCGCTCGAGATCGCCTTGAAGTCGCGCGCCGTATAGACGTTCGCGCCGCCCATGATCGCTCCCAGATCGATGACGCCTGCCTGGGCAACCGTGCTGGCCAATGCCACACCTAACAATACCGCAAGCTTGATCATGAAAATTCCACTTGGAAATTAATAATGATCAATATTATCATTTCCGCACCGTTGTTTGGTTGCAGGAAAGATACGTCTCTCGGTAAATCTATCGAATGATCACACCAGCGCGATGTCGCCCATCGCCTTCGCGGTCTCGGCCGCTTCATCCAGGATCTCTTGCAGCGTGAATTCGTCGAACACGAAATCGAGCGCGCTCTCGCCATGTTCCGGCAAGTTGGCGCGGCGGCTGTCGAGGGGCGACGCCACCGGCGCATACTGGTTCGCAAGCAGCAAGGTATCGAGCAAGGTACCCGGCGGCATATTCATCCAGCCGCCGCGCATGTCGGCGATCGCTTCCGACACCGCCGGCGGAATCGACAGTTTCTTCATCACCTCGGCACTGACCACGTCTTCGCACAGGGCGCCCCAGTTTTCGGGATCGTCGTCCAGCAGGCCGGGAAATTCGTCGGCCCGCGCCAGCAGGTAGAAGGCGCCGACCTCGTGCACGATGCCGGCGAACAGGGCGGTATCGGGATTGACGCCGGTGACGCGGCGCGCCAGCGAATGGGCAATCGAGGCGACGTGGGTCGTGTGCGCCCACAATTGCTCTGCCTTGGCGCGCAGGCCGGGATCGTTGATGCGGTTGCCGAATTGCCGCACGACCAGGCTGGCCACCAGGGCCTGCAGGCGCCGGTAGCCGATGCGCGCCACGGCGGCACGGACATTGGTCACCGGCGTCGCGCTGCTGCCGCCGAAGGCGGGCGTGTTGGCGATGGCGACCGTACGCGCCGCCAATTGCGGTTCGGCCAGCACCAGGCGGATCGCCTCGTCGATATGACAATCCGGGTCGTCGAGGGCGAGCTGCAGGCGCAGCACGGCATTGACGCTGGTGGGGAAAGTGATCTCACCGCGAACGGCCTGCGCCGCGATGTATCCGAATGCTTCAAGTTTATTCACGTCGGCAATTATAGCCCCGGCCGGATGCCGGACCGGGGGCCACGGCGGCCCCATCCCCGCCGGCTACCTAAACTGTGGCGCGTCATCCACACCGCATATGCATGAGCCGGATGCAATCAGGCCAGCATTACTTGACCTTGATTGCGCTCTTGACGTTGGTCACGCCATCCACACCCTTGGCCACTTGCATGGCTTTATCGGCTTCGGCCTTCGATTCGACGAAGCCGCTCAGCATCACCACCCCGCCTTCGGTGTCGACGTTGATTTCCATGCCCTTCAGGACGGGATCGGTCACCAGGCCGGCCTTGACCTTGGCGGTGATGGTGCCGTCCGAGGCCACGCGGGCGGTCTTCGCGCCGGCGCGCTCGGTGGCGTTTTCCACCTTGTGGGCGGCATTCGACGCCATTTCCCTGGTGCGGTCGAAGGCGGCCGCGGTCTTTTCCTTCATGGTGGCGACCGCTTCCCGGGTGTTGGCGGAGACGGCCGCGCCGGTGGTGGCGGCCACGTTGGTGGCGGTGGTGACGTTGCCGCGCCGGTCGACCACGCAGGCGGTGCGCGCATCGCCGGTCATCTGTTCGCACTTCTGGACGGCGGCGGCCGTCGCCGGATCCTTCGAGTCGATGCTGCTCACCAGCTCGCCACTGCTGCTGTGGCCGACGGCGCGGTCGATATTGCGGTCGTCCAGGCGGGCCAGCGCGGCATCGCGGATCGAGCCGGCGGTGGCCTTGCAGCGGTCCTTGTCGCCGGCCGCGGTGGCGTCGCACTGGGTGTCGGCCAGCGCATGCTCGGCGCGGATCACCTTGGCGCGCGCGTCGCGCAGATTGCCGCCAGTCGTATCGTATCTGGTATAGGCATCGAGTTCGGCGCGCGCCTGGACCAGCTTCGCCTCGTCTTCGCACACTTCCTCGGCATTGCCCTTCATGGCGTCGCACTTGGTCTTGGCAGTGCGGTAGTCGGCGGCGGCCTTGTCCATCGCGGCGCGATGGGCGTCCTTGTCGACGGGGGCGGCGCTGGCTGGAGCAATGGCGACGGCCGACACGGCGGTCGCGATCAGGGTGGCGATGAGGGTTTTCATGGTCGGATTCCCTTGCATGCGTTGTTAGGATGGCATCCATTAAACGCCCCGCTCCGTTCAACATCTGTGCGACAACGTACCTTGCCCGGACAAACCGGATTGCGATACCTGTCTCCAAATATTCACGCCGTAAACGCAAGAACGTCGTACCGCCTTCGCGGAAACGACGTTCGGATGCAGTCACACGCGTTACCGCGCGCGCGCGGCAACGCGATCAGCGACGATTACTTGGCCTTGTTGGCATCGCGCGCAGCGTCGCGAGTGGCCTTGGCCTGGTCTTCGCATTTGTCTTCGGCATCACCTTTCAACGCATCGCATTTTTCGTCGGCCAGCTCGTACTCTGCATCGATGACTTTGTCGCGTGCCTTGCGCACGTTGTTGCCGGTATTGTCATGCTTCATGGTTGCATCGAGCTCGGCTTTCGCGCGAGCCAGCTTGGCCTCATCTTCGCAGATGTCTTCGGCATTGCCGCTCATGGCGTCGCACTTGTCCTTGGCAACACGGTAGTCGGCCTTGGCCTTGTCCATTGCCGTCTTGTGGGCATCCTTGTTGGTCTGTGCCGCGGCAGGAGCGATGCCGATGGCGGCGACGGCGGCGGTGGCGATCAGCGTGGCGATGAACGATTTCATGTCGAGTCCCTCTATTGAGTTATTGGTGTACTCATTAGACGCCTGTACTGACGAGCACTCTGTGCGTCATCGAACACTTATAAAAAAATCAATTAACCTTATGCGGACGATAGCATCGTCGGCGCCCAGCCGCCATCAGTGGCTCAGCAGTAACCCCGCGCGCCATATTGCATCGGCGGCCTCGAACGGCGACAGGCGGCTGTCGAAGTGGCGGCCGTTGCCGGCCAGCCTGACCCAGGCGCGCGTGTCGTGGCCGCTGCCCGGCACCGCGACACCGGCGCGCACCCCGCGCAACCAGTCGTGCACGCGCGCGTATTCTCCCGGATGGGTGCGCTGGATCCAGGCCAGCGCCACCAGGTCGGCGAAACCTTCCTCGCGCCGGGTGTCGCGCATCGCCTTCGCGGCCGCCAGCAGTGCGGGATCGTGCGAGGTCTGGTCGCCCGTTTCGACGAAGCCCGCCGGCAGCAGATGCCATTCTCCCTGGGCATAGCGCCAGCAATGCGCCAGCTCGTGCGCGGCCATGGCTTCGATCAGCAGCGCCTGCTCGTCGGCAGGGACGTCGGCCAGCACCTTCTCGGCCTCGGGATTGCCGCGCATCGACAGCACCAGCTTGCAGCGGCCCTTGTCGAAGCCCATCGCCAGCGGCACCGCGCCGGCCGGCGCCCGCGGCTGGACGACGATGTCGACCGGCAGGGAGATCGATGTCGAGTACTCCAGCACGGGGGCGGCGGCGCGCAGCCAGCGCGATTCCTGGGACGTGAGTTGCGCCGTGAGCTGGGATGCGTGGGAGGGAAGCGAAGCGGATGCGGCAAGGACGGCGGCCGCATACAGGAGAGTCGTGTACATGGTGCTACTCCGGGGATGAGCGAAATTCCTATTGGAAATTCTAGCCCCGAACTGCTCACTGCTCTCAGGAAAATATTTCTGTATGTTCAAAAAGGCAAGGGCCGCAATGAGCGGCCCTTTTCGCGATCAGGCGGTCAACGCCGGCCGCGTCCGCCCAGCCGGCAAGGCCTGCGCGGCGGCGCCGTCGAGACGGAAAATGCTCACCAGCTGCGCCAGGCGCTCCGCCTCATCTTCCAGCGAAACCGCGGCCTGGCTGGCCTGCTGCACCAGTTCCGCGTTCTGGCGCGTGGCGTCGTCGATCTGGCCGATCGCACCGTTGACCTGCTCGATGCCGGCATTCTGTTCCGCGGACGCATGGCTGATCTCGGCCATGATGTCGGTCACGCGCTTGACGCCGGTAACGATCTCGTCCATCGTCGCGCCGGCCTGGTCCACCAGGCGCGCGCCGGCATCGACCCGCTCGACCGAGCTGCCGATCAGGACCTTGATCTCCTTGGCCGCCGCCGCCGAACGCTGCGCCAGGTTGCGCACCTCGGTCGCCACCACGGCGAAGCCGCGGCCCTGCTCGCCGGCGCGGGCCGCTTCCACCGCTGCATTGAGCGCCAGGATATTGGTCTGGAACGCGATGCCATCGATCACGCCGATGATGTCCACGATCTTCTTCGACGATTCATTGATCGCCGCCATCGTGCCCACCACCTCGGCCACGACCTTGCCGCCGCGCTGCGCCACTTCGGAGGCCGATTCTGCCAGCATGTTCGCCTGGCGCGCATTGTCGGCATTCTGGCGCACGGTGCCGGTCAGTTGCTCGACCGAGGCGGCGGTCGCCTGCAGGGTGCCGTTCTGGCGCTCGGTGCGGCTGGCCAGGTCGCGGTTGCCGTCCGCGATCTCGGTCGACACGGCGCCGATCGCCAGGGTGCCGTTGCGCACTTGTGCCACGATGCGCACCAGGCTGTCGCGCATGCCCTGCATCGCGAACAGCAGGCTGCCGCGGTCGCCAGGGCGGGTGACGATCTCCACGCCCAGGTCGCCGCTGGCGATGGCGCTGGCGATCGAGGCCGCATAGTCCGGCTGGCCGCCGAGCTGGCGCAGCAGGCCGCGGCTGATGTACCAGGCCGCCGCCGAGCCGGCCGCGATCGCGCCCGCGCACAGCAGCGCCATCCACCCGAAGAAGCCGTTGGCCATGCGGCGCGCCTCGGCGGCCGCCTCGTTGCTCAGCTTTTCCTCGAGGTCGATCAGGCGGTTGATGCTGGCCAGCCAGGCAGTGAAGGCCGGCGCCGCCTCTTGCGCCAGCAGCGCGTTCGCCTCGAGGAGCTGGCCGGCCGCGTGCAACGCCACCACGCGCGCGATCAGCGGCTTGGTGCGGCTTTCCTGGGCCTTGATCGCGGCCAGCGCTTCCTTTTCTTCCGGCAGGATGTCCTTGCGCTCATTGAACAGCGCGTCCAGCGGGCCGGCCGAGCGCGCATAGTTGTCGTCCAGCGTGCCGATCAGGGCGATCGGCGCGCTGGCGCCGGCCGCGTCCGCCGCCAGCGCCACGTCGCGCAAGGCGATCGCGCGGTCATGCACGCTGCCGCGGAAATTGATGGCGTGGCGTTGCTTGACTCTGTTGACTTCGTTGATATGGTTGAGAACGCTCTCGATCCGGCCCACGCGGTTCACGGCCAGCGCGACGAGTGCGATCATCAACAGGAAAACGGCGCCGTAGCCGATTGCCAGGCGGGCGCCGATGGTCAGGTTCTTGGTCTTCATGTTGGCTACAAAATCGGTGAATTAATCAAAAACAAACAAGTGTTTCCGTTTGACAATCATCCGACTATAGCATGGCAATCTAAACCTTGCTTACAGGCATCTTACTATCGTGCGTGACCTACTTCAGCAGGCTCTCTGCCGTCACGAACGCCGGCCGGATATCGTTCGGCACCGTCTTCAGCTTGTCGAGCGCCCTGCGCACCTCGGGACGGATCACCACGTATTGGTCCATCATCGCCTTGGCGCGCGCATGGTCGCCGGTGGCCTCGATGGTCAGGAATTCGCGGTCCAGGTCGATCACGGCCCCCTTGATCTTCTTGAAGTCGACCGAGAAGGTGCCGTCGTCGTGGGCGACGAAGCCGCCCTTGTCGAGCAGGTAGTTGACCTGGATCGCCATGCCGCGCGCGTGCGAAGAGCTCAGGCCGAAGTGCAGGGTGCGAAAGCTCGAGGCCAGGAAGGTGTTGTACAGCTTGCGCTCGGCCGCCGCGCCCTGCCCCAGCGTGTCCTTCAGCAGCCCCTTGTCCATCATGTACTGCAGCGCCCACAGGCCGGTGATGTCGGCCTTGGCTTCCTCGATGGTCGAATAGGTTTCCTTCAGGTCCTGGCGCGGGGTCGAGTCCCTGCCGTCCTTCTTCGTGTGGTGCGGTCCCAGGCCGTGCATGATCTCGTGCGCCAGGATGTGGGTGAAGAAGGAATCGAAGTCCAGGTCCTTCTGGTCCGCTGGCTTGAGCACGTGCTTGCTGATCGGGGTGAGCGTCGACGCGAACTTCGCCTGCTGCACGTTCTTGAGCATCACGCGCTTGGAGCCGCGCTCGCGGATCACGCGCTCGTCGTTCGGCAGGTTGTAGGCCGCGGTCTGCACGCCCATATTGCCGTCGCCGGCGCCATAGACCTCGTTGACCACCACCATCGGCGCGATGGCGCCGACCTTCGGGTTGCGGTACTGCTTGTCCAGCGGGAGGTTGTCTTCGAGTTCCTGCAGATGCTTGCCGAAGAAGTCCAGCTTCGCCGTTTCCTTCGGATCGCGGATGCTCACATAGGCTTCGAAGGCGGCCTTGTAGCCAAACAGCTCGTCGTTATAGGTTTCGTAGGGCCCGATGGTCACGTCGACCGGCGAGTCGAGGTCCATCCAGGCGAAGTCCGAGGCCAGGTAGTCGTTGGACAGAAAGGCGTCGGCGCGCAGGCTCAAAAATTTCTTGAGCGAGGCGTTGTCGGTGGATGCCGCCGCGTCGCGCAGCAGCTTCGCCAGCTTTTCCAGTTCGGGGCGGTACTCGTCCGAATATTTCACGGTGCGCAGCTTGCCGTCCGGGCCGGTGCGGATGACGGTGAAGAACCACTGCGCCTCTTTCTTCTGCTCCGGCGCCAGGCCGTTCATCCAGTTCTCGAGCGACGCCTTGGCAGCGCCTTCCGGATAGAAGTTGGCGCCCTCGGGCTTCTTCGCCGGAATCCTGATGCCCGCATACTCGGCCGGCATGAACGAGGCATTGTTGTCGAGGTTCGACCACGGGCCCTTGTTGAGCCAGAAGGCGTCCAGGCGCGCGCGGCCGAGCGGCGTGGTGTCGTTCTTGAGCGCATTCCACAGCGCCTCGTTGTGGGCCCAGCGCTGGCGCAGCTGCAGCGTGTCGATGATCCTGGCCGCTTCGATCAGCAGGGCGATGGCGGCGCGGTCGCCTTTCGACAAGTGCGGCACATCGGCGCGCAGCTCGACCGGCGCGAAGCGTTTCGACATGGCTTGCAGCTGGTCGGCGCTGGCGGCCGTCGGCGCCGTTTGCGCGTACGCAGCCGGGGCAACAGCGGCGCCGATCGCGGCGCACAGCACGAGTGGTGCGAGGATGGTTTTCATGGTCTCTCGGGTCGTGGATGACAACCGCACCATTATCGCACCGTCGCCAGCGCCTCCCCCTGCTCCCAACCGCCGCCGAGCGCGCGCGCCACCGCCACCGTCGCCAGCAGGCGCTGGGTGCGGATCTGGGCCGCGGCGCGGTCCGCCGCCAGCGTGCTGCGCTGGGCGTCGGTCACGTCGAGATAGGTCGACACGCCGCGCTCGTAGCGCGCCTGCGCCACCAGCAGCGCGCGCGCCGCGGCCTGTTGCGACCGGGCCTGCACATCGCCCTGTTGCTGGCGCTGCTGCAGGTCCGACAGCGCGTCTTCCACCTCGCGCAGCGCCGTCAACAACTTCGTCCGATGGTTGGCCAGCGCCTCGTCATAGCGTGCCTGGGCCAGCGCCAGGTTGGCGCGATTGCGTCCGCCATCGAAGATCGGCAGCGACAGCGCCAGCGGGCCGGCCGAGAACTGGCGCGCGTCGCCGTTCGTCAGGTCGTTCAGGCTTTGCGAGGCGTAGCCGAAATTCCCGGTCAGCGACAGCGCCGGATAGAAGGCGCCTTCGGCCACGCCGATCTGCGCATTGGCCGCCTTCAGTTGCGCCACGCTGGCCGCCAGGTCGGGCCGCTGGCCCACCAGACTGGCCGGCAGGCCGACGGGAATCGCGGGCGGCTGCGGCAGTTGCGCGGCCGTGGTATCCATCTGCGCCGCCAGCAAGGGCGCACTGGGCGTGCTGCCCACCAGCGTGGCCAGCGCATGTTCCACCAGGTTGCGCTGGCGCTGCACCTCGTGCAGGTCGGCTTCGGCGTTGGCGCGCTCGATGCGCGCGCGCGACACGTCCAGTTCGTTCGACAGGCCGGCATTGAAGCGGGCCTCCACCAGTTCCTGCGACTCGCGGCGCGTGGCCAGGGCGCCCTCCAGGATCGCCCGCTCGGCGTCCAACCCACGCAGCTGCCAGTACGACGAGGCGACCTGGCTCGACAGCAGCAGGATCACGCCGTCGCGGTCATCCTGCGCCGCCAGCGCCTGCGCATCGCTGGCCTCGACGACGCGGCGCACGCGGCCCCACAGGTCGAGCTCATACGACAGCGAGGCGCCGACGCTGTAGTTATTGCCCTCGATCGAGCGGCCGCCCAGGGCCAGGCCCTGCGAGGTTTCGGCCGAGGTGCGGGCATTCGACACACCGGCGCCGACCGAGACGCCCGGCAGCTGGCCGGCGCGCACCACGCCGAGTTGCGCCTGCGCCTGCAGCAGGCGCTGGGCCGCTGCCTGCACGCCCGGATTATCGCGCAGCGCGCGTGCCTCGAGGCTGTCGAGGGTGGCGTCATGGAATACGGTCCACCAGGCGGCCGGCAGGCGCGCGCTGTCGCTGCCCGCGTCGAGATGGCGGAACGCCGTTTGCGCAGGCGCGTCGGGCGCCTTGAAATCCGGGCCGAGCGTGGTGCAGCCGGCGAGCAGTGCGCCGATCGCGATGACGGTGGCGAGAGGTTTGAACATGGTTGGTCTCTTCATTCGATTCAGTATCAATGGACGCATCAATGGACACATCAATGGGCGCCTGAGCCGCCACCCGGCGACTTGACCTTGTCGGCCATCCAGATCGCCGCGATACAGCCGAGCAGGATCATGCCGATGATCCAGAAGCCGTCGTTATAGGCCATCACATAGGCTTCGCGCCGCACCAGGCGGTCGACCACGGCCAGCGCTTGGGTTGAGGCGCTGGCGGGATCGATGCCCTTGGCGATGAAGCCCTGGGTCAGCATATCGAGGCGTTCCTGGGTCGCGGGCGCATAGCTGGAAACCGCTTCGCCCAGGCGCGCCGAGTGGAAGTGTTCGCGGTTGGTGAGCGAGGTCGCCAGCAGCGCGATGCCGATCGAGCCGCCCAGGTTGCGGGTCATGTTGAACAGGCTCGAGGCCGAGCCCATGTCGCGCGGCTGCAAGCCCGACATCGCGAAGTTCGACAGGGTCAGCATCACGAAGGGCTGGCCAATGGCGCGCACGACCTGCGTCCACATCAGCTGGTCGTAGCCGGTGGTGGCGTCCATGAACGAATTCATGATGCACGAGATGCCGAACATGAACAGGCCGAAGCTGCACAGGATGCGGTTGTCCACTTTCGAGGACAGCCTGGCCGCGAACGGCATCACCAGCAATTGCGGCAGGCCGACCCAGGCGATCACTTCGCCGATCTGCATCGGCGTATAGCCGGCGATCTGGCCCAGGTACAGCGGCAGCAGGTAAGAGGAACCATACAGGCCCATGCCGATCACCGCCGACAGCGTGGTCGCCACCAGGAAGTTGCGCTGGCCGTAGAGGCGCAGGTTGACGAACGGTTCCGGCTTCGAGAAGCTCAGCGCCACCCAGCCCAGGAGGCCCGTGAGCGACAGCGCGGCGAAGGCCACGATGAAACTCGAATCGAACCAGTCCTTCGAATTGCCCTCTTCCAGGAAGATCGTCAGGCAGGCCAGGCCCATCGCCATCAGCGCGATGCCCAGCCAGTCGGCCTTCACCAGCGTCCTGAGGTTGGCCTTCTCGGGATGCAGGCCCCAGGCCATGCCGGCGATCAGCAGCACGCCCGGCACCCAGTTGATGTAGAAGATCGACGGCCAGCCATACAGCTCCGACAGGTAGCCGCCCAGGGTCGGACCCATGGCCGGCGCCAGCGTCGCGGTCAGGCCAAAGATGGCCATGCCGGTGGCGCGCTTCGACGGCGGCAGCAGCGTCATCACGAGGGTCATCGCCATCGGGATCAGCGCGCCGCCGGTGAAGCCCTGCAGCATGCGGAACACGATCATGCTTTCCAGGCTCCAGGCCGCGCCGCACAGGGTCGAGAACACCAGGAACAGCGCGGTGGTGCCGATCATGTAGTTGCGCACGCCGAAAGCGCGCGTAAACAGCGCCGTCAGCGGGATCACGACGATTTCGGCGCACAGGTAGGCGGTCGAGATCCACGAGCCTTCTTCCTGCGTGGCCGACAGGGTGCCGAGGATGTCGCGCAGCGAGGAATTCGTGATCTGGATGTCGAGCACCGCCATGAAGGCGCCCAGCATGCCAGCGGCGATCGCGATCCAGGTGCGCAGGTCCACCGGGCCGCGCAAGGCCGCGGCGCCGTTTGCAGGCGCGCCGGGGACTGCCCCCGAGGTCGGGCCGACTGCGGCGGGTTTGCTCAGGGTCGTCATGGCAAGCGCTTAGTGGACGGCCGCGGTCTGGGTCGGCTTGACGTCCTGGCCCAGTTCCACCTCGGCCACCACCGACATGCCGGGCACCAGGCGGCCGGCGTATTTCTTCACGTCCTGCGGATCGAGCGTGATCTTGACCGGCACGCGCTGCACGATCTTGGTGAAGTTGCCGGTCGCGTTATCGGCCGGCAGCAGCGCGAACTGGTTGCCCGAGGCCGGGGCGAAGCTGTCCACGCGGCCCACCAGATGATGCTCGGGCAGCGCGTCGACGTCGAGGCTGACCTGTTGTCCCGGCGCCAGGCCGGCGAGCTGGGTTTCCTTGAAGTTGGCGACCACCCACACGTTGTCCTCGACCACGGCCAGCATCGCCTGGCCCGGCTGCACGCGGGCGCCGACTTCGACGCTGCGGCGGCCGACGCGGCCGTCCACCGGCGCCACGATGCGGTTGTAGGCCAGCTGCTGCTGCGCTTCCTTCCACTGCGCCTGCAACACCTTCACCTGCGCCTTGAGCACGTCGCGGCCCGCCTCGGCAGCGCCGATCTGGGCTTGCGCCGCCGCGGCGTTGTCGCGGCGCGCGGCCAGGTCGGCCACGGCGGCGTCGCGCGCGGCGCTCGAGGCATCCACCTCGGCCTTCGAGACCGCCTTCATGGTCTCGTTGTACAGCTGGCCGAAGCGTTCGGCATCCTGGCGCGCCCGCAGCAACTGGGCCTGGGACTGCTTGACCTGGGCGCCGGCGGCGGCGGCCTGCGCGCGCACCTGCTCTATCTGGGCCTCGGCCTGCTTGAGCTGCTGCTGCACGCTGGCGATCTGGGCTTCGATCTGCTCGACGCGCACGGCATGGTCGACCGGATCCAGCTCGGCGATCACGTCGCCCGCCTTCACCAGCTGGTTGTCGTCCACCGCTACCCGCGTCACCACGCCGGCCACGCGCGACGACACCTGGTGCACGCGCCCGGTGACGTAGGCATTTTCGGTCTCGACGAAGTGATGGCTGCGGTACCACATGCGTCCGCCAGCACCGATCGCGGCCAGCGCGATCAGGCCGACCACCACCAGCACACGCTTGTTGGGCCCGCTCTTGCCGGGTCCGCTGCCTGGCGCCCCGCCCGCTGGGGTTTGTGCCGCGGGCGCCTGCCCTGCCGTGCTGTGCATCTCTGCCATGGAAAAGCTCCGGAAAAATGAAATGAAATGGATTCATCGCATTATTTGCCAGCAATACGCGGAAGTCAAGAAAATGAAACGGTTGCGTTTCATTTTGGTTTGCACTAGAGTCCTTGCCATGAGCAAAGCACAGAATGAAACAGTGGCGGCCGTCAAATCCGCCGGACGTCCGAAGGCGTCGGAAGTCGAGGCCCGCACCCAGGAATTGATCCACGCCGCGGGCTGCCTCATCCTGCGCCATGGCTATACCAAGGTCAGCCTGGAAGCCATCGCCCGCGAGGCGCGGGTGGCGGTGCGCACGATCTATGTGAAATTCGGCGGCAAGGCCGGCCTGCTCAGGGCTGTGCTCGCCTCAAGGCGCGAACGCCTGTTTGCCGGGCACGACATGGACGTCGACACCCGGCCGCTGCGCGCGATCGTCGACGACTTCGCGCGCAGCTTCTACGATTTGCTGGTCGACCCGGATACGATGGCCATGCAGCGCGTGGTGATCGCCGAAGCCGGCAGCAATCCGGAACTGGCCGAGGCTTTCTATGAAGGCGGGCCGCGCCTGACGCGCGAGATGCTGTACCGCTTCTTTTCGCGTCCGGACATCCGCAGCCAGTTGCGCGACGACGTGCCGCTGGAATTGCTGCCGACCCACCTGATCGGCTGCATCTGCGGCGATCCGATCGGGCGCTTCCTGTTCCCCGATACGCAACCGTCGCGCGAGGAAGCGCGGCGCGAGCTGGCGGCGCGTCTCGAGCTGTTTTATGCCAGTGTGCTGAAGAATTGTTAAATGATTGTCAAGTCACGAGACTAAGTGCGGCATCGCACGGACACAAGGGATGATTTTGTGGCAATCTGTAAGCCTTCACAGAGGGTGTCGTGAATATCAATAACAGCGGTGTGACCGCGAGGAGAAAGCATGAGCAAGTCGTCCAGATACGAATGGCGTGATCAACAGGCATCGCTGCAGGAACGCATGAAGAACTTCATCGAAAATCCCGGCGCCGACCAGATGGAAGCGGTCATCGCTGAAATGCGCACCTATGCCGCCGCCGCCAAGGCCGGCACGATCGATATCCCGGAGCGCTTTGTCAGCTTCGGCTGAAGCAAAATCGCCTTCATCGCAATGCCGCCTGGCGCAAGCCGGGCGGCATTTTTTATTTCCAGGGCTCTTCAGACGGTCGACACCGGCACTGGCCTGGCCTGCTCTTCCACGTCGTGCACGCGCGTGAGCAGGTGCACCTTGCGCGGCGCCCGGTGGCGCTCGTGCAGTTCGCGGGTCAGCACCTCGACCCGGCGCGGTCGCAGCGCCACCTGCTGCGGATCGACGGTGCCGATCGCGCCCGGCACGTACTGGCTGAACTGCGAGGCCAGCAGCTGGGAAACCGTGCCCGTAATGGTCGCCGGCGCGCCATGGACCGTGGTATGGAGTTCGAAACAGCGGGTTTCCGGTAACACGTAGACGGTCCCGACGTACTCGTTGCAGTGCTCGTCCATCATGCCCTCCTGAGCTGAACACGGACGCGGCAAGTCAGCTTGCCGCCGCATTCCCTCATCATAGGCTTTTGGCAGGCGCTGGCAAGCGGCGCACGCGGGCATGGCAACTGGCGCCACACGCCTGCAACTCGCGCCGCCAGGCGCCGCTTCGTCGCAAACCGCGGCGGACTCCGGCTTGCGCTTCCAGAATGGCCCTGACGACCACGCGACCGGAGACTTCCATGAACCGCCTTGCCCTTCTGCTTGCCCTGCTGTCCAGCGCTGCCGCCAGCCACGCCGCCGACCTGTCGATCCAGGTCGACGGCGCGCGCGGCGCCGGCGGCAGCGTGAAGATCGCCCTGTTCGACAGCGCCGACCGCTTCCTCAAGCGCCCCTTGCACAGCGCCAGCGCGCCGGTCCGGAATGGCGGCGCCACGTTCGCGCTCAAGGACCTGGCGGCCGGCCAGTACGCCATCGCCGCCTACCATGATGCCAACGACAACGACAAGCTGGACCAGAACATGATGGGCGTCCCGGTCGAAGCGACCGGTTTCAGCAACGATGCGCTGGGCAATATGGGCCCGCCGGCGTTCGAGGCCGCCCGCTTCGCGTTGCCGGCCAAGGGCGGCGCCACCCACATCACCCTGCGCTGAGGCCAGCATGGACCGCCGCTCCTTCCTGCATGCAGGCGCCGCCCTCGGCGCCCTCGCCCTCGCACCAGGCGCCCGCGCCGACGAGGCCACCTACCAGCGCTTCCACGCCGCCCTGGCGCGCGACCCGTCGCTGGCGGTCTACGCCAACCAGGCCGGCAGCCAGGGAGGCGATGCCGTCATCAAGGGCCGCCTACCGCGCGACCTGCGCGGCACCTTCTACCGCAACGGGCCGGGCCGCTTCGAGCTGGGGGGCGAACGCCATCACCACTGGTTCGACGGCGACGGCTTCGCCCAGGCCTGGACCGTGGCCGACGGCAAGGTGCGCCACCGCGGCCGCTTCGTCGAGACCCAGCGCTACGCCGAAGAAAGCGCGGCCGGCCAGTTCCTGTATCCGGCCTTCGGCACCCTGGTCACGCGCCGGGGCGTGCGCGACAACGACACCATGAACGCCGCCAACACCAACCTGCTGCCCTACGACGGCCGGCTGTATGCGCTGTGGGAAGGCGGCTCGGCGACCGAACTCGATCCGGAGTCGCTGGCCACGCGCGGGCTCAAAACCTGGAGCGACGACTTGCGCGCGATGCCGTTCTCGGCCCACCCCAAGCTCGATCCGCAGGGCGGCATGTGGAACTTCGGCACGCTGCCCGGCGCCAACCGGCTGGCGCTGTACCAGATCGGCGCCCAGGGCCAGGTGCTGCGCACCGCCCTGCTGCCGGCGCCGCAACTGGCGCTGGTGCACGACTTCGTCATCAGCAGCAAGCACCTGATCTTCGTGGTGCCGCCCTATGACCTGAAAAAGGATCCCGGCCTGAGCTTCGCCGAACGCCACGCGTGGGCCGGCGGCGCCCGTGGCGCGCGGGTGCTGGCGATCGCCAAGGACACGCTGGCGCTGCGCCAGGTATTCGAGCTGCCGCCCCATATGGTGTTCCACTTCGGGAATGCCTGGGAAGACGGCGACTGCACCCGCTTCGACGTGGTGCTGCACGAGGGCGATGCGCTGGCCGAGGTGGGCAGCGTGATGCATGGCGAGCACACGCCGCCGCGCAGCCGCACGGTGCAGGTCACGCTGGACTATGCCAGCGGCCAGGCGCGCACCGAGCGCCTGTTCGGCACCAGCGAATTCCCGCGCGTGATGCCGCAGGTGGCGATGGCGCGCCACCGCCGCCTGGCCCTGTTGGGCGCCAGCGGCGCCTCGCCCGGCCTCAGGCTCGACAGCGTCAACCTGGTCGATACGGATAGCGGCAAGGTCGATGGCTACGTCTTCGGCGCCGGCTGGCAGGTGGAGGAACACGTGCTGGTCCCGCGCCGCAACGCGCGCTCGGAGACTGACGGCTACCTGGTCGGCGCGGCCCAGGACTTGCGCGCCAGGCAGACCGTGATGACGGTGTTCGACGCCGCCGGCGTCAAGGATGGTCCCGTGGCGCTGGCGCGACTTCCCTATCGCGCGCCGCACTGCTTTCATGGTAATTTCTTAACAGCATGAATACAGCTCCCCCGACCCTGGCGCGCAGGCGCGGCCACCCTCTGGAACTATTCCCGGTGTTCCGGCGCTGGCCGCGCTCGACGGTGCGCGACCTGCTCTACACCGCGTTGTGGAACTCGCTGATCGCGTTGGGAATAGCGGTAGGCTTGACGACCTTCGGCAACTGGCGCGCGCCTTTTCTCACCTTGTTCAGCTATAGCCTGCTGGCATCGCAATGCGTCGGCTTTCCCATCCATGGTGCGCTACGGATGCTGGAAAAGATGGTGCCGCCGACCACGGGCCGGCTCAATGCGCGCCTTCTCGACCTGGCCGCGATTGCGTTGTGCGCCGCCCTTGGCCTCGCTGTCTCGGGCGCCATCCTGCGCGGCACATTACCCAGTTTGACTACCAGTGCACTTGGCGAACAGCTGACCTTCGGCCTGGTCATCGGCGCAGGTATCCTGGCTGTGTTGGTCGCCGGCGAGCGCCGCATCGAACGCCAGACCCTGGCGGCGCGCCAGCATGAACAGATGGCGACCACGGCGCGACTGCTGGCTGAAGCCCAGCTACGCGCACTGCAGGCCCAGATCGAGCCGCACTTCCTGTACAACACGCTGGCCAATGTGGTCAGCCTGATCGACAACCAGCCGCTTGATGCGAAACGCATGCTGGAACGCTTCATCGACTACCTGCGCGCCAGCCTGGCCGCCAGCCGCGCCGGCAGCGCCACGCTCGGCGCCGAGCTGGATCTCGCTGCAAGCTATCTCGACGTGCTGGGCGTGCGCATGGGCCGGCGCCTGCGCTGGCGCATCGAGGCGATTGATGCCTGCCGCGCCCTGCCCATTGCGCCGATGCTGATCCAGCCGCTGGTGGAGAACGCCGTCATGCACGGGCTGGAGCCCAAGGTGGAAGGCGGCGAGATCGTGCTGCGCGCGGCCGTCGATGAAGGCGTGCTGCGGGTCGAGGTGCGCGACAGCGGGCGCGGGCTGGTGGCCGCGCCACCGCGGCCCGGCGGCGGTGTCGGCCTGTGCAACCTGCGCGAGCGCGTGCGCCAGCTGCATGGGCCAGGCGCGCGCCTGGAGCTGCTCGACAATCCCGGCGGCGGCGTGATCGCGCGCCTGCTGCTTCCCCTTTCACGGACCGAGGTGACATCATCGACCGCTGCCTTGCCCTGATCGCCGACGACGAGCCGCATCTGCTCGACTATCTCGCCACCCAGCTGCGCGAGGCCTGGCCCGGGCTCGAGGTCGTAAGCGCGCCGAACGGCATCGAAGCGCTGCGCCTGATCGACGAGCTGGGGCCGCAGGTGGTCTTCCTCGACATCCAGATGCCGGGCCTGACCGGGATCGACCTGGCCGCGCGGCTGTGCGCCGGCGGCAATCCGCCGCGCGTGGTGTTCACCACCGCCCACGAGCATTACGCGGCCCAGGCCTTCGAGCACGAGGCCTTCGATTATTTGCTGAAACCGATACGCCAGGAGCGGCTGGCGCGCACCGTCGAGCGGCTGCGCGCCGCGCTGTCGGCGCCGGCTCCGGCGCCCGCGTTGCCGGCGGATGCGCTGCAAGCGCTATTGCGCCAGCTGGGTGCCGGCGTTCCCGCTGCCCCTGCCGCGCCGGCGCCGCTGCAATGGATCCGCGCCGCGGCGGGCCAGGAAACGCGCCTGATTGCGGTCGAGGAAGTGATCTACTTCCAGAGCAACGACAAGTACACCAGCGTGTTCCTGCCGGATGGCGAAAGCCTGATCCGCACGCCGCTGCGGCAATTGAAGGAACAGCTGGACCCGCAGCAGTTCTGGCAGATCCACCGCGGCGTGATCGTGGCGGCGCGCCACGTTGCCGGCACGCGCACCGACTTTCGCGGGCGGCTGTACGTGAAGCTCAAGGGACGGGAGGAACAGCTGGTGGTAAGCCGCAACTACATGGACGTATTTCGGCAGATGTAAAAAAACAACAGCGGGGTCAGGTCTGACATTCGGACACAGGCTCTACAACACCGGTGTACGAATATCAGCTTTTGACCCAGCTGTTGCTTGATGAATGCTGAGGCCGTGTCCGAATGTCAGACCTGACCCCAGCTTTTTGCGGCTTAGCGCTTCTTCGGCGGCGGCAAATCGGTGCAGACGCCTTCGTAGGCCTCCGCCGCCATGCCGATCGACTCGCCCAGGGTCGGGTGCGGGTGGATGGTCTTGCCGATGTCCACGCCGTCCGCGCCCATCTCGATCGCCAGCGCGATCTCGCCGATCATGTCGCCGGCATTGGTGCCGACGATGGTGCCGCCGACGATGCGGTGCGTCTCGGCGTCGAACAGCAGCTTGGTGAAGCCTTCGTCGCGGCCGTTGGCGACCGCGCGGCCGCTGGCGTTCCACGGGAAGTGGCCCTTCTCGACCTTGATGCCCTTCTGCCTGGCTTCATCCTCGGTGAGGCCGACCCATGCCACTTCGGGATCGGTGTACGCGACCGACGGAATGACCTTGGCGTCGAAGTGGGTCTTCTTGTCCAGGGCCGCTTCGGCCGCCACGTGCGCCTCGTGCACCGCCTTGTGCGCCAGCATCGGCTGGCCCACCAGGTCGCCGATGGCGAAGATGTGCGGCACATTGGTGCGCATCTGGCTGTCGACCGCGATGAAGCCGCGATCGCTCACCGTCACGCCGGCCTTGTCGGCGGCGATCTTCTTGCCGTTCGGGCTGCGGCCCACGGCCACCAGCACCAGGTCGTACAGCTGCGGTTCCGGCGAAGTGGCGCCCGCTTCGGCCGCTTCGAAGGTGACCTTGATCCCTTCCGGCAGCGCTTCCACGCCGACGGTTTTCGTTTTCAGCATGATGTTGTCGAAGCGGTGGGCATTGAACTTCTGCCAGACCTTGACGGCCTCGCGATCAGCGCCCTGCATCAGGCCGTCCATCATCTCGACCACGTCGATGCGCGAACCCAGCGACGAATAGACGGTCGCCATTTCCAGGCCGATGATGCCTCCGCCGATGACCAGCATCTTCTTCGGCACCTGGCGCAGCTCCAGCGCGCCGGTCGAATCGACGATGCGCGGATCTTCCGGCACGAACGGCAGCTTGACGACCGACGAACCGGCCGCGATGATCGCCTTCTTGAAGGCGACGACCTTCTTGCCGCCATCGGGACCGGTGACTTCGATGTGGTTCGGGCTCAGGAACTGGCCCACACCCTGCACCACATTGACCTTGCGCGCCTTGGCCATGAAGGCCAGGCCGCCGGTCATCTTCTTGATCACGCCATCCTTGTGCGCGCGCAGCTTGTCGATGTCGACCTGCGGCTTGGCGAACGAGACGCCCAGGTCCGCCATGTGCGCGGTTTCATCCATGATGTGCGCCACGTGCAGTAGCGCCTTCGATGGAATGCAACCGACGTTCAGGCACACGCCGCCCAGGGTCGCGTACTTCTCGACCAGCACGGTGTTCATGCCGAGGTCGGCGGCGCGGAAGGCGGCCGAATAGCCGCCAGGGCCCGCGCCCAGCACCATCATCTCGCATTCGATGTCGACCTGGCCCGAGTAGCTCGACGCATTCGGCGCAGGAGCGGCAGCGGCCGGAGCAGGCGCCGGCTTGGCTGGCGCTTGCGATTCGGTCGGCGCGGCTGGCTTTTCGGCTGGCTTTTCGGCCGGCTTCTCGGTAGCTTTTTCAGCCGCAGGCGCGGCAGCGCCGGAGCCCGACTCTTCCACCGTCAGCAGCAGCGTGCCTTCATTGATCTTGTCACCGACCTTGACCGCGATGTCCTTCACCACGCCCGCGTGGGTCGATGGGATCTCCATGCTGGCCTTGTCCGATTCGACGGTGATCAGGGACTGGTCGACCTTGATCGTGTCGCCGGCCTTGACCATCAGCTCGATCACTTCGACGTCCTTGAAGTCGCCGATGTTCGGGACTTTCACTTCAACAGTGCTCATCTGGGCGCTCCAATCACAGAAGGGTCTTGCGCAGGTCGGCCAGCACGTCGGCCAGGTACGCGGCGAAGCGCGCGGCGCCGGCGCCGTCGATCACGCGGTGGTCGTACGACAGCGACATCGGCAGCATCAGGCGCGGCTGGAAGCTTGATCCGTCCCAAACCGGCTTCATCGCCGACTTGGACAGGCCCAGGATCGCCAGTTCCGGCGCGTTGATGATCGGCGTGAAGTTGGTGCCGCCGATGCCGCCCAGCGACGAGATGGTGAAGGTCGCGCCCTGCATCGCGGTCGGCGGCAATTTGCCTTCGCGCGCCAGGCCCGACAGCTCGCCCATCTCGGTGGCGATCTGCGAGATGGTCTTCTTGTCCGCATCCTTGACGACCGGGACCACCAGGCCGTTCGGGGTGTCGGCCGCGAAGCCAATGTTGTAGTACTGCTTGGTGATCAGGGCCGCGCCGTCTTCCGACAGCGACGCGTTAAATTGCGGGAACTTCTTCAGTGCCGCGACGCTTGCCTTGATCACGAAGGCCAGCATGGTCAGCTTGACGTTCGATTTCTGCTTGGCCAGCGCGGCGTTCGAATCGACGCGGAACTGTTCCAGGTCGGTCACGTCGGCTTCGTCGAAGTGCGTCACGTGCGGGATCATGACCCAGTTGCGGTGCAGGTTCGGGCCCGAGATCTTCTTGATGCGCGACAGCGGCACGGTTTCGGTCGGACCGAACTTCGAGAAGTCGAGCGATGGCCATGGCAGCAGGTTGATGCCGCCGATGCCGGCGCCCGAGCCGCCTGCAGCCGCTGGAGCCGCGGCCGGCGCAGCCATCACGCCCTTGACGAAGTTCTGCACGTCCTGCTGGGTGATGCGGCCTTTCGGGCCGGTGCCCGGCACGCGACCCAGGTCGACGCCCAGTTCGCGCGCGAACTTGCGGATCGATGGCGAGGCGTGGGCTTTCGAGCCGGTCACGCCTGGCGCTGCAGCTGGAGCAGCAGCAGGTGCTGGCGCCGATGCTTGCGCCGGCGCGGCTGCGGGCGCTGCGGCAGGTGCAGGTGCAGGTGCAGGCGCTGCAGCAGGAGCCGCGGCAGCAGGCGCGCCACCAGTCGCTTCCACGACCAGCACAAGCGAGCCCTTGGCGACCTTGTCGCCGACCTTCACTTTCAGTTCTTTCACCACGCCGGCATGGCTCGACGGGATCTCCATGCTGGCCTTGTCCGATTCAACCGTGATCAGCGACTGGTCGACCTTGATCGTGTCGCCGACCTTGACCATCAGTTCGATGACTTCAACTTCCTTGAAGTCGCCGATGTCCGGTACGGTCACGTCGACCGGGCCAACCGACGCCGCAGGGGCGGCAGCGGCCGGCGCTTCGGCAGGCTTGTCAGCCGGTTTTTCGGCGGCGGCAGGTGCGGCTGCAGGCGCAGCGGCAGGCGCTTCGACCGCGCCGCCGGCTTCCTCGAGCAGCAGCACCAGCGAACCCATGGCGACCTTGTCGCCGACATTTACCTTGATCTCTTTAACTACGCCGGCATGGCTCGATGGAATCTCCATGCTCGCCTTGTCGGATTCGACGGTCACCAGCGACTGGTCGACCTTGATCGTGTCGCCCGGCTTGACCATCAGTTCGATGACTTCGACTTCCTTGAAGTCGCCGATATCGGGGACTTTGACTTCCACAACGCTCATAGTGTTAGCTCCGTTATTGTTCGTTTGCCTTGCAACCGCCGTTCCCGGGAACGGCGGCGGCGAGCATTACTGGGTCACCGGATTCGGCTTGTTCTGGTCGATGCCGTACTTGGCGATCGCCTGCGACACGATGGCGCGGTCGATCTTGCCTTCGTCGGCCAGGGCGCGCAGGGCGGCGACCGTGACGTAGTAGCGGTTCACTTCGAAGAACTCGCGCAGCTTGACGCGCGAATCCGAGCGGCCGAAGCCGTCGGTGCCCAGCACTTTATAGGTGCGGTCCTTCGGCATGAAGGCGCGGATCTGCTCGGCGAACATGCGCATGTAGTCGGTGGTCGCGACGATCGGGCCGCTGGTGTTTTGCATCAGCTCGGTCACGTACGGCACGCGCTGCGGCTGCTCCGGATTGACCATGTTCCAGCGCTCGGCGTCCTGGCCGTCGCGCGCCAGCAGGGTCAGCGAAGGCGCCGACCACACGTCGGCGGCGATGCCCCAGTCGTTCTTCAGCAGCTCGGCGGCGAACATCGATTCGCGCAGGATGGTGCCGCAGCCGATCAGCTGGACGCGGTTCGAGGCTTCCTTGTCACCCTCCTGCAGCAGGTACATGCCCTTCAGGATGCCCTCTTCCTGGCCCGGCTTCAGGCCCGGATGCGGGTAGTTCTCGTTCATGATGGTGATGTAGTAGAACACGTCTTCCTGTTCTTCCACCATGCGACGCAGGCCGTCCTGGATGATGACGGCGACTTCGTGACCGAAGGTCGGGTCATACGGCAGGCAGTTCGGCACGGTCGCGGCGATCACGTGGCTGTGGCCATCTTCGTGCTGCAGGCCTTCGCCGTTCAGCGTCGTGCGGCCGGCGGTGCCGCCCATCAGGAAGCCGCGCGCACGGATGTCGCCGGCCAGCCAGACCAGGTCGCCCACGCGCTGCATGCCGAACATCGAGTAGAAGGTGTAGAACGGGATCATCGTGCGGTTGTTCGACGAGTACGAAGTCGCCGCCGCGATCCACGAGCTCATGCCGCCCGCTTCGTTGATGCCCTCTTGCAGGATCTGGCCTGCCTTGTCTTCACGGTAGTACATCACCTGGTCGCGGTCGACCGGCTCGTACAACTGGCCCTGCTGGTTGAAGATGCCGATCTGGCGGAACAGGCCTTCCATGCCGAAGGTACGCGATTCGTCGACCAGGATCGGCACGATGCGCTGGCCGATGCTTTCGTCCTTCAGCAGGCTGGTGATCACGCGCACGTACGACTGGGTGGTCGAGATCTCGCGGCCTTCCGCGGTCGGCTCGAGCACGCCCTTGAAGCTTTCGAGCTTCGGCACGGTCAGCTGCTCGTCGGCCTTCTCGCGGCGCTGCGGCAGGTAGCCGCCCAGGGCCTTGCGGCGCTCGTGCAGGTACACCATCTCGGGCGCGTCGTCGGCCGGCTTGAAGAACGGGATGTCGGCCAGCTTGTCGTCGGGGATGGCGATGTTGAAGCGGTCGCGCATGTCGCGGATCGCCTGGTCGTCCAGCTTCTTGGTCTGGTGGGCGGTGTTGCGCGCCTCGCCCGACTTGCCCATGCCGAAGCCCTTGACGGTCTTGACCAGCAGGACGGTCGGCGTGCCCTTGTTCTCTTGCGCGTTCTTGAACGCGGCGTAGATCTTGTGCGGATCGTGGCCGCCGCGGGTCAGGCGCCAGATGTCGTCATCGCTCATCTTCGAGACCATCTCGAGCAGCTTCGGATGCTTGCCGAAGAAGTGCTTGCGCACGTAGGCGCCGTCCTTGGCCTTGTAGTTCTGGTATTCGCCGTCGACGGTTTCCATCATCACGCGCTGCAGGATGCCTTCCTTGTCCTGGGCCAGCAGCGGATCCCACTGCGAACCCCAGATGACCTTGACGACGTTCCAGCCGGCGCCGCGGAAGTCGGCCTCGAGTTCCTGGATGATCTTGCCGTTGCCGCGCACCGGACCGTCCAGGCGCTGCAGGTTGCAGTTGACGACCATGACCAGGTTGTCCAGCCGCTCGCGCGCGGCCATGCCGATCGCGCCCATCGATTCCGGCTCGTCCATCTCGCCGTCGCCGCAGAAGACCCAGACCTTGCGGTTGTCGGTCTTGGCGATGCCGCGCGCGTGCAGGTACTTCAGGAAGCGCGCCTGGTAGATCGCCATCAGCGGACCCAGGCCCATCGACACGGTCGGGAACTGCCAGAAGTCCGGCATCAGTTTCGGGTGCGGGTACGAAGACAGGCCCTTGCCGTCGACTTCGCGGCGGAAGTTCAGCAGCTGTTCTTCGGAGAGGCGCCCTTCGAGGAAGGCGCGCGCGTAGATGCCGGGCGACGAGTGGCCCTGGATGTACAGCAGGTCGCCGCCGTGGTCTTCGGTCGGGGCGTGCCAGAAGTGGTTGAAGCCGGTGCCCAGCATGTTCGCCAGCGAGGCGAAGGACGAGATATGGCCGCCCAGGTCGCCGTCGGCGCGGTTGGCCTTGACGACCATCGCCATCGCGTTCCAGCGCATCCACGAGCGCAGGCGCTCTTCGTATTCGAGATTGCCCGGCGAATTCTGGTTCAGGTGGGCCGGGATGGTGTTCACATAGGCGGTATTGGCCGAGAACGGAACGTGGGCGCCGCGGCGGCGCGCCAGGTCCACCAGGCGCTCCATCAGGTAATGGGCGCGTTCGGTCCCTTCATGTTCGATCACCGCTTCCAGCGCATCGAGCCATTCCTTGGTCTCGATCGCGTCCGGATCATTGGCGGCTTGCGCGGTCAACTGGTCGAGTTGAGCTGACATGTCATGCGTCTCCTAGAGTGGTGCGCCCCGACCCGATCCCTGCGCAGGCTGGCGGCGAGTAGTGAATTTTCAGACTAACTTTTTGATAAACCAATGGATTCTACCAGTGGATTTTGGCATTTTCAAATTGCGATATGCGATTTCACAATGCAAAATGCTATGCTGCAAGTGCACAATTTTTATAGGGAAACACTGCATTTCCAATCAACGGACATCGTATACCGAAGCACATC
Organism: Massilia oculi; assembly: GCF_003143515.1. NCBI lineage: Bacteria > Pseudomonadati > Pseudomonadota > Betaproteobacteria > Burkholderiales > Oxalobacteraceae > Massilia > Massilia oculi. The sequence continues at coordinate 4,122,639 of NZ_CP029343.1, read as the reverse complement.
CGGAACGGCGGAAAACGGGCCATTTATAGGCTGAACGGAGGAGATTGCATGCGTGGGTCGTATAATTCTGTTTTTGCCCAGCGACGAGCCTTCACCATGCCTGCACAACTGATCGACGGAGTTCTCCTTTCCAAACAACTGCGCGAAGATATCGCCGCGCGCGCCGCCACACTCGCCGCCGCCGGCATGCAGCCCGGCCTGGCGGTCATCCTGGTCGGCGAAGACCCGGCCAGCCAGGTCTATGTGCGCAACAAGGTGAAGGCCTGCGGCGACGTGGGCTTTCATTCGGTACTCGAGAAATACGAGGCCGACCTGTCCGAGCAGGCCCTGCTCGACCGCATTGCAGCATTGAACGCAGATCCGGCCGTCCACGGCATCCTGGTGCAGATGCCGCTGCCCAAGCACATCGACCCGTCGAAAGTCATCGAGGCCATCTCGACCGCCAAGGACGTGGACGGCTATTCGGTGCTGTCGGCCGGCGAGCTGGTCGCCAACCTGCCGGGCTTTCGCCCGTGCACCCCGTATGGCTGCATGAAGCTGATCGAGACCACCGGCATCGACCTGCGCGGCAAGCACGCAGTGGTGATCGGCCGCTCGAACACCGTCGGCAAGCCGATGGCCCTGTTGCTCTTGCAAGCCAACGCCACCGTCACCATCTGCCATAGCGCAACGCCGGACCTGGGCTACCACACCCGCCAGGCCGACGTGATCGTGGCCGCCGTCGGCCGCCGCAATACCCTCACCGCAGAGATGGTCAAGCCGGGCGCGATCGTGATCGACGTCGGCATGAACCGTGACGACGCGGGCAAGTTATGTGGCGACGTCGATTTCGCGGGCGTGTCCGAAGTGGCATCGCACATCACGCCGGTGCCCGGCGGCGTCGGTCCGATGACGATCACGATGTTGTTGATGAATACCCTCGAGTCCGCGGAGCGCGTGCACACCAGCGGCCAGCCGCCAGCGGGGCAGGCGTCGGGCATGGAACCGAAGCCAGGCTTGGCGTAAGCCGGTCATGGCGCCATGGCCGCTGATTGGCTGCTGACTGGCCATGGCATCTGCACGAGCGTTCGGCGTACCAGTGATTAACGATATGGAAGGACTACGATGACGACCGCTACCAATCCCCTCCTCGACTTTTCCGGCCTGCCGCGCTTCGACGCGATCAAGCCCGAACACGTCACGCCCGCCATCGAGCAGCTGATCGCGGAAGCGAACGCCGTGGTGGCCCAGCTCGAAGCCCCGGTCACTGATGTCACCTGGGACACCCTGGCTCCGCTCGACGACGCCAGCGAACGCCTGGGCCGGGCCTGGGGCGTGGTCGGCCACCTGAACCACGTGGTGGACACGCCCGAGCTGCGCGCGACCTATAACGAGAACCAGCCGAAGGTCGTGGAGTTCTCTACCTCCATCGGCCAGAACGAGGCGCTGTTCGCCAAGTACAAGCAGCTGCGGGACGGCCCGCATTGGGACAGCCTCAATCCTGTGCGCCAGCGCATCGTCGAAAACGCCCTGCGCGACTTCCGCCTGGGCGGCGCCGAACTGCCGGAAGATAAAAAGCCGCGCTTCGCCGAGATCCAGGAACAGCAGTCGCAACTGTCGACGCGCTACTCGGAAAACGTGCTGGACGCGACCAACGACTACAAGCTGGTGGTCGAGAACGAAGAAGAACTCGCCGGCCTGCCCGACGATGTCAAGGCAGCGGCCAAAGCCGCCGCCGAGCGCGACGGCAAGGGCGGCTGGCAGTTCACCCTGCACTTCCCGTCGTACTTCCCGGTGCTGCAGTTCGCGGACAACCGGCAGCTGCGCGAAAAAATCTACCGCGCCAGCGCCACCAAGGCGTCCGACGCCGGCATCATGTTCACCGAAGTCGAGAAGTGGGACAACTCGTCGAACATCGTCAACCTGCTCAAGCTGCGCAACGAAGAGGCGCGCCTGCTCGACTACGGCAGCTTCGCCGACGTCTCGCTGGTGGCCAAGATGGCGCAGAGCCCCCGGCACGTGATCGAATTCCTCGAAGACCTGGCGCGCCGCGCGCGTCCGTACGCCGAGAAAGACCTGCTTGAACTGCGCGAATTCGCGCGCACCGAGCTTGGCATCGATGATCTGCAGTCCTGGGACGTCACCTATGCCTCCGAAAAGCTGCGCGAGAAGCGCTATGCCTTCTCGGCCCAGGAAGTGAAGGAGTACTTCCCCGAACACAAGGTGCTGCAAGGCCTGTTCGGCGTGATCCGCCAGCTGTTCGAAGCCGAAGTCATTCCCGAGGACGCTCCCGTGTGGCACCCGGACGTGCGCTTCTACCGCATCGAGCGCAATGGCCAGCTGGTCGGCCAGTTCTACCTCGATCCGTATGCGCGCGCCGGCAAGGCGCAGGGCGCCTGGATGAACGATGCGCGCGGCCGCCGCCTGCTTTCTGGCGGCACGGTGCAGACGCCGGTCGCCTACCTGGTCTGCAATTTCACGCCGCCGGCGATGGTGGACGGCGTGCTGCAGCCGTCGCTGTTCACGCATGACGAAGTGACCACGCTGTTCCACGAATTCGGCCATGGCCTGCACCATATGCTGACCGAAGTCGAAGAACTGTCGGTGGCCGGCATCTCGGGCGTCGAATGGGATGCGGTGGAGCTGCCGTCCCAGTTCATGGAAAACTTCTGCTGGGAGTGGGACAAGCTGCAGCAGATGACGGCGCACTACAAGACCGGCGAGCCGTTGCCGCGCGCGCTGTACGACAAGATGCTGGCGGCGAAGAACTTCCAGTCCGGGATGCAGACGCTGCGCCAGGTCGAGTTCTCGCTGATCGACATGCACCTGCATTACGATTTCGATCCGCACAACCAGGAAGTGCAAAGCCTGGTCGACGACATCCGCCGCAACTTCGCCGTCATCACGCCGCCGTCGTTCAACCGCTTCCAGCATTCGTTCAGCCATATCTTCGCGGGCGGCTACGCGGCCGGCTACTACAGCTACAAATGGGCCGAGGTGCTGTCCGCCGACGCTTATGCCGCGTTCGAGGAAGCCGTCGAAGGCGGGGCCGACCTGTTCGAGACCGGACGGCGCTTCCACCGCGAGATCCTCGCCGTGGGCGGCTCGCGTCCGGCGCTCGAATCGTTCAAGGCCTTCCGCGGCCGTGAACCTTCGATCGACGCCCTGCTGCGCCATAGCGGCATGAATGCCTGAAGAATAAAAGAACTGCACCGGAGGGCGAAAGCCCTCCTCTTTTCAGTGATGACATGACCCGGATCGACTTCCACACGAATATTCCCGATAAGCTTTCCTATGCCTGCCGGCTGGCGCGCAAGGCATATGGCGCGCGCGCCAAAGTCGTGGTGCTGGCAGAAAGCACTGAACAGGCCGAGGCATTGAATGCGGCGCTGTGGAACGTGGGGGATACCGATTTCATTCCACACGTGCTGGCCAGCGATCCGCTGGCGCCGCAAACGCCGATCGTGATTACCGATAATGAAGACGCGACGCTGCCGCACCACGATATGCTGGTGAACCTCACGCGCCGCACGCCGAACAATTTCGCGCAATTCGCGCGCGTGTTCGAAATCATTTCGCTCGATGAAGACGATGCCGCCGAGGGACGCAAACGCTATGTCGCATATAAAAGGCAATCCTATCCATTGACCCACTTCGTCGCAGGACAGACATGAACCCGGATCCCGCTTTCGATGCCAGCATTCCCGTATTGACCGAGGTCGTCGCCGACTCGTCGGCGCCAGTGGCGTCCAGCGCTCCCGCTGCTGCCGCGACCGTCGCCGTCGGCGCCAGCGACGACGACGCCCAGTCCCCGGAAGCACTGGAACGGCGGGCCGCCGACCGCTGGAGCGGCGAGCAGTGGAGCGTCATGGAACGCCGTCTCACCGAACGCGTGCTGCAGCAATTGCAGGGCCGGATCGATTTCGTGCTCGAACAGGGTCTGCGCGACGGTATCGTCGTAGCAGTGGATAAAGCGATGGCGGGTTTTTCGGCCGACATTCGCACAAGCCTGCATCAATCGCTGGGCGAGGTCGTGAGCCGCGCCGTTTCACAAGAAATTGCCCATCTCAAGACCTTGGGAAAATAACCCCATATGCATTGGCGGTTTGCCATGGATTTGATTCGAAATCACCCCGCGCACGATTGTCATTCAACTTTGACGATTAAATAGTAAAATCCCTGCGCGGCACTTCGAAACGAATCGAATCACCTAATCAAGGATGAAACAAAATGGCAAACATCGATCTGTCGGGTTATAACCTCGCCGAGCTGAAGGGTCTTCAATTCGATATCGAAAAGGAGATCAAAAACCGCCAGCAGCAAGACGTCAAGAAAGCGCGCGAGCAGATTCTCGAGATCGCCCAGAATATGGGAATCTCGGTGGAAGAATTGCTGGCCAAGGGCACTGGCAAAAGCAAGAAAGCGGGCAGCGGCGCCAAGGTGAATCCCCAGTATCACAACCCGGCCGATAATTCCCAGACCTGGACCGGCCGCGGCCGCCAGCCAAAATGGGTAGTCGAGGCGTTGGGTAAAGGCAAGTCGCTGGACGACCTGCGCATCTGATCCTTTCTGGGTAATTCGTGGGGTGGACCGGGGCGCGTAGCCGGCGCAACCGTCCACCCCACGTGCATTTAAGCATCCTCTCTTAGGTCTCGTGAAACGAACTTCCCTCCTCGCCGCGCTCGTGGGCGCCGCCGTCCTGGCCATCGGCACGGCCATCTACTTTACCGACACCATCGAACGACGCCCCGGCGCCCTGGCCATCCTGACGCCGCCCGTTGCGAAGACCACGCCATTCTGGCCGGCGCGCGTGAGCCTGCTGGCGGGCGACGGCCGCGACGGCGTGATCGACGGGCCGGCCAGCGCCAGCCGCTTCAGCGATCCCTATGGCGTGGCCATCGGCGCGCGCGGCGTGGTGTACGTCGCCGACGGGGGCGAAGCCAACCGCATCCGCCTGATCCAGCCCGACGGCGCGGTCTCGACGCTGGCCGGCGGCCAGGAAGGTTTTGCCGACGGCATCGGCGCGGCGGCCGCCTTCCACACCCCGTCCGCCCTCGCGCTCGACCATGAAGGCAATCTGTACGTGGCCGACACCGGCAACCATGCGATCCGCAAGGTGACGCCCGACGGCACGGTGACCACGGTAGCCGGCAGCGGCAGCCCCGGCTACCTGGATGGCGTTGGCCGTGCGGCCCAGTTCAACGGCCCGGTCGGCATCGCGGTGGACGATGCCGGCATCGTCTACGTGGCCGACACCTACAACGACCGCATCCGCCGCATCGCGCCCGACGGCACGGTGACGACGCTGGCCGGCAATGGCAAACCCGGCCTGCTGGACGGCGCGTTGCCGGACGCCGGCTTCGACACCCCGAGCGCGCTGGCGGCCGGCCGCGACGGTACGCTGTATGTGGCCGATACCGGCAACCACGCGGTGCGCCGCATCAAGACCGACGGCACGGTCGACACGCTGGCGATCCCGCTCGAAGGCGAGGTCCGTCCGCCGCTGCGGCGCCCGGCGGGCCTGGCGCTCACGCGCGACGGCTACCTGTACATCGCCGCCAGTTCCGGCGGCCGCATCCTGCAACTGACGCCGGATGGCGAGATGCGTCCGCTGCAGGACGTCGACCGCCCACTCGAACCGAACGGCTTCGGCAGCGACGGCACGGTCCAGCTGTACGGCCCGCGCGGCATCGCGGTCGGCCGAGACGGCAGCCTGGTGGTGGCCGACGCCAGTGCCCATCGCGTGCACCGGCTGGCGCCGCCGCGCGAGGGCGAAGCCGCGCCGGTAGTGGCGCGGCCGGCCCTCGTCACGCGCACCGAGCCGATGCCGTGGCCGGTCGGTCCCCAGGACATGGTCCATGAAGTCGTCGGCGTGATGGGCGAGGTGCGCGGCGCCTACAACGGCGACAGGCGCCACCATTTCCACGCCGGCCTGGACGTGCGCGCCGACGTCGGCGCGAAGGTGCTGGCGGTATTCCCGTCGAAAGTGACCGACCCGCACGCCAACTGGGGCTTCAACACGCTCAGCGAAGGCCTGAGCGTGGGCCCGCTCTCGTACATCCACATGCGCGTCGGCCGCGACCCGCAGGGCCGGCCGCTCGATCCGCGCTTCCAGGTCCTGCGCGACGCCAAGGGCAAGGCCGAACGCGTGCGGGTGCCGCGCGGCACCCGCTTCGCGGTGGGCGATGCGCTCGGCACCATCAATGCCATGGCCCACGTCCACCTGGATTACTACCAGGGCGGCACGGTGGTCAATCCGCTGACCCTGCCGTTCACGGGGTTTACCGACACCGTCCCGCCGTTCATCCAGCGCATCGCGCTGTACGACGGCGCCGGCAAGCGCATCACGGCGAAGAAGGGCCAGCCGATCCGGTTGAACCGCAGCCTGGGCGACGTACAAGTGGTCGTCAACGCCTACGACCAGGTGAACGGCAACCTGGCGCGCCGCAAGCTCGGCCTGTACAAGCTGGGCTACCAGCTATTGCAGGCCGACGGCACGCCCCTGCCCGGCTTCGGGCAGCCGGTCATCACCCAGGTCTTCGACCGCCTGCCGCGCAACCAGGATGCCGTCAAGGCCGTCTACGCGCCGACCAGCGGCATCACGGTCTATGGCAGCAAGTCGACCCAGTTCGACTACGCGCTCAACAACCGCCTGCAGGACGGCGAGATCGAGACCGGCAGCTGGCGCATCGGCGAGCTCGCGCCCGGCCGCTACACGCTGCGCATCCACGCCGCCGACTTCGCCGGCAATCTGGCGCAGGAGGGGCGCGACCTGGCATTCGAAGTAGTTGAGTAACAGGCAGAGGCGGTGAAACTCACCGCCAGCATCTTCAACGGCAGCCAGATACAGGCGCGGATGGTCATGTCTCGCTCGGGCCGTCCGACGTCGTCATCATGTTGTCCTGTACCGACCATCGGCGCGGCGCGCCTGAAGGCGCAGAACATCGCGCGCGGCATCGGCGCCAGGCTGGGGCCGGCGAACGGCGTGGCGCTGGCGCCGCTCAAGAACCTGTCGAACGCCATCGGAATGGCCACTGCCGGGCGGCGTTACAGCCCGGTTTCCACGCCAGGCGATCCGCTGCTGGTGACGGTACGGAAGCTGGTGCAGGGCGTGGACGTGATCTACCGGATCGGGAAGTGATCGGGAAGTGGTCGGAAAGTAATAGGAAAGTAAGTCTGCAAGCGAGCATCAACGCGTCGGCGCCGGCCCGTGCCCGATCTTCATGCGCAGCAGCCGGTACGGCTTGGCGCGCAGGTCCTTGCCGTCGTTGAAGCCGGCCTGGCGGTGCAACTGGTTGGCGGTGACGTACAAGTAGCCATCCGGACCGGCGGACAGCGTATCGGGCCACAGCAGCTCGGGGCTTTGCGCGATGGTGCGCCAGCTGCCGTCGGCTTCCAGGCGGCGGATCGCATTGTTCTCGTAGTCGGTCGCATACAGGTTGCCGGCGGCATCGGTCTCCAGCCCGTCCGACGCGCCTTTCTCGCCCAGGTCGCGCACGGCCAGCGCCAGCGCCGCCTCGCTGACCGCCGGATCGCGCAACAGGCGCGTGGCCACCGCGTAGCCATGACGGCTGGAGAGCGGACTGAAATACAGGGTTTCACCGTCGGGCGAGAGCGCGATGCCATCCGACGCCACCCGGAACGGCGCGGTCCTGCCATCGGCCGCACGACTCTGCACCACCCGGCCTTCCACGCGCGGCACGAAGCGCGGGTCGGCCGAGGTGGAGCGATCCCCTTGTAGACGGCGCTGCGCCTTGCCGGTGGCCAAGTCGAGCACGATGATGGCGCCCGGCCCGCTCAGGGACGAATCGGTGACATAGGCCACGCCCTCGCGGCCGACGCGGAAATCGAAACGCACGTCGTTGACGTAGGTGCTCGGCAGGATCACTTCGGGCGGAAACACCACGGTCCTGACCACCTTGTCGGTCTTCAGGTCGACCGCCACCAGCTTGGCGCCGCCCAGCCTCGGCGCGGCGAAGCCCGGTGCGGCGGTGTCCAGGATCCACAGGCGACCCTGGCCATCCGCGACCACGCTTTGCACGCTCTCCAGGCCGCGGGCCGGATCGCCCGGATCGGCGCGGTTGATGGCGGCGTCGGGATACGGGACAGGCCTGCCGTCGCGGATTTCCGCCACCGTATAGGGCATGTCATCGCCCCAGCGCGGGAAGTTCACGAAGATACGGCCGCCTCCTGCCACCGTGACGCCGGTGGGCATCGGGCCGTGGAAGGCGGCCACGCGTTCGAGCTGGCCGATGGTCGGCACGGGCGCGGCGGCCGGCGCCGCCTGGGCCGCGCCCGGGACGGCGATGGCGATCGCGATGGCGGCGCACAAGCGCGCGAAAGTATTTGGATGCATCATGTCATTCTCCTGTCATGTGTCGGCGAGCTGGACGGTTCCCCGGCGTATGATCGATCTGTCCAGCTCGTTGTCAGGAGAAGCATAGGATTTCTCGTGGCAGCGAAACAGCCAGCGGAGTGGGTAGCACTTTCACGCTTGCAGTGAAAATCGACACAGATTTCTTTGCGATCCGCCTTGCCGCTGTGCTTCCCTACCGTGAAAGGAACCAGCATGAGTAAGCAACAAAAAGCAAAACCGGCGCCGGAAGGCAAGGAGGCGGCGATCGCGCCGACCGAACAGCAAGTCCAGCAGCAGACCGCACCGGTGGCGCCATCCGAGCCCCAGCAGGATCAACCTTTGCCGAAGGACGAGCCGATCCGCCCGGTCAAGGCCGAACCGGTGCGCCTGCGCGGGCGCATGACGCTGGAAGACGCCTTCCAGTCCATCGGCCTGAATTGCGTGCGCCAGATCGAAGCGAACTTGCCGGGCGTGCTGAAGCAAAACGTCGAAAGCCTGCACCAGATGCGGGTCGGCCTGCGCCGCCTGCGCGCGCTGCTTGCCATGTTCGAAGACCTGGCCGCGCCGCCGGTCGCCCTGCATGCCGACATCGAATGGCTGTCCGGCGAACTGGGACCGGCGCGCGACTGGGACGTGCTGGCCGACTCGACCCTCGACCGGGTCCAGGGCTTCGACGCGACGGCGCTGCGCCAGGCCGCGCACGAGCGCGCGAACGCACATCACGCGCACATCCTGAACGTGCTGCGCGAGCCGCGCTATGCCGAGCTGATGACGCAGCTGAACGAGTGGCTCGGCGAACGCCGCTGGCGTCCCGACGCCACGCTGGACAAGGATTCACCCCTGGCCGAGCGCGCCGCCAGGGCCGCCCTGCCCCTGCTGCGCAAGGCCGAGAAGCGCCTGGCCAAACGCATCGACGGCCTGGACGAGGGCGACGCACCTGGCCGTCACCGGGTGCGCATCGCCGCCAAGAAGGCGCGCTACGCGGCCGAATTCTTCCGCGACCTGCTGCCGGCGCGCCGCGTCAAGCGCTACGTCGGCCACCTCGAAAAGCTGCAGGACCGCCTTGGCCTCCTGAACGACATGGCGGTGGCCGACCAGCTGCTCGAGGAACTCAAGGGCGGCAACAGCCAGGTCGCCAGGCAGGCCTCCTACGTGCGCGGCTACATGGCCGCCAGCAGCGAGGCCGGCACCCAAGGTCTGTCAAAGACGCTGGCGGATGTCGCCAAGCGTCGCATCACGCGCTGAACGACCCTGTCCTTAGCGCTTTCCGAAGAGCGCGATTTGCTGTGACGCTGCCCTGCAATTCACGACTGCGGGGCCGCGACATTACCGCAGTCGCTGCCCAGCCATTTGCCCGAGCCGGTGGTTTTCTGGGTCACCGTCATGCCGTTCGGACCGGCCACGGTGGCAGTCGAGTCGAAGGTATAGGCGGTCTCACTGGGGGTCTTCACCACGGCGTCGATCTTCATTTGCGGCTGCGTGCACTGCATGCTCACATTCATGCCGCCGGCGGTGGGGGTCGCGTTCCTGGTGCAGCCGTCAGGACCTTTTTTACCAAATACGTCGAACTTCGCGATGTCGTCTTTCGTGATGCACTGCTTGGTGCGCACGCCATCGTCGGTGAATTCCGTGCCACCGGCGCCCAGCCTTTTTTGTATTTCCGCGCGCTGGGCCGGCGACATCGAGGCCATCTGGCTCTTCATCAATGCGACGACACCGGCCATCTGATTGCCCCCTCCCTGGCCGGGCAGGGTCATGTCGATCTGCCACAGTCCAGGCTTGATGTTGACTTGCTGGGCGAACGCATTCGCTGCGCACAAGGTTGCCATGCTCAATGCAATGCTGGCGGTCCGAATCAGTCTCATGGTCGCTCCTCGTGAGTGGGCCACCAGTGTAGCCGACCTGGCTCTGCAGCCGCGCGCACAGTGCGGCGGTCGTATTCCAGGCGTGGTCAGCACGCCCGCGAATGCGCAAACAGAAAGCGCGCCATGCTCACGCAGACGCGCTCCTATCGCATGTCCCCATCCCATCAGGGTCAGTGTCAAATTAATTGGCAATTTCCCTAAAACCTTACGAATCAATTGGGGTCGGAGTCGAATTATTGAACAATTTTCCCGCGCCGGCTGTCGTCCCAATGGCGCGTTGCCATACCAGTCCGCCACAGTTTGACTTTGCACAAGCGATCGTCAGGCTGATTTGATTTCGCCCAAAGCAATCATGCTCTGCCTAGGGAGCTACGTCTTCACGGCATCTGAAATCAACAGCGCCCTTCGTTTGCGGAATAAGTTGTCAAAGAATTCGACGCTGACCCTCATTAATTCGTAAGGTTTTGTGGAAATTGTCGATCAAATCGACACTGACCCTCCTGGGACGGTCGTCGATGAATTGCGGTTCGTGCTTGGCCTGGACAGAGGCCGGCGGCCTGCCGGCAGTTGTAATGCGCTGCGCGATCCCGCACAAGGACTGAAGCCGGGTCGTAAACGACAAAGCGCGCCCCGCTCACGCAGGCGCGCTTTTTTCGGATAAGGCGTGACGCTTACTTGGTCGCCAGCACCCACTTGACCAGCGAACGCGCCTCGGCCTCGCTCACCTGCGGATTGGCCGGCATCGGGATCGGGCCCCAGGTGCCCGAACCGCCTTTCAGCACCTTCTGCACCAGCTTGTCCTCGGCGCCCTTCTGGCCCGCGTACTTTTCCGCGACGTCCTTGTAGGCAGGACCGACCAGCTTGGTGGCGACGGTGTGGCAAGCCATGCAATTCTTGGCCTTGGCCAGGTCGGCCTGGGCGAACGCACCCGACGACGCGAAAGCCGACAGCACCACACACAACATCAGGGACCGCTTCATTTGTTTCTCCGAGTTTATGACTGATTGGATTCTACCCCCTTTCCCAGCAGGGCAAGAAGGCCGATACACTCTGTAACGCGATCGCCACGTTTACCAATATCCTGTAACAAGAAAATAGCAACTTTTGCCCTTAGGCATTCTTTTCTTTGTAAAATGTGAGCCCTGAAGAAGCTTTTTACATCATGCCACTCATCCTCTTGATCGTCGCCCTGGCCGCCCTGCGCTTCTTCGAGGTCTGGCGTTTTGCCGAACTGTCCTGGTGGGTCATTGCCGGGCTGTTCGTACTCGCCTTTATCTGGTTCGAATACATCGAAAAGATGCTCGGGCTCGACAAGAAAAAGGATCACGAGCTCCAGGACAAGCGTCGCAACGACCGCGTGAAGAAGACCCTCGACAAGCGCCGCTGAACCGCCCCAGCAGATCCATTCGGTCCTGTGATACATTGGATATATCACAGTATCGTTCAATCATCCCCCATGCATCCCGAACTGCGCCAGCTGCGCCATTTCGTCACCGTGGCCGAAGAGCTGCATTTCGGCCGCGCCGCGCGCCGACTGCACATGACCCAGCCGCCGCTGTCGCAGAGCATCGCCAACCTCGAAGAACTGTTCAAAGTCCCGCTGTTCGTGCGCAACCGGCGCATGGTCGGCCTGACCGCGGCCGGCGCCGCCCTGCTGCCGGAAGCGCGCCGCATCCTGGAGGAGGCGGCCGCGCTGCCCGAGCTGGTGCGGCGCGCGGCCAGCGGCGAAGCGGGCCGCCTCGCCCTGTCCTTCGTCTCGACCGCCGGCCTGGGAATGCTGCCCGACGTGCTGCGCCGCTATCGCGCCGCCTATCCGGCCGTACGCCTGGTGCTGCAGGAAGCGACCTCCGACGTCCAGTTCGACGAGCTGCTCTCCGGTCGTATCGACGCCGGCTTCGTGATTCCGCCGCAGCCGGGCGCCGCGGACGTCATGGCCGACGGCGCCCTGGACTACCTCAAGATCGTCGACGAACCGCTGGTGCTGTGCGCGCCGAGCGGCCTGGCGGCGCTGCAAAAACCGGGCCCGGTGCGCCTGCGCGACCTGCCGCCGCTGCCGCTGGTGATCTTCCCGCGCACGGTGGCGCCCAGCCTGCACGATGCGATCCTGGCCTGCTTTCGCGCGGCCGGCGTGCTGCCCACCATCGGCCAGGAAGCGATCCAGATGCAGACCATCGTCAGCCTGGTTTCCGGCGGCATGGGCTTGGCACTTGTGCCACAATCCGTGTCGAACCTGATGCGTCCCGGCGTAGAATACCGTGCCCTGATCGATCCGGCGCCGCTGGCCGAAACCGGCCTGGCCTGGCGGCGCGACAACGATTCGCCCGTGCTGAGGGGCTTCCTGGAATGTTTGAAGAATTGAAGAGAGACTGACTATGCTGATTCATCCGCAGCCGGACCCGATCGCGATTTCGCTCGGCCCGGTGCAAATCCACTGGTATGGCCTGATGTACGTGGTCGCCTTTGCCCTGTTCATCATCCTGGGCCGGGTGCGCATCCGCATGCCACACGTGGCGGCGCAGGGCTGGACCCGCGACGACCTGGACGACATGCTGTTCTACGGGATGCTGGGCGTGATCGTGGGCGGCCGCCTGGGCGAAGTGCTGTTCTACCAGCCGCTGTACTTCCTCGCGCACCCGCTCGAGATCTTCATGATCTGGAAGGGCGGCATGTCCTTCCACGGCGGCTTCCTGGGCGTCCTGATCGCGATGTCGCTGTGGGCGCGCAAGCGCAAGCGCAACCTGCTCGACGTCTACGACTTCATCGCGCCGCTGGTGCCGCTCGGCTACGCCGCCGGCCGCATGGGCAACTTCATCAACGCCGAGCTGCCTGGCCGGCTGGCCGATCCGAACCTGCCGTGGGCCATGCTGTGGCCCGGCGTGGCCGGCCCGCGCCATCCGTCGCCGCTGTACCAGGCGCTGGTCGACGGCGTGCTGGTGTTCGTGATCCTGTGGCTGTTCGCGCGCAAGGCGCGTCCACGCCTGGCGGTCGGCGCCATGTTCACCCTGCTGTATGGCTGCGCGCGCTTCTTCACCGAGTGGTTCCGCGTGCCGGACTGGGAAACCACCGTGTTCGGCCTGCCGATCACCTCGGGCCAGGTGCTGTCGCTGCCGATGATCGTCGCCGCGCTGGTCATGCTGGCCTGGGCCTATCGCCAGGCGCCGGGCCGGCCTGTGACGGCCTAGCGTGAGCGAGCGCACAGAGCGCTCACTCTCTCCTCCCCGACAATGGGGCTCCAAGCAACGGAGCCCTCATGAATCGACCCAGGCGCAGGCGGCATATCGGATGGTGGCTGCTCCTCGCGGCCATCGTCGTATTGATGGGCATCGCCTTCGCCATCATGTGGCGCCCCGCGCTGGCGCCGCAGAACACCATCCCCTCCTTCGACCAGGCACGCATCGAGCGCGGCGCCAATCTCGCCCACCTCGGCATGTGCGCCTCGTGCCACACGGCCGACTTGTCGCGCCCCTTTGCCGGCGGCAAGCCGATGGAGACGCCGTTCGGCACCGTCCACAGCACCAATATCACGCCCGATGCCGACACCGGCATCGGCGCCTGGAGCCCTGGCGCTTTCACCAGGGCCATGCGCGAGGGCGTCTCGCGCGACGGCCACCTGCTCTATCCGGCCTTCCCCTACAACCACTACGTGCGCATGACGCAGGCCGACATCGACGACCTGTACGCCTGGTTCATGACCCGGCCCGCGATCACCTCCCCGGCGCGCGACAACGACATGACCTTCCCCTTCGGTTTCCGGCCGCTGGTCGGTTTCTGGAACGTGCTGTACCTGAATGATGCGCCGTGGCGGCCCGACCCGCGCCAATCTGCCGAGTGGAACCGCGGCGCCTACCTGGCCGACGCCGTCGCCCACTGCGCGGCCTGCCACACGCCGCGCACGAAGCTGGGCGGCCCGGATCTGAAGCGCCAGCTCGACGGCGGCGAAGCCGAGGACTGGTACGCGCCCGCCCTGAGCGCGACATCGCCGTCACCGCTGCCGTGGACGCGCGCGCAGCTGCAGGCCTACCTGCGCACCGGCATGGCCGAGGATCATGCGGTCGCCGGCGGACCGATGCAGGACGTGGTGATGCACCTGGCCCAGGCCGATGAAGGCGACGTCGCCGCGCTGGCAGCCTGGACCCACAGCCACCTGTCGCAGGCGCCGCCGCGCGCGACGCCGGCGCGGCGCGATGGGCCGCTGCCCCAACCCGTTGCCGACGATCCCGACCTGTCGCGCATGCGCCTCGGCTACGAGCTGTACGCCAATGCCTGCGCGCGCTGCCACGACGTCGGCCGCGCCCCGAGCTCGGGCACCGCCCTGCCCCTGCAGAAAGCGATCGCCCTGTACGACCCCGACCCGCGCAGCCTGATCCACATCGTCGACACCGGCATCCTGCCGCCGGATGGCGAGCCGGGGCGCTGGATGCCCGGCTTCGGGGCGATCCTGAGCATTGAACAGGCCGGCGCGCTGGCCGCCTACCTGCGCAAGTACGGCGCCGGCCAGCCGGCCTGGCCGGAACTGGACGAGCAAGTGAGCAAAGCGAGAGCACCATGACGACCTACCGCCTGCAGGTGAACGGCAAGCGCCATGCCGTCGATATTGACCCCGACACCCCGCTGCTGTACGTGCTGCGCAACGAGCTGGCCCTGAACGGCGCCAAGTTCGGCTGCGGCCTGGGCCAGTGCGGCTCCTGCACCGTGATCATGGACGGCAAGCCCGTGATGTCCTGCCTGGTTCCGGTGTCCAGCGTCGGCGCGCGCGCCGTGCGCACCGTCGAAGGCCTGGGCGACAGCGACAAGCCCGGCGTACTGCAGCAGGCCTTCATCGACGAGCAGGCGGCGCAATGCGGCTACTGCATCGCGGGCATGATCATGCAGGCCACCGCGCTGCTCGAACGCGAACCGAATCCCAGCGACGCCCGGATCCGCGCCCACATGGCGCCCAACCTGTGCCGCTGCGGCACCCATATGCGCATCCTGCGCGCGGTGCGGCGCGCGGCGGACCGGCTCGCCGCGGGAGGCGAGCGATGAGCCTCGACCAGGGTCGGCGCCGCTTCCTGGCCGCGGGCGGCGCCTTGACGCTGACATTCGCCATGCCCGCGTGGTCCGCGCAGGATGCATTACCGAAAAGCCTCGACAAGACGCCCTGGCTCGACGCCTGGATCCGCATCGGCGCCGACGAGCGCATCACGGTCTTCACCGGCAAGGCCGAGCTGGGACAAGGCATCAAGACCGCGCTGCTGCAGGTCGTGGCAGACGAGCTGCGCATCGCACCCGGGCGCCTGACGCTTGTGACGGCCGACACCGCGCGCACGCCGGACGAAGGCATGACCGCCGGCAGCAACTCGATGAAGGACAGCGGCGCCGCGCTGCGCCATGCGGCGGGCCAGGTGCGGATGCGCCTGGGCGAACTGGCGGCGGCGCGCCTTGGCGCGCCCGCGGCCGGCCTGGCATTGAAGGATGGCGCCTTCGTCGCCCCTGACGGCCGTCGCGCCAGCTTCGGCCAGCTGGTAACCGGCCAGGAATTGCACCTGCGCGCCACGCCGCAGCCGGCGCCGCCCGCGCCTGGCGCAAAGACCGCGATCGGCCGATCGCTGTCTCGCGTCGACATCCCGGCCAAGGTCACGGGCGGACCCGCCTACGTGCAGGACCTGCGCCTGCCGAATATGGTGCATGCACGCGTGGTGCGTCCACCCGCGCAGGCGGCGACCTTGATCGAGTTGGATACGGCCGCCGTCATGCGCCTGCCCGGTGTGTTGAAAGTCGTGCGCGACGGCCGCTTCCTGGCCGTGATCGCGGACGGCGAATACCGCGCCGTGAAGGCCGCCGCGCTGCTCGCGCGCGCCGCGCGCTGGGAGACGCCGGCCGCGCTGCCGGTGTATCCCGACATCGAAGCGCTGGTGATGGCGCAGCCGGCCGAGCCAACGACCATCCTAGAACGGGGCGCGCGGGCGCCGGAGGGCATGCACTTCAAGGCCACCTATACCCGCCCCTTCCAGCTGCACGCTTCCATCGGCCCATCCTGCGCGGTGGCGCAGCTGGTGGAGAACCGCTACACGGTCTGGACCCACTCGCAGGGCGTGTTCCCGCTGCGCAGCGCGCTGGCCGAACTGCTGGCGACCCGGGAGGATGCGATCCGCTGCATCCACGTCGAGGGCGCGGGCTGCTATGGCCACAACGGCGCCGACGACGTGGCGGCCGACGCCGCCCTGCTGGCGCGCGCCTTCCCGGGCCGGCCGGTGCGGGTGCAATGGATGCGCGAGGACGAACACGGCTGGGAGCCGTTCGGCGCGGCGATGGTGGCGCAGGTGGCGGCCACGCTCGGTCCCGACGGCCGCATCACCGACTGGCAGTACGACGTCTTCACGCCTTCGCACAACACCCGCCCCGGGAAGGCCGGCAACCTGCTGCCGGCGACGCATCTGGCCAAGCCGTTCACGCCGCCGGTGCCGAAACCCAGCCCGCAGCCGGAAGGCAGCGGCGACCGCAATGCGATCCCCTATTACCGGCTGCCGAACGCGCGCGTGACCCACCACTTCCAGCCGAAGGCGCTCCTGCGCACCTCGGCCATGCGCGGCCTGGGCGCCTATTGCAATGTGTTCGCGATCGAGAGCTTCATGGACGAACTGGCGCGTGCGGCGAAGCTCGACCCGGTCGCTTTCCGCCTGCGCCACCTGGAAGATCCGCGCGCCATCGACGTGGTGAAGCTGGCGGCGGCGAAGTTCGGATGGGAAGGCTACAACAGGACTGCGCGGCGCGGCCGCGGTTTCGCCTTCGCCCGCTACAAGAACCTGGCGTCGTATTGCGCGCTGGCGGTCGAGGTGGAAGTGGCGCGCGAAACCGGAATGGTCCGCGTGACGCGCGTATCGAGCGCCGTCGATTGCGGCGAGATCGTCAACCCTGACGGCGTGCGCAACCAGATCGAGGGCGGCGTCATTCAGTCGGCCAGCTGGACCTTATTGGAACAGGTGCGCTTCGACGCCGAGCGGGTGCTCACCGTGGACTGGGCCTCGTACCCGATCCTGCGCTTCGGCCAAACGCCGGAGAAAATCGATGTGCACCTGATCGACCGCCCCGGCCAACCCTTCCTGGGCACCGGCGAAGCGGCGCAAGGCCCGGCCGCTGCGGCGATCGCCAACGCGGTGTTCGATGCCTGCGGCCTGCGGATGCGCGACCTGCCGCTGGATCGCGCGCGGGTCAGGAATGGCTAGTTGAACGCCTTCCAGAACATATAGGCCGCCAGCGCATACAGGATCACGGCGAAGATACGCTGCAGCTGGCGCACCGGCATCTTGTGCGCGGTGCGGGCGCCGAGCGGCGCCATGGTCACGCTGGCCAGGACGATGATGGCCAGCGCCGGCAGGTAGACGAAGCCCAGCGACCATGCCGGCAGGCCCGGCTCGCCCCAGCCATAGAACATATTCGACAGCGTGCCCGAGAGCGCGATCGGGAAGCCCAGCGCCGCGCTGGTGGCGACCGCGTTATGAATGCGCACATTACAGCGCGTCATGAACGGCACCGAGACGAAGCCGCCGCCGGCGCCCACCAGTCCCGACAGGATCCCGATCAGGCCACCGGTGGCGAACATGCCGGCCCGGCCCGGCAATTCGCGCGCCGCCTTCGGCTTCTTTCCGATCAGCATCTGGGTGGCCGAGAAGGCGACGAAGCAGCCGAAGAAAAAGGCCAGCACCGCGGTATTCATCTGCTTGCCGATCCAGGGTCCGATCCAGGAGCCGATCAGGATGCCCGGCGCCAGCAGGCGCACCACGGGCCACAGCACGGCGCCGTGCTTGTGGTGGGCGCGCACCGAGGACATCGAGGTAAACAGGATGACGCCGAGCGCGGTGGCGATCGCCATGTGGACCACGAGTTCGTCGGCGAAGCCGCGCGCGGTGAAGATCATCGTGATGAAGGGCACCAGCACCATGCCGCCGCCGATGCCGAGCAGGCCGGCCGCGAAGCCGCCGAAGGTGCCCATCGCCAGCAGGGCCAGGATCAGCCAGGGATCCATTCAGGCCTCCCTGGCGCGCACGAGCTCGACGACCGCATCCCATTCGGATCTGGTGACCGGCGAGATCGACAGCCGGCTCCCCTTCTGCAGCAGCACCATGCTTTCCAGCGCGGGAATGGTGCGCATCTCGGCCAGCGGCAGATAGCGCCCCGCCTCCCGCGCGCGGACGTCGATCGAGATCCAGCGCGGTGTTTCGTGGGTGGCTTTCGGGTCGTGGTAATGGCTGGCGGGGTCGAACTGGGTGGCGTCGGGATAGGGTCCGCTCGCGATCTCGGCCAGCCCGGCCACGCCGGGCACGGCGCAGCTGGAGTGATAGAACAGGACGCCGTCGCCGACGGCCATCGCATCGCGCATGAAGTTGCGCGCCTGGTAGTTGCGCACGCCGAACCAGGCCACGGTCTGGCCGGGTGCGGACAGGACGTCGTCGAAACTGACTTCGTCCGGTTCGGATTTCATCAACCAATAGCGCATCGCGCCGTTCTCCCTGCAAGGCGCCGTCACGATTGACGCGCGCACAAAAAAAGCGGCTGCGTACAAAGTGCGCAACCGCTTGTGTGTCCTAGCCCCGCCAGTGCCGTTTTTGCCGGCATCCTGAACCAAAACGGTTCAAGGCGGTCACGGTCAGATCAATTTCGGGTTCGTCAAACGAGTGACGCTCACTCCCATCGAACTTGTTCCACGACCTATGCGTAAGAATGGTTCAAGGAATATATGGCAAATCTCGAACACCGCAGGGTAGAGCGCAGTTTACTCTTTTGAAGCGGCATGTCAAACGGATTCGGCTTGTCAGAAAAGATTTTCCTGGGGTGCCAGCGCCTTGTCGAGCACGGTATGCATCGCTTCCAGCTTTTGCTTGACCTCGAGGATCGACATGTCCGACAGCGGCCCCTGTGGCGACTTCACCGACAGGAATTCCGCGGCCACGCTCAGCGCGGCCATGACGGCGATGCGGTCGGTGCCCCGCACCTTGCCCGAATCGCGCAGCTGGCACATCTTGCCGTCGAGGTAGGCTACGGCCTCGCGCAGCGTGCGCTCTTCGCCGTCGCGGCAGGCCAGGCGGTAGGGCTGGCCCATGATGGTGACGTCGAGATGGATCATCGTGCTGCCTCACTATTGCCTGGTGCGCCGCTCGCCGCGCCGGCCGAATCGCCGGCGGCCTCGTCTTGCCCGCCCTCTTCGCCTTCCTCGGCCGGTGGCTTGGGCAAGCCGTCGAGCAGGGCCTCGACCCGGCGCTGGGCCTCGACCAGGCGCTCCTTGAACGCCAGGTTCTCGGCGCTGAGCAGGGTATTGGCCTGGCGCAGCAAATAGTTCTCGGCGCGCAGCGACTGGGTCAGCTGGGCGAGCCGGTCGATTTTGTCTGAGAGGTCTTGGAATTCGGAAATCATCCGACACTATAGGATCGAGATGGATTTTCCGTCAACCGAATCACGCTGCGGTGCGACGAAGCAGGTCCCGGCGGCCCTGCCGCGATGGCCTGGCGTGCGGCAGGAAAGCGCCAGGCAGTGTACGCTGCCCGCCTCTTGTCTGTTCTGTATGTGTCGGCAAGAGATGCCAAAAACACATTGCGCTAGCGTTGGTTGGTTTGCGTTTGCTCAGACGCACAAAACTATTTAGCGATCTTGCCGCTTGAAATGGCAAATTATCGTCCCTATAATTAGCACTCGTTAGTAGAGAGTGCTAACAACTCTTTGCAGACCGCCCCGGTGCTTGATACCCAGGCCGCGGCGGTGTCAAAAAAACGCTAGTTAAACCACTGAATATTAAGGAGTTTTGCATGAACCTTCGTCCTCTGCACGATCGCGTAATCGTCAAGCGCCTCGACCAGGAAACCAAGACTGCGTCTGGCCTGATCATCCCTGATGCCGCGGCAGAGAAGCCAGACCAAGGCGAAGTCCTCGCCGTCGGTAACGGCAAAGTGCAAGACAACGGCCAGGTTCGCCCGCTGGAAGTCAAAGTCGGCGACCGCGTGCTGTTCGGTAAGTACTCCGGCCAGGCCGTCAAGGTCAATGGCGAAGAACTGCTCGTGATGCGCGAAGAAGACATCATGGCCGTCGTCCAGCAGTAATTCCCTGACCCCATTCACGAAAACATTCGGAGAAATAACAAATGGCAGCTAAAGAAGTAGTGTTCGGCGACGCAGCGCGCGCCAAGATGGTCGAAGGCGTCAATGTCCTGGCCAACGCAGTCAAGGTCACCCTGGGCCCGAAAGGCCGCAACGTCGTGCTCGAGCGCTCGTTCGGCGCCCCGACCGTCACCAAGGATGGTGTCTCGGTCGCAAAAGAAATCGAACTGAAAGACAAGCTCCAGAACATGGGCGCGCAGATGGTCAAGGAAGTCGCTTCCAAGACCAGCGACAACGCCGGTGACGGCACCACCACCGCGACCGTGCTGGCACAAGCCATCGTGCGCGAAGGCATGAAGTTCGTTGCCGCCGGCATGAACCCGATGGACCTGAAGCGCGGCATCGACAAGGCCGTCGCAGCGACCGTCGAAGAACTGAAGAAGATCGCCAAGCCAACCACCACCTCGAAAGAAATCGCGCAAGTCGGCGCGATCTCGGCCAACTCGGAAACCTCGATCGGCGAGCGCATCGCTGAAGCGATGGAAAAAGTGGGCAAGGAAGGCGTCATCACCGTGGAAGACGGCAAGTCGCTGAACGACGAGCTGGACATCGTGGAAGGCATGCAGTTCGACCGCGGCTACCTGTCGCCGTACTTCATCAACAACCCGGACAAGCAAGTCGCCGTCCACGAGCAGCCGTTCATCCTGCTGTGCGACAAGAAGATCTCGAACATCCGTGACCTGCTGCCGGTGCTGGAGCAAGTCGCCAAGGCCGGCCGTCCGCTGGTCATCATCGCCGAAGACATCGAAGGCGAAGCGCTGGCGACCCTGGTCGTCAACAACATCCGTGGCATCCTGAAGACCGTCGCCGTCAAGGCCCCTGGCTTCGGCGACCGCCGCAAGGCCATGCTGGAAGACATCGCCATCCTGACCGGCGGCCAGGTCATCGCCGAAGAAGTCGGCCTGACCCTGGAAAAGGTCACCCTGGCGGAACTGGGCCAGGCTTCGCGCATCGAAGTCGGCAAGGAAAACACCATCATCATCGACGGCGCCGGCCAGGCTGAATCGATCGAAGGCCGCGTCAAGCAGATCCGCGCCCAGATCGAAGAAGCGACCTCGGACTACGACCGCGAAAAACTGCAAGAGCGCGTGGCCAAGCTGGCCGGTGGCGTTGCCGTGATCCGCGTCGGTGCAGCCACCGAAGTCGAGATGAAAGAGAAGAAGGCACGTGTCGAAGACGCGCTGCACGCAACCCGTGCTGCCGTCGAAGAAGGCATCGTGCCAGGCGGCGGCGTGGCCCTGCTGCGCGCCCGCGCTACCCTGGACGTCAAGGGCGACAATCCTGACCAGGACGCCGGCATCAAGATCGTCCTGCGCGCCATGGAAGAGCCACTGCGCATGATCGTCCAGAACGCTGGCGACGAGCCATCGGTCGTGGTCGCAGCCGTCCTGGCCGGCACCGGCAACTACGGCTACAACGCCGCCAACGGCACCTATGGCGACATGGTCGAAATGGGCGTGCTGGATCCAGCCAAGGTCACCCGTTCGGCCCTGCAAAATGCAGCGTCGATCGCCGGCCTGATGCTGACCACCGACTGCATGGTCTCGGAAGTCGTCGAAGACAAGCCAGCCGGCGGCATGGGCGGCATGGGTGGCATGGGCGGCATGGGCGGCATGGACGGCATGATGTAATTCATCCGGTCGCCTGGCGCGCCGCGGCAACGCCGGCGCGCCAGTCCTCCACGACAAAAAGCCCGCGAGGTTCACGCCTCGCGGGCTTTTTGCCGTGCAGCGCACCGGAAAACCGGGTGTGGTGAATCAGCTCCTGGCGGCCGGTCTCTTGCGGCGCAGCCACAGCATGGCCGCGAAGGCCACGCCGCCCAGCCATAGGGAACCTGGCTCCGGCACTTCGACCGGATCGTTCGGCTCGACGTCGGTGTCGTCCGGAGGGCCACCTGGCGTGCCGGGAATGCCGGGAATGCCGGGAATGCCGGGATTCCCCGGAGTGCCCGGAGTACCAGGCGTACCAGGCGTATCGGGGCCGTTCGGCGTGCCCGGCACGCCCGGCGTGGCTGGCAGCTCCGGATTGGGTCCCGGGCCGGGATCGGGGTTCGGGACGGTGCCGGTGTCCGGCGTCGGATTGGACGGGGTTGAGGCGCCGGGCAGGCTGCCGCCAGGACTGTCGCCGCTGCCGGTATTGCCATTGCCGGCGCCGCCCGGCGTCGGGGTGCTGCCGCCAGGCGTCCCGGTCGAAGGCGTCGTCGCACCATCGCCGCTGCCGCCGCCCAGCGTGCCGCCGTTCGACACGCCGGATCCATACCTTGCGGGCGCGCTGCCCATGAGGCTGGACAGGCGCGGCTGCGCGGCCGGAGCGGCGCCCGCCAGCAGGCCGGCGCCGTTCGGGAACACCTCGGTATGATAGCGCTGTCCCGCGGAGGGATCGTCGTCGAGCCCCTCGATGCCGGCCGCCACGGCCATCAACCCGCCGCCATCCTCGGCGACGAAGGAATCGAGTTCCGACTCGGTCGGCCCATGGGCTTCGACCGGATACATCGGCACGTCGGAAATCCGGTTTGCGCAGCGCGCCCGCATCTCGTTCCTGCCGTCCGTGAACAAGGTTTCTCCAGGCGCCAGCATGAGTTTCTTGCTGGTCCAGTAGACCTGGTTTCCCTTGCGGTACGACACGTAGACGGCGCGCGGCGCGGTGACGGTGACAGCGCGCGCGTTGGCGACGTCGAAGTCCGCATAGTGCGCCGCCACCACGCGATCGGTCCTGATGACGCGCGCCAGCTCATGCCTGTCCGCCACGCCGCCCGGGATGATCGAAAACGGGTAGATGCGACGTGCGGCGCCCTGCCCGGCGGGCGCGGACGCGACCGGCGTTGCGACCGCGGCGGGATTGGCGCCGAAGTGCGTGACCTCGCCGCCCTGGCGGTCGAGATTCGGCCAATCGATGTCCAGCGGCGGCGCAAGCACGCCCGCCACGCCGACGGCGACGCCGAGTACGGCGAGGGCGACCAGCCGCTTCTCGCGTTGCGACGATTTTTCGAGACGGTGGGCGTAGGTGGCGCGGCGGCGGTCCATACAATGCTTCAGGTAGGAGTGATCCTACAGCGTAGCATTATTTCTATGAATAAATTTGCTTTCTGAAGTGAAAAAGTTGATTTCGTGGCGTAAACACCGAATTACTTTCTGTGTGGAAATATTGAATCACAGGGATGCTGGCCCACCCGACAACATCAGTTTCTGGCCGGAATTAGCCGACGCTGGATGCCGGCTGTGTTGCCGCTAAAACACCCATGGTTTACCATGACCACCTGCCTTCATGAGACCCGCCATGTCCACACGCACCGCATCTTCTCCCCCCTTGCGCCTGACCATCGCCGCACTGATGCTGTGCTGCGCCGTTGCCGGCTGCAAGCGCGCCGGGCGGGAAGCACCATTGACGCCCGCGCCCGCCGAGCCCACGGTCCAGGCGCCCGCGCACACGAAGCAGGACGCGATGACTTCGCTGCTGGCGCTGCCGGAACTGCAGGCCTGGTCGCGCCAGATCGAACAGCGCAGCCAGGGCAAGGCGCACGGCGCCGTGATCGAAGACGATCCGGTCCCGCGCGAAGTCAACGGCAAGAAGTATTACCAGCTGAGTTTCGTCGAGAACCGCGCCGAGAATGCGCACCGCCGCGAGAGCTTCCTGGTGGCCCAGGACGGCAGCGAGATCCTGGTCGACGACACCGATTCGGACACCCTGCTCAGCCTCCAGGAATGGCGTCGCACCATCGAGCGCGTGGACCTCAAGAGCGCCAACTGACGGCGCCCCGCCGGCGATGCCGGCGAATCGTCAGCTGTCCAGGTGCGAGATGAGCAGCCGGCGCGGATCCTTCCCCGCCTCCGGCCCATGCTGGCCGTCGACCGAAATCCCCACCGCCATGATGTCGATCAGCAGCAGCTGCAGGATGCGCGAGATCATCGACAGGAAGCTGGTGCTGTCCTCGCTGTGATCGACCGCCAGGCACACGCTGGCCTTGCGCGCCAGCGGCGACTGGCTGTTGCTGATGGCGATCACGTCGGCGCCGGCGGCGCGTGCGATGTCCACCGCCTGCAGCAGCTCCGGCAAGCCGCCCGAATTCGATACCGCGATCACCACGTCGCCCGGCCCCAGCAGCCCCGCTGCCAGGGTGAACAGGTGGGCGTCGCCATACAGCGCGGTCGGGATCCTGAAACGGAAGAATTTGTGCTGCCCGTCCAGCGCCACCGCGCGCGAGTTGCCCAGCGCGTAGAACTCGACGCGGCGCGCGCGGCTCACCAGTTCGATCGCGCGATCGAGCGAGCGCACGTCGAGCTGATCGCGGAAACGCAGGATCGCCGACACCGTGTTGTCGATCACCTTGGCCGACAGGTCGTGGGTGCTGTCGCTCATGCGCACCTGGCTGTGGCGCACGGGGATCGCGCCGGTCAGGCTGCTCGCGAACTTGAGCTTGAATTCGGCCAGGCCCTGGAAGCCCAGCGAGCGACAGAAGCGGATCACGGTCGGCTGGCTCACGTCGGCCAGGCGCGCGATCTCGGCGATCGGCTCGTTCAGCACCGTGCGCGGATGCTCGAGCACGAGCGTGGCCACGCGCGCCTCGGCCGGCGACAGTTCCTCGCGCAGCTGCCCGATGCGTTCCATCAGCGTGTTGGCGCCGCTGCGGCCGCGCAGGTGCTCGGCCAGGATGGTCGCCACGCCATGGAAGGCGGGGTTCGGCGTGGTGATCACATAGGTCGGGATGTCCGCCAGGTAGTCCGAAAAACGCCCCTTCGCCTCGAACCGCGTGCGGAACGGCGAGCGCGCGAACCATTCGCCGAGACGCGGCACGATGCCGCCGCCGATGAAGATGCCGCCGAAAGCGCCCAGGGTCACCGCCAGGTTGGCGGCGGCGCCGCCCAGCATGCCGCAGAAGCATTCGAGCGTTTCCAGGCACAGCGGATCGTCGGACTCGAGCGCGCCGGACACGATGGCGGCCGCGCTGCGCGCCACGGCGTCGACGCCGTTGCGGTCGGCCAGCGCGCGGTAGATGACTTCCATGCCGGGGCCCGAGATCAGTCGCTCGTTCGACACGTGCGGCCACTCGCGCCAGGCGTATTGCAGGATCGCGAACTCGCGCTCGTCGGCCGGCGCGAAGTTGACGTGGCCGCCCTCGCTGCCCAGGGTGACGAAGCCGTCCGCGGTCGGGATCCCGCCCGACACGCCCAGGCCGGTGCCCGGTCCCAGCACGCCGATGACGGCGCCCGGCACGGGCGTACCCGGACCCACCTGCATCAGGTCCTCTTTGGCGAAGCCCGGCAGCGCGGTGGCCAGCGCGGTGAAATCGTTGACGATCAGGAGGGTCGACAGGCCCAGCTCGCGCCGCACCGCATCGGTGGAGAACTCCCAGGCGCGGTTGGTCATGCGCACGTAGTCGCCATTGATCGGGTTGGCGACCGCGAACGCGCCGTGGTTCAGCCGCACATTCTCAGGGGCCGCATGATCGCGCAGGTAATGGCGCAGCAGCGGGACGATGCCCTCGAAGTCGTCGCAGCGCAGCACCTGGACCGAGCGGAACACGCCCGGCGCGGTCTGCAACGCGAAGCGCGCATGGGTCGCGCCGATGTCGGCCAGCAGGCGCGGTCCGTCGGCGAACGCCGTGCGCGCGAACTTTTCAGGCTCCTGCCCCTGCTGGGTATCCATCAACCCTCCGCGCGGACCAGGCCGAACCAGGCGCCGTACGGCGGCAGGGTCACGCGGCCGCGCTGGGCTTCGCCGGCCAGGCCCGCGACGGCCATGTGGTCGGCGCCTTCGGTCGCCGGCCAGTCGAACGTCACTTCCGCGGTCGACAGGTTGAACGCCGCCAGCACGCTGCGCTCGCCCTCCAGGTCGCGGCGCAGGGCCAGCACCGGTTCCGGCGCGTCGATGAAGGCGATCTCGCCGCGCGTCAGCTGCGGCATGGTGCGGCGCAGGGCGATGAAGCGGCGCTGGAAGTTCAGCATCGAATCGGGGTCCTTGTCCTGCAGGTCGACCGCGGCGGCGGCGTGCGAAGGCTCAACCGGCAGCCAGGGCGTGCCCGCGGTGAAGCCGGCATGCGGCGCGCCGGCCTGCCATGGCATCGGGGTGCGACAGCCGTCGCGGCCCTTGAACTCGGGCCAGAAGGTGATGCCGTACGGGTCTTGCAGCAGTTCGAACGGGACGTCGGCTTCGTGCAGCGCCAGCTCGTCGCCCTGGTACAGGCAGGGCGTGCCCTTGAGCGAAAGCTGCATCGCCAGCACCATCCTGGCGAAACCGGCGGTGGCTTGCGGGCCGCCCCAGCGCGTCATCACGCGGATCGCGTCGTGGTTGCCGACCGACCAGGAGGCCCAGCCTTCCTCCACGCGCCGTTCGAAGTCTTCCACCTGCGCGCGGATATGGGCGGCCGTGAACACCGGCGTCAGGAAGTTGAAGCTGTAGGCCATGTGCAGCTTGTTCCCGCCCGCCATGTACTCGTTCATCTGGGCCAGCGCGTCGTCCGAGCTGATCTCGCCGATCGAGACCGCGCCGAATTCGTCCAGCTGGGCGCGCAGCTGCTCCAGGAAGGCGATGTTCTCGGGCTGGGTCTTGTCGTAGATGTGGGCCTGCATCCCGTACGGGTTCACGTCGGTCACGGTCGAGGTGTCGCGCACCAGCGCCGGCGGATTGCTGCGCAGCTGGCGGTCGTGGAAGTGGAACACGCAGGCGTCCAGGCGCACGCCGTCGACGCCGCGCTCGAGCCAGAAGCGCTGGGCCGCCAGGTGGGCCCTCTGCACCTCCGGATTATGGAAGTTCAGCTGCGGCTGGCTCACCAGGAAGTTGTGCATGTAGTACTGCTTGCGGCGCGTATCCCATTGCCAGGCCGAGCCGCCGAACACCGACAGCCAGTTGTTCGGCGGGTTGCCGTCCGGGAGCGGATCGGCCCAGACATACCAGTCCGATTTCGGATTGTCGCGGCTGGAACGGCTTTCCACGAACCAGGGGTGGCTGTCGGCGGTGTGCGACATCACCTGGTCGATCATGATCTTCAGGCCCAGGCCATGGGCCTTGGCGACCAGGCGGTCGAAGTCGGCCAGGTTGCCGAACATCGGGTCGACGTCGCAGTAATCGGCGATGTCGTAGCCGAAATCGCGCATCGGCGACTTGAAGAACGGCGACAGCCAGACGATGTCCACGCCCAGGCTCGCGATGTAGTCGAGCTTCTCGGTGATGCCGGCCAGGTCGCCGATGCCGTCGCCGTTCGTATCGAGGAAGCTGCGCGGATAAACCTGGTAGATGATGGCGTCGCGCCACCAGTTCGGATTCGTCGTGGTCGGGATCTGGGTCATGGCTGGTCCGTGGTTTGGAATTCTAGGCAATATACAGGACGCAACAAAACTTGACAATTCCGGAAGTTTTCCGAAAATTCGCAATTTATCGTTACAATTCAACGACTTGAAACATCGAAAACGTTTCCAGCGCCGCCATCGCCGTAACTAAACTACGTCGATATGTTTCTCGTTTGTTTCACAACAATATTTTTATTGCAAAGAGATACCCCCTCGTCATAGCATCGCGTCTGTTTGACATTTCAAGGAAGCGGTCGATGACTGATCTAGCAAAACCAGGTTCCGGGCGAATGCCGCGGCAGATTCCCTACATCATTGCCAATGAAGGCTGCGAGCGCTTCAGCTTCTACGGGATGCGCAACATCCTGACGCCCTTCCTGATCACGACGCTCCTGATGTTCCTGCCGGAAGACATGCGCACCGGCGAAGCCAAGCACGTGTTCCACACCTTCGTGATCGGCGTCTACTTCTTCCCGCTGCTGGGCGGCTGGCTGGCCGACCGCTACTTCGGCAAGTACAACACGGTGTTCTGGCTCAGCCTCGTATACTGCGCGGGCCACGCCTGCCTGGCCATCTTCGAGGACAACGTCAACGGCTTCTACTTCGGCCTGTTCCTGATCGCGCTCGGCTCGGGCGGCATCAAGCCGCTGGTGGCGTCCTTCGTCGGCGACCAGTTCGACCAGACCAACAAGGACAAGGCGAAGATCGTGTTCGACGCCTTCTACTGGATCATCAACTTCGGCTCCTTCTTCGCTTCGCTGCTGATGCCGCTGCTGCTGCGCGACTACGGTCCGGCCTGGGCCTTCGGCGTGCCCGGCATCCTGATGTTCATCGCCACCATGGTGTTCTGGAGCGGCAAGAAGAAATACGTGCACGTGCCGCCGTCGCCGCCGAACCCGCATTCGTTCATGCAGGTGGCGAAGACGGCCCTGCTGGCGCGCGAACCCGGCCAGGGCCGGCCCGGCCTGAACGTCGCCCTGATCGGCGCCGCGGGCGCCGTGGTCTCGCTGGCGATGTCGGTGCAATGGGGCTTCGTGATCGGCGCCTGCACCGCACTGGTGCTGCTGATGGCCTTCGGCGGCATCGGCGCCTCGATGCAGCTGGACCGCGCCCGCGGCCTGCATCCGCAAGAAGCCGTGGACGGCGTGCGCGCCGTGCTCCGCATCCTGATCGTGTTCGCGCTGGTGACGCCGTTCTGGTCGCTGTTCGACCAGAAGGCCTCGACCTGGATCGTGCAGGCCAATGCCATGACCACGCAGGTCAGCATCTTCGGCTGGAGCTTCGACGTGATCCCTGCGCAGATGCAGGCACTCAATCCGCTGCTGGTGATGATCCTGATCCCGTTCAACAACTTCGCCCTGTTTCCGCTGCTGCGCAAGTTCGGCATCGAGCCGACGCCGCTGCGCCGCATGACGACAGGCATCGTGCTGTCGGCCGCCGCCTGGATCGTGGTGGGCAACCTGCAGGTCGCGCTCGACGCCGGCGACGCCGTCTCGATCGCCTGGCAGATCGCCCCGTATGCGCTGCTGACCCTGGGCGAGGTGCTGGTCTCGGCGACCGGCCTCGAATTCGCCTACAGCCAGGCCCCGGCCTCGATGAAGGGCGTGATCATGGCCTTGTGGTACCTGGCCGTCACCGTCGGCAACCTGTGGGTGCTGATCGTGAACGCGAGCGTCAAGAACGAGGCGGTCGAAGGGTATATCGCCAGCTCGGGCGTCGGCGTGATGGCGTTCCAGATGTACTTCTTCGCGGCCTTCGCGCTGCTGTCGGCGCTGGTGTTCGGCTGGTATGCGACGCGCTACAAGATGGTCGATCATTATCGCGGCAACGCGGCGTAATTTGCGGGATGGGCGGCTGCGCCGCCCATGCTCCCTCTTAACTCCCTCAATGCGGTGGTCCTGCACCGGCGCCTGAACGCGTCGGCGCAAGACCCGCCAACCCACCATGAACAAACTCCAACTTGCCCTCGTCGCGGCATCGCTGTCCTCGACCGCCTACGCTGCGGTTCCACTTGAAGCGTGCAATGGCGCCGGCTTCCAGGAAGTCCTGCAAGCCAACGTCGAGCAACTCGACGCGCGCGCCGTCTGGCTCGACAAGCGCCTGGTGCGCTGGCCCGGCGCCGCCGCCGACGGCGTCTATCGCCTGTACCACTCCCCTGCCGCATCGATCGTCGCCAAACCAGGCGGCAAGGTCGCCGGCGCCGCCGGCTCGCTGAAGCTGGACATCTCGCCCACCGCCGTCCCGCAGGCAGCGGCCGAGCGATTCAAATGGGTCGCCACCGGCCCGACCCTGCGCGTGGCGGACGGCGACCTGTCGCGCCTGCCCGCCCTGCACCGCGAACAGCTGGTGCTGGTGCAGGAAGACGCGCACGGCGCCGTTATCTCCGCCACCCGCATCCAGTCGGCCAGCGCGCTCGACGAGCTGTACGCCGCCGCCGAAGCCATCCCTGACCTCGGCGCCACGCCAACCGCCAAGAAGACGGAGTTCAAGCTGTGGGCGCCGACCGCGCGCCAGGTGGCGGTCTGCACCTATGACGGCCCGACGGCCAGGGCGAACGCCGTGCACGCGATGAAGCTCGACGAAAGGACCGGCGCCTGGTCGGCCAGCCTGCCGCGCGACCTGGCGGGCACCTATTACCGATACGCGGTCGACGTCGTCGTGCCCGGCGCCGGCCTGGTGCGCAACCTGGTCACCGATCCGTATTCGGTGAGCCTGAACGCGGATTCGAAGCGCAGCTACATCGCCGACCTCGATGCGCCGAACCTCAAGCCGCGCGGCTGGGACGACACCCGTGCGCCGGCCACGGTGCAGGCCCCGACCGACATGGTCATCTACGAGCTGCACGTGCGCGACTTCTCGCTGATCGACGAGACCGTGCCCGCGCCCAAGCGCGGCAAGTACACCGCCTTCTCCGAGACGAACTCGAACGGCATGAAGCACCTGCGCGCGCTGGCGAAGGCCGGCCTGACCGACGTGCACCTGCTGCCGGTGTACGACATCGGCAGCATCCCGGAAATCGGCTGCGCACTGCCGCAGCCGTCCGGCGCGCCGGATGGCGAAAGCCAGCAGGCGCTGATCGGCAAGACCGCGCACACCGACTGCTTCAACTGGGGCTACGACCCGCAGCATTTCAATGCGGTCGAGGGCAGCTATGCCAGCGACCCGCAGGATGGCGCGCGCCGCATCGTCGAGTTCCGCGAGATGGTGATGAACCTGCATAAGGCAGGGCTGCGGGTCGGCACGGACGTCGTCTACAACCACACCTTCATCGCCGGCCAGGAAGAAAAATCGATCCTCGACCGCGTGGTGCCGGGCTACTACCACCGCCTGGACGAGAAAGGCGGCATCGAGACCTCGACCTGCTGCTTCAACACGGCCACCGAGAACACGATGATGGCCAAGCTGATGATCGACTCGTCGGTGCTGTGGACCCGCCACTACAAGATCGATTCCTACCGTTTCGACCTGATGGGCCACCAGCCGCGCGCGGCGATGGAGCGCCTGCAGAAGGACGTGAACGAAGCCGCCGGCCGCCATGTGCAGCTGATCGGCGAGGGCTGGAATTTCGGGGAGGTAGCCGACGGCGCGCGCTTCGTGCAGGCCTCGCAGCTGTCGCTGAACGGCACCGGCATCGGCACCTTCAGCGACCGCGCGCGCGACGCCGTGCGCGGCGGCTCGCCTGGCGACTCGGGCGAGGCCGTCATCCGCCAGCAGGGCTATATCAATGGCCTGGTGTATGACCCGAACGCGCTGGGCGGCGCGGCCAGGCCCGCCGATCTGCTGCGTACGGCCGACATGATCCGCGTCGGCCTGGCCGGCTCGGTGCGCAGCTTCCCGATGCAGACCTTCGACGGCAAGGTGCGCCAACTGCAGGACATCGTCTACGGCGGCGGCCAGCCGGCCGGCTATGCGAGCCAGCCTTCCGAGGCGGTGAATTACGTCGAGAACCACGACAACCAGACCCTGTACGACATCAACGCGCTCAAGCTGCCGGTGGCGACCAGCGCAGCCGAACGCGCGCGGGTGCAGGTGCTGGGCATGGCGATCAATGCCTTCAGCCAGGGGGTGGCCTACTACCACGCCGGCATCGACGTGCTGCGCTCGAAATCGATGGAC
This sequence comes from Massilia oculi, assembly GCF_003143515.1. Taxonomy (NCBI): domain Bacteria; kingdom Pseudomonadati; phylum Pseudomonadota; class Betaproteobacteria; order Burkholderiales; family Oxalobacteraceae; genus Massilia; species Massilia oculi. Next base: position 4,090,913 of record NZ_CP029343.1, on the reverse strand, counting down.
CGCAACAGCTTCAATTCGGGCGACTGGTTCAACCGTCTCGACTGGACCTACCAGGATAACTTCTTCGGCACCGGCCTGCCGCCCGCCGCCGACAATGCCAGGGACTGGCCGCTGTTCAAGCCGCTGCTGGCCAATGCCGCCTTGAAGCCGGCGCCCGCCGACATCGCGTTCGCGCGCGACGCCTTCCGCGACCTGCTGCGGATCCGCGCCAGCTCCACGCTGCTGCGCCTGCGCAGCACCGAGGACATCAATGCCCGCCTGCGTTTCTTCAACACCGGTCCGGAGCAGGTGCCGACCGTGCTGGCGGCCTGGATCGACGGCCAGGGCTATCCCGGCGCGAACTTCGCCGGCCTGGGCTACCTGGTGAACGTGGACAAGAAGGCGCACACCATCGACGCCATGCTCCTGCGCGGCAAGAAGCTGCGCCTGCATCCGGTGCATACCGCGACTGGCGCGGCGGACCAGCGCGCGCTCGAGGCGCGCTTCGACGGCGCCCGCGGCACCATTACCGTGCCGGCGCGTACCGCCGTGGTGTTCGTGGAGTAGAGTTGGCCGGGGCGCGCAGCCGGCTTCGCCGCCGACCCCAGGGGTCAGGCGGCGTCGAGCGCCAGCGCGTCAGCCAGCCTTGCGATGGCAAAGGTATTGCGGCCCATGCCCTTGGCCTCGTACAGCGCGCCGTCAGCCAGCTCGCTGATCGCCTGCGCCGTGACGCCCGGCGCGTCGGCCAGGCCGACGCCGATGGTGGCGCCCACGGGAATCGCATGGTTGCCGACCACAAACGGCGCTTCCATTGCCTGCATGATCTTCTTGGCCACCAGCTCGACGTCGCGCGGCGAGCCGACTTCGTCGAGCAGCACCGTGAATTCGTCGCCGGCCAGGCGCGCCACCAGGTCGGAGCTGCGCACCACGTTGCGCACGCGGCGCGCGAACTCCACCAGCACCATGTCGCCCACCGCATGGCCGTGGCTGTCGTTGATCTGCTTGAAATGGTCGATGTCCAGGTACAGCAGGGCAAAGGCGCGCTCGCGCTGCGGCGCGCGCTGCACCGCCGCCTGCAGCGCCAGCTCGAACTGGCGCCGGTTCGGGATGCCGGTCAGCGCGTCGGTGTGGGCCAGCGCGTGCAGGTTACGCTCGTGCATGCGCGCCGCGGTGGCGTCGGTGGTCAGGATGTAGACGCCGATCACCTTGCCATCGCGTAGATGCGGCAGGAAGGTCGTGTGCACGATGCGGATGTGCTTCTTGCGCACGATGTCGTGCTCGCACTGCGAAGCCTTGCCTTCCCAGGCATCCCTCAGCGCTTCCTGCTGCTGCGACCAGTATTCCTCGCCGAAGGCCTCGACCATGGTCTGGCCCACCACCTGATCGGACGCCTTGCCCAGCCAGGACTGGTGCACCGCGTTGGCGAAAACGTAACGGTGGTCCTGGTCGAGATGGGCGATCAGCACCGGCAGGTTGTCGGTGATGGTGCGCAGGCGCTCTTCGCTCTCGATCAAGCGGTCTTTCGAGGCCTTCAGTTCGGTGATGTCCTTCATCGCCACCACCGCGCCGAGGGTCTTGCCCTGGGCATTGCGCAGCGGCCGGCCGCTGGCCATCAGCGTATAGGGATCGCGTTTGCTCGGCGCGATCACCATCGCGCCGTCGCGCACCACCTCGCCCTTGAGCGCGCGCACCAGCGGCACCTCGTCCATCGTCAGCGGCGTGCGGCCGTCGGCGTGGTAGAGCGAGTAGTACTGCGACCATTCGCTTGGCGCGACCGCCTTCAGGTCGAGGCCATGGAAATCGCGCGCGGCGCGGTTGAACAGCGTCAGGCGGCCGTCGGCGTCGCAGGCGACCACGCCGACGTCGATCGATTCCAGCACCGCGTCCAGCAGCTCCTGCTTTTCTTCCAGCTGCTGGCGGATGCGCATGGACTCGGCCACGCGCTCTTCCAGCTCGGCGGTGCGGGCGGCGATGCGGGCTTCGAGTTCGGTGTTGAGCGACTTGAGCGCCTGCTCGGCGAGCATGCGCGCCATCACCGCCTTCATGTGATTCAGTTCGGTTTCGACCAGCACGGCCAGGTCCTCCAGCACCTGGCGCTCCTCGGCGCTGAAGCCGCGCGGGACGCGATCGATGATGCATAGCGTGCCCACCGCCTGGCCATCGCTGTAGACCGGCTGGCCGGCATAGAAGCGGACGTGCGGCTCTCCCGTCACCAGCGGATTGTCGGCGAAGCGCGGATCGCACGCCGCGTCTTCCACCACCAGCAGTTCGCGCGCCTGCACCGCATGGCTGCAGAACGAGATCGAGCGCGGCATCTCCTGCGCTTCGAGCCCGGCCCGCGACTTGAACCACTGGCGCTCGGCATCGACCAGCGACACCAGCGCGATCGGCACGCCGAAGGTCATCGCGGCAAGCCGGGTGTACCGGTCGAAGCGCGTTTCCATGGGCGTGTCGAGGATTTGAAGCGCGGCCAGCGCGGCAAGGCGGGCCTGTTCGTTGTGTGCGTAGGTGACGATGATGGTGCTCTTCCAAATACCGGTTCAGGGGCGGCGGGTCGAGGCCGGGACGATCGTGGAGCGCCGGGGATGGGGACGTCCATGGCCGAATCTTACATGGGGTTCCTAGTGGAAACTACTGTTTCCACTGCGAGCGTTGCGTGGCGTAGACGCTTTTACGCACGGCCCTGTCAAACGTCAATACGATCTGCTGTCAAAAGGAATTATCAAATGAAGCTAATGTTTCCTTAGTGCATCTATTGCAGCACGCCCGGTCGCCGGATCGTCGCTGAATACCGCGTCCACGCCCGCTTCGAGATAAGCGCGAATCTCTTCCGCCGCATCGCCGCGCTGGCTGGGCGAGGCGGCAGGCGCGGCGCGCAAGCCGGTCGGCAGGAAGGGATTCTCGGGCCGCATGGTCCACACGTGGACCGCCAGCCCGGCGCCGCGCGCATCCTGGACAAAGCGGGTCGGCATGCCCAGCGCGCCGGCCGCGTCGCGCGGGATGACGATGGTCTTGTACGGCGCCACCACATCGGCATAGCGCGCGATGGCGCGCAGTCCGTCCGGCGTGATCATGTCGGCATAGGTCAGGCCGCTGCCGTCCTCGATCGCATCGTGGGGCGCGCCGCTCGGACCGACCAGTTGCACCAGGCGGTAGCCGGCCATCGTGCGTAGTTCCTTCAGGTTGCCGGTTTCGAAAGACTGGATGAACACGGCCGCATCGCGACCGCGGTAGCCGTTCGCCTCCAGCAGGTCCACCAGGCGCCGCTCGAGCGGCAGGCCGATCGACTTGAAATAACTTGGGTGCTTCAGCTCCGGGACCAGGCCGATGGTCTTGTTGCGCGCATGGCTCTCGCTGTCGACCAGGTCGATGATTTCCTGCAGTGTCGGGATCGCGTTCTGGCCGTCGTATTTCACGTTGCCCGGCCGGTTGGCGGGAATACGCTCGCGGGCGCGCAGATGTTTGAGTTCGGCCAGGGTGAAGTCTTCGGTGAACCAGCCGCTGACCACGACGCCGTCGATGGCCTTGCTGGCCTTGCGGTGCGCGAATTGCGCCAGTTCAGCAACGTTGGTGGTGCCGGATATCTCGTTCTCGTGGCGCGCCACCAGCACGCCGTCGCGGGTCGCCACCAGGTCGGGCTCGATGCTGTCGGCGCCGTCCTCGATCGCCTTGCGGTAGGCGGCCAGCGTGTGCTCGGGACGCAGGGCCGATGCGCCGCGGTGGGCGATGACGCTGGGCGAAGTGGGCCAGGCCGGGCCCGGATTCTTCAGGTCGTGGCTGGCGCAGCCGGCCGCCAGCAGCGCGACGAATACGCAGCCGAGGATGCGCGGGGATGGTGGGTGCCACATGGGCTGTCTCCAGTTGCCTGACTTGTCCGCATTGTCACGGCGCGCCGTGACAATGCCATGACAGAGTTAGATATCCAGGTGCGAGATCAGCAGCCGGCGCTGCTCGATGTCGTTCTGGCTACCCTGGCTGCCCTCCCCTTGCGCCCCAAGCGAGATCCCGACCGACATGATGTCGATCAGCAGCAGCTGCAGGATGCGCGAGATCATCGACAGGAAGGTGGTGCTGTCCTCGCTGTGGTCGACCGCCAGGCACACGCTGGCCTTCTTCGCCAGCGGCGACTTGCTGCTGGTGATGGCGATGACGTCGGCGCCTTGCGCGCGCGCGGTGTCGACCGCCTCCAGCAGGTCGGGCAGCTGGCCGCCGGTGGAGATCGCGATCACCAGGTCGCCCGGTCCCAGCAGGCCGGCGGCCAGGTTCAGCAGGTGCGAATCGCCATACAGCGCGGCCGGGATGCGGAAGCGAAAGAACTTGTGCTGGCCGTCCAGCGCCACCGCGCGCGAATTGCCCATCGCGTAGAACTCGACCCGGCGCGCGCGCCGCAGCAGCTCGATCGCGCGGTCGATCGCATGCACGTCGAGCGCGTCGCGGAACTTCAGGATCGCCGACACCGTGTTGTCGATCACCTTCGCCGACAGGTCGTGGGTGCTGTCGGTGACGCGCACCTGGCTGTGGCGCACCGGGATGGTGCCGGTCAGGCTGCCGGCGAATTTCAGCTTGAACTCGGCCAGGCCCTGGAAGCCCAGCGAACGGCAGAAGCGGATCACGGTCGGCTGGCTCACATCGGCCAGGCGCGCGATCTCGGCGATCGGTTCGGACAGCACCTTGCGCGGATGGTCGACCACCAGGCTCGCCACGCGCTGCTCGGCCGGCGACAGTTCGTGGCGCAGTTGCTGCACGCGGTCCATCAGCGTGTTGGCGCCGCTGCGGCCGCGCAGGTGCTCGGACAGGATCGCGGAGACGCCGTACAGGGCCGGGTTCGGCGTCATGATGACGAAGGTCGGGATCTGGGCGATGTAGTCGGTGAAGCGGCCCTTGGCCTCGAAGCGGGTCCGGAACGGAGAACCGGCGAACCACTCGCCCATGCGCGGCACGATGCCGCCGCCGATGAAGATGCCGCCGAAGGCGCCCAGGGTCACCGCCAGGTTGGCGGCGGCGCTGCCCAGCATGCCGGCGAACGTTTCCAGCACCTCCAGGCACAGGGCGTCGCCGCCGTCGAGCGCGCCGCCCATGATGTCCGCGGTGCTGCGCGCTGGCGCCTCCACACCGTTCCTTTGCGCCAGCGCGCGGTAGATCAGTTCGATGCCCGGTCCCGAGATCAGGCGCTCGTTCGAAACGTGCTTCCATTCGCGCCAGGCATATTGCAGGATCGCGAATTCGCGCTCGTCGCTCGGCGCGAAATTGACGTGGCCGCCCTCGCTGCCCAGGGTCACGAAGCCGTCGATGGTCGGGATCACGCCCGACACGCCCAGGCCCGTGCCGGGACCGAGCACGCCCGACACCGCATGCGTCTGCGCCTGCCCGCCGCCCACCTGCAGCAAGTCCTTCGGCTGGAAGCCGGGCAGCGCCATCGCCAGCGCGGTGAAGTCGTTCACGATCAGGAGTGTCGACAGTCCCAGCGCGCGGCGCACCTCGTCGGTCGAGAACTGCCAGTCGCGATTGGTCATGCGGATGAAATCGCCGCTGATCGGATTGGCCAGCGCGAAGGCCGCGTGGCTGATGCGCTGGTTGGGATGCTCGGCCAGGTAGGCGTGCAGCAGCGGGACGATGCCGTCGTAGTCGTCGCAGCGCAGCACGGTGACCTGGGAGAGGACCCCGGGCGCGGTCTCGAGACCGAAACGCGCATGGGTCGCGCCGATGTCTGCCAGCAGGCGCGGGCCGTCGGCGAAGGCGGCGCGCGCGGGTTTCAGTTTGGTGTCTGGGTCAACGGTCATCGTGCAAGGATACCATTGAACGAATTACAAGAGAATGGGGCCGGCGGCCGCTCCCGCAGCGCCGGCCAGGCATGGTCAGGCGGCCGTCAGCGCACCAATCCTTCCACCAGCGCCTTGTGGAACTTCACCGGATCCTGCATCTGCGGCGCATGCCCCATCTCGGGGAAGGTCACCAGCGTCGAACCCGGAATCGCCTCCTTCGTCTTCTGCGCCAGCACCGTGTAGTTACCCAGCTTCGGACGGATCGCGGCCGGCGCCGCGTCCTTGCCGATCGCCGTCGTGTCCTTCAGTCCCATCAACAGGAAGGTCGGCACTTTGACGAGCGGGAACTCGTGGACCACCGGCTGCGTATAGATCATGTCGTAGATCAGCGCCGAATTCCAGGCCACGATTTCCTTGCCCTTGCCGCGGTACATACCGGCCAGCATCTGCACCCACACCTCGTACTCCGGCTTCCACTGGCCGTTGTAATAAGTGGTGCGCTCGTACTCGCGCACGCGTTCGGCCGAGGTCTTCAGCTCGCGCTCATACCATTTGTCCACGCCCAGCGACGGCACGCCGAGGTTTTTCCAGTCTTCCAGGCCGATCGGGTTGATCATCACCAGCTGGTCGGTCAGCTCCGGATACATCAGCGCATAGCGCGTGGCCAGCATGCCGCCGGTCGAGTGACCGATGACGATCGCCTTCTTCACGCCGATCGACTCGAGCAGCTTGCGGGTATTGTCGGCCAGTTGCTGGAAGCTGTACTGGTAGTGTTGCGGCTTGGTCGACTTGCAGAAGCCGACCTGGTCGGGCACCACGACACGGTAGCCGGCCTGGGTCAGGGCCTTGGTGGTGCCGTCCCAGGTCGCGCCGCAGAAGTTCTTGCCGTGCATGAGCACCACCGTGCGGCCGTTCGGCCTGGCCGGCTTGACGTCCATATAGGTCATCGAGAGATCGACGCCCTGCGACTTGAACCGGTATTGCTGCGTCGGTTCGGGGTACTTGAACTCTTCCAGCTCGGGACCATAGACCGGCTCGGACGCGGATTGGGCGAACGCCTGGACCGGCAGCAGCGCGAGGGCGAAACTCATTCCCGCGGCAGCGCGGGCAATGCGTGTAAAGACTGGCATGGCAATCTGTGCAAAGTCGACGGAGTCACCAGTCTAACCCGGATCGCCACTGATTCGATATGCAAGAAAGTCAGGCCAGCAAGGCGCGCATTGCGGGCACCGACAGCGGCGCCGCCTGCGCGTGCTGGAAGCGCTGCAGCACCTCCTCAATCGCCGGCGCCGGCTGCGCGCGGCTGAAATACCAGCCCTGCACGCAGTGCACGCCGCGCTCGGCCAGCCAGGACAGGTCGGCCTCGTCCTCCAACCCCTCGCACAGCAGCTCGGCGTCGAACACGGCGGCGATGCCCTGGATCAGGGCGAACACGCCGGCGGTGCGGGCGTCGCTCGCCACGCCGTGCACGAAGCGACGGTCGGCCTTGAGGCGGTCGAAGGGGAAGCTGTTGAGGGCATCGAGATTCGAATAGCCGGTGCCGAAGTCGTCGACCGCCACCCGCACCCCGAGCGCGCGCAGCGCCGACACGCGCTGGTGCAGCAGTTGCGGCGAATCGAGCAGCAGGCTTTCGGTGACCTCGAATTCGAGCAGATCGCCCGGCACGCCGGTCGCCTCGAGGATGTCGGCCAGGCGCGCGAAGATCTGGGAATGCATCAGCGAAGCGCGCGAAAAATTGAGCGCCACCGGCGGCACTACGCGGCCGCGCGCGCGCCATCCCATCAGGTCTTGGCAGACCAGGTCCAGCACGTGCATGTCGAGTTCGAAGATGCGGCCCGAGCTCTCGGCCTGCGGCACGAACATCGCCGGCCCCACCAGGCCATACACCGGATGGCGCCAGCGCACCAGCGCCTCCAGTCCGATCAGGCGCCCCTGGGCGACGTCGACCTGCGGCTGGTAATGCACTTCCAGGCGGCCGAAGCGCAGCGCGCCGCGGATCGCCTCGCGCAGCTCGTAGCGCAGGCGCGCGCGCGCCATCAGCGCCGCGTCGTACTCGTGCACCGCGCTCGCGCCCTGGTGCTGGCGGATCGTGGACGCCGCGATATCCGCGGTATCGAGCAGGCCGCCGGCGTCTTCCTCGCACGGAAGCGCCTGGCGTCGCAAGCCGATGCGCGCGTGCAGCGTGTGCATATTGCCCGGCTCGACCTCGAACGGCTGGTCGATGGCGGCGCACAGCCGCTGCACCCAGGCCGGCTCGTCCTGCGGCGGCGACAGCAGCGCGAACGCGAACTGGTCGGCGCCCAGGTGGCCGAACAGCGCGCCGTCGACCCAGCCTTCGAGACGCTTGCCCATCAGGCGCAGGATGCGGTCGCCCGTCTCGCGCCGGAACAGCTCGTTCACCTGGCGGAATCCGATCAGATCGACCAGGCCGACCGTGACCGTCTGCCCATCGCGGCCGGCCAGCAGGCGCTGCAACTGATGCAGGAATACCGCGCGGTTGAACATGCCGGTCACCGGATCGCAGTAGCGCAGCTCCAGCATGTCGACCACGATGCGGCCCATCAGCCGCAGCTGCTCGGCCTGGGCGGCGTCGAGGGTGCGCGGCACGGTGCTCATTACCCACAGATTGCCCAGCAGGTGCTCGCTCTCGCTGCGCAACGGCACGGCGGCGTAGTGGCGGTAGTGCGGCGCCCCGGCCACCAGCGGATTGGCGGCGAAGCGCGGATCGAAGCGGGCGTCTTCCACCTCGAACCAGTCGTTGCCGTCCGCGACCGCGCGATCACAGAAGGAACCGGCGCGCTGGACGTAACTTTCCCTGATGCCGATATGCGAAGGCAGCCATATCTGCGACTTGAACATCAGGCTGATGCCGCCGATGCCGGCGCCGGTGGCCTGCACCGCCAGCCGCGTGATGTAATCGAGCTTGGGATCGGGCGAAGCGGTCAGGCGGGCATGCGCATCGCCTGCCTGCGCCAGCCGACGCGCCGTGCCCCGTACCGGGCGGTAGCTCATTCCTGCTCTTGCATTGCTGCCCATGCTCGCTCCCCCTTCCGCGCCAGCGCACATCAGCGGCGCGCCACGGCCGCGCGCTCGGTCGGCGCGCGGTTCCGTAAAAATTGACTGTGTTGCCAGCTTAGCAGTCTTCGAACGCAGGCAGCGGCCGCGCGGCTGGGAATTCCGCGCGGCAGGATTCATGCAACAGGCATGGGTCGACTGCTCAATCCTGGGCGATCAGCGCCACCGGCGCGGCGGTGTCGAAGCGCACCTGGCCGCCCTTGACCACGGCGGTCTTGCCGGTGTACCAGTCACGCACCGTGGCGCCGTCGTGGAACACGCCGCCGACCTGGATCGTGGCCGGCTGGCCGCCCGGCAGGTCGAGCGCCACCACCACGCGGTCGCTCACGCCGCTGCGTTCCCAGGTGCGCTTGAAGGTGTAGGGGCTGTGGCTGATCATCTGGTGCACGCCGGCGCCGACGGCCGGGTGGGCGGCGCGGAAGCGTCCCAGGCGCGCCCAGTGCGCGCGGATGTCGGCCACACGGTGCATGCCGCGCCCGGCGTTCGTTTTCAGCTCGTCCCAGTTCATGAACGAGCGCAGGGTGGCGTCGCCCTCGGCGCCTTCGACGCGCAGGATGCGCGCGGTCTCGTCGCCGTAGTAGATCTGGGCGGCGCCCGGCGCCAGCAGCAGCTTGTTGGCCGATTCGAACGGGCGCTCGCGCAGCGGATCGAAGGGGCTGCCGTCGTCGTGCGAGCTGATGTAGTTCAGGACCGAATAACCCTTCATCTCGCCTTGCAGGATCTTCGAATAATCCGAGAAGATTTTTTCGTAGGGCTGCTTGGCGTCGCTGCGCAGGCTGAAGCTGATCATGCTGTCGAAGCCCTGGTCCAGGTAATCGACGAAGTCGCCGCCGCCCAGGTCGAACTTGCGCGCGTGCTTGATCTCGTAGTTGTAGACCTCGGACACCATCCAGAACTTGTCATCGCCCAGGCGCTGCTTCGGATTGGCGCGCTTCCAGTCTTCGAAGGCGAGGCTGGCTTCCTGCTTGAGTTCCTTCCACAGGCCAGGCTCGGTGTGCTTGACGGTGTCGGCGCGGAAGCCATCGATGCCGTACTTGCGCACCCAGTCCGCATGCCATTTCATCAGGTAGTAACGCGGCGCGCGCGGATAGCCGGTGCGCTTGAAGAAGTCGTCCAATTCCCTGACTTCGCGCTCGTAGCGCCCTTCCTTCTTCCATTTCGCCACCAGGTGCGGCGGCAGCTCGACGCTGGCATTGCTGCCGGTGAGGAAGTCCGGCAGGTTCGCCACCAGCGTGCAATCGATCGTGGTGCGCGCATCCTTGTAGGTGCACTGCGGACCGGTGCGCACCCACGATGCCGGCCACACCGGATCCTGCGGCGTGACCGGGCCGGTGTGGTTCATCACCACGTCGAACACGATGCGGATGCCGTTCGCGTGCGCCGTGTCGACCAGTTCCTTCAGTTCGGCCTCGGTGCCGAAGGCCGCGTCCAGCGCGGTGAAGTCCTTCGCCCAGTAGCCGTGGAAGCCATAGCTCTTGCCGGTGCCCTCGTCGGTCGAGCCGTGGATCTGCTCGACGACCGGCGTGAACCAGATCGCGTTCACGCCCAGGTCGGTGAAATACCCTTCCTTGATCTTCGCCGTGATGCCGGCGATGTCGCCGCCCATGAAGCCGCGCATGACTGCTGCGTCGTCCTTGCGGCCATACGCCTTGTCGTTGGCCGGATTGCCGTTGTTGAAGCGGTCCGTCAGCAGGAAGTAGACGGTCGCGTTTTCCCAGACGAAGGGTTTTCCGGCAGGCGCTTTCGTCTGTGCGGTGGCAGACGAGGCGGACGACAGCGCGCCGAAGGCGATCAACATGGAGGCGGCAAGGACGGGTAATTTCATGCGGTTTCCTGTGTGGTTGGTTGGGTGTCAGGTGATGACGGTGGGTTCGCCCCGGCCGGTACGCTGGCGCAGGCCCGATACGCTCTCGGCCACGCCGATCAGGCCCTGCAAGGCTTGCTGGGTGTCGAGGTCGTGGCGCGCCGGATCGGCCTCGAAGCGTTCAAGGTAGAGGCGGACGGTGGCGCCTTCGGTGCCGGTGCCGGACAGGCGCAGCACGATGCGCGAACCGTCGCTCATGATGATGCGGATGCCCTGCCTGCTGGCGACCGAGCCGTCGACCGGATCGGCATATTCGAAGTCGTCGGCCTGCGCCACGTGGTGGCCGTCGAGCGTCTGGCCCGCCAGCTCGGGAAGGCGCGCGCGCAGCGCGTCCATCATGGCGGCTGCTGTCGAGGCGTCGACCGCCTCGTAATCGTGGCGCGAATAATAGTTACGGCCGAAGCGGGCCCAGTGCGCGCGCAGGATCTCCCCGACCGACTGGCGGCGGGCGGCCAGCAGGTTAAGCCAGAACAGCACGGCCCACAGGCCATCCTTCTCGCGGATGTGGATGGAGCCGGTGCCGTAGCTTTCCTCGCCGCACAGGGTGGCCAGGTTGGCGTCCATCAGGTTGCCGAAGTACTTCCAGCCGGTGGGCGTCTCGAAGCAGGAGATGCCGAGCGCCTCGGCCACGCGGTCGGCCGCTTGTGACGTCGGCATCGAGCGGGCGATGCCGGTGATGCCGTTCGCGTAGCCCGGCGCCACGGTGGCGTTGGCGGCGATGATGGCCAGGCTGTCCGACGGCGTGACGGCGATGCCGCGGCCCACGATCATGTTGCGGTCGCCGTCGCCGTCCGAGGCGGCGCCGAAGTCCGGCGCATCCGGCGCCGCCATCGCCGCGATCAGGTCGGCCGCATTGACCGGGTTCGGATCGGGATGTCCGCCACCGAAGTCTTCGAGCGGATGGCCGTTGACCACGGTGCCGGCGGGGGCGCCCAGCAGGTCTTCGAGTACCGCCTTTGCGTATGGTCCCGAGACCGCGTGCATGGCGTCGAAGCGCATCCGGAAGCCGCTCGCGAACAGCGCGCGGATCGCATCGAAGTCGAACAGGCGCGCCATCAGCCCGGCGTAGTCGGCCACCGGGTCGATGACCTCGATCGCCATGTCCTCGATGCGGGTCGTGCCCAGCCGGTCGAGGTCGACCGGCGGCGCATCGCTGATGCGGTAGGCGCCCAGCGTCCTTGTCTGTTCGTAGACGGCGTCGGTGAACTTCTCGGGAGCCGGGCCGCCGTTCTCGATGTTGTACTTGATGCCGAAGTCGCCATCCGGGCCTCCCGGGTTGTGGCTGGCCGACAGCACGATGCCGCCATGGCAGGCGTGCTTGCGGATCACGCAGCTCACGGCCGGCGTCGACAGGATGCCGCCACGGCCCACCAGCACCTTCTGGACGCCGTGCGCGGCGGCCATGCGCAGGATGGTCTGGATCGCCTCGCGGTTGAAATAGCGGCCGTCGCCACCCACCACCAGATGACGGCACTTGCCCTCGCCCAGGGTCAGGAAGATGGATTCGACAAAATTCTCGAGGTAGCCGGGCTGCTGGAACTCGAACACCTTCTTGCGCAGGCCCGAGGTGCCGGGACGCTGCCCGGCGAACGGGGTGGCCGCGACGGTCTGGATGGTCATGCTGTGCTCCTGTCTGGGTAAGTTTGCGCTCACATAGGCACCCCAGGCCGGATCTGGCCGGGGCGAATATGTTAGTAAAACATTACGATACGACAGCCGCAAAAATGACGGCGCGCGTGGGCGGGTTGTGAGCGCAATCCGCGCGGATCAAGCCTTGGAGACCGGCGCCGCCTTGTCGGTGACGAACAGGGTCAGCACCGCCGCGACCAGCATGCAGCCGCCGCCCAGCATCAGGGTCAGCACCGCGTGGCCGCCGAACAGGTACTTGGTGGCGCTGCCCAGCAGCAGGCCGCTGACGATCTGCGGGATCACGACGAAGAAGTTGAACAGACCCATGAAGTAACCCATCCGCTTGGCCGGCAGGGAGCCGGCCAGGATCGCGTACGGCATGGTCAGGATCGAGGCCCAGGCGATGCCGATGCCGATCATCGGCAGCACCAGCGTTTCTTTATCGGTGATCAGGAAGACGCTGGCCAGCGACAGGCCGCCGATGACCAGGCAGGTCGCGTGCACGATCTTGCGCGAGGTCATGCGGGCGAACACCGGCAGGATGAAGGCGGCCAGCGCGGACACGCCGCTGTACACGGCGAACATGATGCCGACCCAGTTGCCGGCGTCCTGGTAGGCGGCCGACTGGGCGTCGACCGTGCCGTAGACGTTGTCGGCGATCGCGGTGCCGGTATAGATCCACATCGCGAACAGCGCGATCCAGGTGAAGAACTGCACGAAGGCCAGCTGCACCATGGTGCGCGGCATCTTGCCGAAGCCGCCCAGGATCTCGACGAACATCGTTCCCACGCCGCGCGAAGCCTTGCGCTCCTTGTGGAAGGCTTCCAGGTCGGGTGGCGGCAGCTCGTCGGCGAACAGCACGGTCCAGCTCACGGCCAGGAAGAATACCAGGCCGCCGGCGTAGAACGAGTAGCGCACGGTGTCCGGGATCGTGCCGCCGACGGCGGCGTTCGAGACACCCATGCTTTCGAAGAAGGTCGGCAGGAGCGAGGCGATGACGGCGCCGCAGCCGATGAAGAAGGTCTGCATCGCGTAGCCGGCGGTCTGCTGGGCCGGATCGAGCTTGTCGCCCACGAAGGCGCGGAACGGCTCCATCGACACGTTGATGGCCGCGTCCAGCATCCACAGCACGGCGACCGCCATCCACAGCGCGGTGGAGTTAGGCATCAGGAACAGCGCGATCGCGGCCAGTACCGCGCCGACGAAGAAGAAGGGACGGCGGCGGCCCCATTTCGGGTGCCAGGTATTGTCGCTCAGGTAGCCGATGATGGGCTGGACCAGGAGACCGGTGACCGGCGCGGCCAGCCAGTACAGGGCCAGGTTGTCCGGATCGGCGCCGAGGGTGGCGAAGATGCGGCTGGTATTGGCGTTCTGCAGCGCGAAGCCGAACTGGATGCCGAAGAAACCGAAGCTCATGTTCCACAGCTGCCAGAACGACAGGCGCGGCTTCCCCACGGTCGATTGCATATCCATTGTGTGTCCCCAATCTGGCCCGGCTGGCGGGCTTCTCTCTTGTGTGAGTGCACGGCCGCTCGCTGAAGAGCATGCCGTCGGTGCCTTGTGCAGGATGCGGTGCAGGACCGGAAGGGACGAAAAAAGACGACTACAGTCCGGCCAGCGTATCTGTAGCAAAATAACATGGTGGTTTCTGAGTGTCAATCGTGGCGTTCCCATAGCGGGAACGCCACGACGACTCAGGGTGAATACTCGATTTTGTAGTCAAACAACAGCGAGAGCCATTGTTTGACCTGAAAATTATGCCTGACCCTTGCGGTGCGGCTTCTTGCCGGCCGGCTTTTCGCCGAGGCGACGCTCGACGCCCTTGGCGGCATACGGCTTCTTGGCCGGCGGCGTGGCCGGGGTGTCGCCGTCACGCGTAATGGCCAGCTGGCGGCCCGCGACCCAGATCGTCTTCAGGTGCTCGACCAGGTCCTTCGGCATGTCGTCCGGCAGGTCGAGGGTACTGTAGTCGTCATAGATCTCGATGCGGCCGATATGCTTGGACGGGATGTTGGCTTCGTTGGCGATCGCGCCGACGATATTGCCCGGCTTGGCGCCATGGGCAAAGCCGACTTCGATGCGGAAGGTCGCCATGCCCGGTTCGGGATCGCGCATCACGCGCTCTTTCTTGAAGCCCGGTTCGCGCGCCGGACGGGCTGGACGCTCTTCCCAGTCGCCACGCGGTGCGCGCGGCGCGCGCTCCTGGGCGCCGCCACCGAACTCGCGCTGCGACGGCACGAACTCGGGACGCGCTTCGCGATCGGGCTTTTGCAGGAGCAGCGGCTCGTCGCCGCGCGCCAGCTTGGCCAGCGCGGCGGCGATATCGATCGCCGGCACGTTGTCGTCGCGCTCGATGTCTTCGATCAGCGAACGGAACACTTCCAGGCCGCCTTCGGCCAGGGCCGTGCGGATCTGGTCCTTGAAGCGGGTAATGCGCACTTCGTTGACCACCTTGATGGTCGGCAGTTCGAGCGGCGCGACCGGCTGGCGGGTGGCGCGCTCGATGGCCTTAAGCAGGCCACGCTCGCGCGGGGTGATGAACAGGATCGCGTCGCCGCTGCGCCCTGCCCGGCCGGTGCGGCCGATGCGGTGGGTGTAGCTCTCGGGATCGGACGGCACGTCGTAGTTGATCACGTGGCTGATGCGCTCGACGTCGAGGCCGCGCGCGGCGACGTCGGTCGCCACCAGGATGTCGATCTTGCCGTTCTTGAGCTGCTCGATGGTGCGCTCGCGCTGTTGCTGGGCCATGTCGCCATTGATGGCGGTGGCCGCGAAGCCGCGCGCCTGCAGTTTGGTCGCCAGCTCTTCGGTGCCCAGCTTGGTGCGCGCGAAGATGATCATGCCGTCGAACGGCTCGGCTTCGAGGATACGGGTCAGCGCGTCGAGCTTGTGCATCCCGGCCACCAGCCAGTAGCGCTGCTTGATATTGTCGGCGGTGCCGGTCTTGGCGGCCACGGTCACTTCGGCCGGATCGCGCAGATAGGTCTTGGCGATGCGCTTGATCGCCGGCGGCATGGTGGCCGAGAACAGCGTGGTCTGGCGGCCTTCCGGGGTTTGCTGCAGGATCTGCTCGACATCGTCGATGAAGCCCATGCGCAGCATTTCGTCGGCTTCGTCCAGCACCAGGGTGGTCAGCTGCGACAGGTCGAGCGAGCCCTTCTCGATGTGGTCGATGACGCGGCCCGGGGTGCCGACCACCACGTGCACGCCGCGGCGCAGGCTCGACAGTTGTGGGCCATAGCTCTGGCCGCCGTAGATGGGCAGCACGTGGAAGCCCTTGATATGGGCGGCATAGCTCTGGAAGGCTTCGGCGACCTGGATCGCCAGTTCACGCGTCGGCGCCAGCACCAGCGCTTGCGGCGCCGTTTTCTTGACGTCGATATTCGACAGGATCGGCAGCGCGAAGGCCGCGGTCTTGCCGGTCCCGGTCTGGGCCTGCCCCAACACGTCGCGCCCTTCCAGCAGCAAAGGAATGGTGGCAGCCTGGATCGGCGACGGCGTTTCGTAGCCGACGTCTTTCAATGCTTTCAGGACAGGCGCCGAAAGATTGAGGTCGGAAAACGATGGGATTGGGGTGTCAGACATAAAGAAGTTGCTCTTAAATAAGTAGAAACGAAAGCGATAGTTTACACCGTCGCCCCGCGCAAAGCGCTAAATAGGACGATGCATGGACTAAACAGGCGTGGATTATGGGGCCAAAACCACAAAATCCGAAAAAACAAAAAGCCCCTGCAAGCAACACCTGCAAGGGCTGGCAGCTGCCGCGGTCTGGCGGCGTGCCCATATTGAACCGCGATACTTACAGCTTGTAGTTCAGGCCGAGCAGCATCTGGCGGCCATACTTGCTGTAGCCGCGCGGACGGTCTTCGGTGCCGGCGTAGCTGCGGAAGGCGGTGTCGGTCAGGTTATTCACCTGGAACAGCACCGACAGGCCCTCGATCTGCTTGAAGTCGTAACCCAGCTGCAGGTCGACCACTTTATCAGCTTTCACGTAGGTCAGCTCGGTCGCACCGCCGATGCCGCCGATTTCACCCACGAAGTCGCTGCGGTAGCGCTGGCTGACGCGGGCCGAGAAACCGTCCTTCTCGTAGTAGGCGGTGACGTTGAACACGCGCTTGGACAGGCCCGGCAGCGGGATGTTGACGCCGCTGAAGCGCTGGTCGAGGATCGTGATCTGGCTGTTGGTGAACGAGGCATTGGCGGTGACGCCGAAACCGTCGAGCATCGGATGCAGCATGTCGAGCGGCGCCGAGACGGCGAACTCGAGGCCGCGGATGCTGCCGCCCTCGCCGTTGCGCGGCTGGGTCAGCGTGCCGATGTTCGTGGTGGCGCCTTCCAGGCGATACTCCGAGAAGTCGCGCGGCATGGTCACAGTATAGATGTACGAGGACAGATCCTTGTAGAAGCCGGCGGCCGAGATATAGCCCTTGTTGCCGAAATATTTTTCGTACGACAAGTCAGCCTGCTTGGCGCGCCATGGATCGAGCTGGGCGTTGCCGCCGTTGCCCCATGGGGTGCCGGTGGTCTGCGCGGTCAGGCCCACTTCCAAGGCGGCGTTCAGCTGGTTCAGCTTGGCGCGCGCCATGGTCTTGCCGGCGCCGAAGCGGATGAACTGCTGGTCGGGCAGGCTCCAGGCCAGGTTCAGGCTCGGCAGGTAGTCGGTGTACTTCTTGCCGTCGGTCAGCGGCACCAGGTCGGCGAACGGCCAGGCGCGCAGCGTGTTCGCGGTCGAGCTCTGGTCGGTCTCGATCACCTGGATGCCGATATTGCCGCGCAGCGGCATTGCCATCAGTTCGGTGTCGATGTTCAGCTTGGCGTAGCCGGTCTTGACCTTCTCTTCGATCGACCAGTTCTTGGTCGCGCCCCACGGCACCAGGATCGCCGGGGTGAATGGACCGAAGTTATTCGCCAGCACGGCGTCGATGTCCCAGCTCAGCGAGTTCTGGAGCGCATACAGGCCCTGCGAACCGTTGAGCACGTTAGGTGCGAAGGTGCCGTCGCCAAGCTTCGAGAAGCCGGTCTCCAGGTGTTCCTTGTCCTTCTCGCGCTTGGAGTGGTTGTAGCCCACTTCCAGGCTGCTGAACGGACCGTCGGCGAACTTGCGCTCGACGCTGACGCGCAGCGCGGTCATCTTGTCGGTCATGTTCGGGGCGTTGACGTAGCCTTCGCCGAACTGGCCGCCGATGGCGATCTGCGACGGGTCGTCGTAGACGCCCGACAGCGACAGTTGCGGGATGGTGCCGCCGTTGTAGCTGTAGCCCAGGGTCTGGCGCGCGGCGCGGCCGGCGTTGATCTCGACCAGCTGCTCCTTGTGGTCGGCCTTGGAACGGCTGATGTCGATGACGCCGACCCAGTCGCCGTTGCTGTAGCGGTTGTTCCAGCCGAAGGCGGTCAGCTTGTCGTCGCGCGTCATGCGGTTGTTGCGCACCACCGGATTGACGTTGTTGGCGGTGCCGGCGATCGCGGTGCCGTTGACCACGGTGGCGTTCGAGAAGCGCACTTCGCCGTCGTCCTTCAGCGGCATCTCGATGCCGCGGCGGATTTCTTCCTGGTCGAAGCGCGAGTGATAGACGTCGAAGGTCGAGCTGAAGTTACGGTTCGGACGCCATTCGAGCACGCCCATCAGGCCGTCGCGCACCTGGTCGCCGGTGATGGCCATCGACTTCATGCCCTTCGGCACCTTGACGGTCGTGCCCGGCACTACATTGGTGTCGTCCACCCAGTCCCAGGTCTCGAACTGCTGGTGCACGTTCGGCTTGTCCTGGCGCGCATAGCCGATCGCCACGCCGAGCGTGCGGTCGGCGAACTGGTCGATGTAGGAAGCGCTGATGCGGCTGCCGGTGTCCGGCGAGCCGGCGCTGACCGAGCCCTTCGAATTCTTTTCGCCACGCACGTTGACGCTGATGGCGCGCTCGCGCAGCGACAGCGGCTTGATGGTCTGCAGGTCGACCGTGCCCGACAGGCCCTGGCCGATCACGCTGGCGTCGCCGGTCTTGTACACGGTGACGGCGTTGATCAGTTCCGATGGGTACTGGTCGTATTCGACGGTGCGGTCCGAGCTGGTGGTGACCTGCTCGCGGCCGTTGAGCAGCGCGGTCGACAGGTCGCCCGAGGTGCCGCGGATGCTGATCGACTGGGCCTGGCCGTTGACGCGCTGGGCCGACAGGCCCGGCAGGCGAGCCAGCGACTCGGCGATCGACACGTCCGGCAGCTTGCCGATGTCTTCCGAGGAGATGGCTTCGACGATGCCGGTCGATTCGCGCTTGACGGCGATCGCATCTTCGATCGCGCGGCGGATGCCGGTCACGGTCACGGTGGTCACCGGCGCGTCCGGATTCAGGGTGGCGGCTTCACCCGTGCTGGCGGTCTGCGCCTGGGCGCTGCCGGCCAGGACCGTGACAAGGATGGCGCAGCCGGCGGCAACCGGGCTCAGCTGGAATGCGGCACGCTTGGTGGCGATGTTTTTCATGTGTCCCCTCAGATAGAACGATATGGTCCCGACGTCACCTGCTCAGACCGGGATCGGCTTTTTTGCGACAAAATCAACGTTGGTCGGAATTTTGTATTAAAACTAGATGCACTGTCAACGGGAGTTATTTAGAGCAACGATTCGGCGATGGATTTCGCTAATACATTGTAATTTAACGGTTTTTTCGTTGTTTAAGAGAGACAAGGCAATACAGCGCCTCTGTAGTCGGGCTACAAATGCTCTAAAAACCGGCACGTCCTTACTGAAATGCACCATCGTGGTGCGCTTCCTGTAGTAAATCATTCAGATCGATGACAACGGGGCCGGCAGACTGAAAATTTGCTACATCGATAAGTTGAGCGGACTGATGCGGCCATACAACAGACGAAAAAAAGCCGCCTCATGGGCGGCCGTGCGGCGGAGTTGGCGAGGCGGCTAGGATTTCCTGGCGGCGCAATGCTTCGCAATGTAATCGTCATGCGACGGCATCACGTCCACGCATTTGCGAATCACGTCGCGCACGCTGGCCATGTAGTCGGCGATATCCGCCTCGGACTGGGTGTCTGCCAGCGGGTGGTAGCCGTCGATCGGCATGTTCTGCCCTTCGAACACCTGCAGCCAGCCCACTTCCGAGAACAGCTCGTTATCGACCCGCACCACCTTGCCGCGCGACTTGTACAGGTCCATCTTCTGGCGCAAGGTCTCCGGGATCGCCATGTTCGCGCATTCGGTCCAGTAGGCCGAGTCGGTGCGCTGGTTCAGGTGGTAGTGCAGGATGATGAAGTCGCGCACGCGCTCGTACTCGAAACGCGACTGGCGGTTGAACTCGATGCGGTCGACGTCGCTGAAGCGGCGGTCCGGGAACAGCTCGACCAGGCGCGCGATGCCCGACTGGATCAGGTGGATGCTGGTCGACTCGAGCGGCTCCAGGAAGCCGCCCGACAGCCCGAGCGCCACCACGTTGCGGTTCCAGGCCTGCTTGCGCATCCCGGTCTGGAACTTGATCAGGCGCGGCTCGGCCAGCGCGCGGCCGTCGAGATTGGCCAGCAGCGTGGCCGCCGCCTCGTCGTCGCTGATGAAGCGGCTGCAATAGACGTGGCCGTTGCCGGTGCGGTGCTGCAGCGGGATGCGCCACTGCCAGCCCGATTTGTGCGCGGTGGCGCGGGTGAACGGCGTGATCGCCGGCGCCGACTCGCAGGGCACGGCCAGCGCGCGGTCGGCCGGCAGCCAGCCGGTCCAGTCCTCGTAGCCGGTCTCGAGCGCCCCCTCGATCAGCAAGCCCCGGAAACCCGAGCAGTCGATGAACAACTCGCCTTCGATGCGCTGGCCGCTTTCGAGTTCGACCGCATCGACGAAGCCGTCCGGCTCGCGCAGGGTGGCGCGCGCGATCTTGCCCTCGATGCGCGTGACGCCGCGCGCCTCGGACAGTTTTCTCAGGTATTTCGCGTACAGGCTGGCGTCGAAGTGATAGGCGTAGGCGATGTCGGCCAGCGGCGAATTGGGTACGTCCGTGCGCGCCGGCATGAACTTGCCGGCCTTGGCCGCCATGCGCGTGATCGAATATTCCTCGAGCGGCGCGGCCAAGCCTAGCCCCCGCATCTTGTGCCAGTACTGCTCGAACGGCACGGTGGCCAGGTCCTGGCCCATGCGGCCGAAGCCGTGCATATAGCGCTCGCCCAGCTTGCCCCAGTTGACGAACTCGATGCCCAGCTTGAAGCTGCCCATCGTCTCGCGCATGAACTCGTTCTCGTCGATGCCGACCACGCGGTTGAAGCGCTGGATCATCGGGATCGTCGCCTCGCCCACGCCGACGATGCCGATCTCGTCCGACTCGACCAGCCGGATATTGTAGCGGCCGTTCAGCATGCTCGAGAGCGCCGCCGCCGTCATCCAGCCGGCGGTGCCGCCGCCGACGATCACGATGTCCCTGATTGCCTGGTTTTCCATATTATCTATTCCTGCCGTCTCTTCCAAGAAAAACAACCCCCGGGGCCGAAGGCCGCGAGGGTTGCATTGTAGTCCTGCCCGCCTTAGAACCTATCCCGGCAGGTGAGAGTCGTTCCTGCCGCGCCTGGCAAACGTGCGCTGTGCTGCTCACGCTCGCCATGCATCGGCATGAACTTCCTCCCACCTACCGGCACAGGTTCTCAGAACTTGTAGTTGGCGCCGAACTGGTAGGTGCGGCCGTACTCGACGCGGCGAGTGACCGAATCGCGGTTCTCCGTGTATTCCTGGTACGGCGCGTTGTTCCAGTTGTTGGCCTGGGCGAACACCGACAGCCCCTTGGCGAAGCCCTTCTGGATCTCGTACGACACCTGGAAATCGACGATGGTCTCGCCCTTGACGAAGGTGTACTGCAGCGTGTCCGAGAAGTCCGGCGACTGGCCCAGGAAGTCCGAACGCTTGCGCGCCGCGGCGGCGACCTGGAAGCCGTTCTTTTCGTAGTACAGGCGCAGGTTGCTGACCTTGCGCGACAGGCCCGGCAGCGGGATCGACTGCGCCGGCACCTGCACGTTGCCGAAGCCCAGGGCCGGCAGGTCGATCTTCGAGCGGGTATCCGAGTGGTTGGCCAGGATGCCGAAGCCGTCCAGCCACGAGCTCACCATTTCCAGCGGAATGTTCACCGCCAGCTCGTAGCCACGGATGCTGCCGCCCTCGCCGTTCTCAGGACGGTTCAGCACGCCGATGGTCGAACCGGCGAATGGACCGGTGGTCGGCAGCGGGGTGGTCGACGTGACCCATGGCGCGAAGTCGTATTCGGCCGGGGTGCGCAGGATGAAGCTGTCGAGCTTCTTGTAGAAGCCGGCGACGCTGACGTAGCCCTTCTTGCCGAAGTATTTTTCGTACGACAGGTCGAACGACTTGGCCTTGAACGGTTCCAGCATCGGGTTGCCGCCGCCGCCGCTCAGGAAGGGATTGGCCACGCCGGTGTTGACGCTGAAGCCGAGACCGCCGCGCAGGTCGTCCAGGGTCGGACGCGACAGCACTTGCGCCACGCCCATGCGCAGCAGCTGATCGTTCTTCAGGTCGAACGACAGGTTCAGGCTCGGCAGCACGTCCCAGTAGTCGTGCTCGCCGACGGCGCGCACGACCGGGCAGGTGTCGGCGGTCTCGCCGGTGCAGTTGCCGCTGTTGTAGCCGCCGCCCATCTGCTTGGTGTGCACGAACTGGGTGCCGACGTTGCCGCGGTATTCCAGGCCGAACAGTTCGCCGTTCAGGTTACCCATGACATAGGCGGTCTGCACGGTTTCCTTGACGTCCCACATCTTGGTGAGGATGTCGGCATTGACCTTCGGCGCCAGCTCGTACACGGTGCCCAGCGAGCCGAGCGGGTTCCAGGTGGCGATCGGGATGCCGGTGGTGCCGGCGGTGTTCGCGGACGCGCCTGGCATCGGCACGGCGCCGAAGCGGTCGCCGCCGATGATCATCAGGCGACCCTCGTCGCCCGAACGGGTCTTTTCGCGGTCGGTGTAGTTGTAGCCGAACTGGATCGCCGAGACCGGGCCCCACTCGAGGTCGCGCTTGGCGTTCAGGCGGATCGATTTCAGCTTGTCGTCGATGTAGGGCTGGGCCAGGTAGCCGGCCTGGGCCAGCGGATTGTCGGCCGTACCCGACCAGCCGTTGACGTCGGTCAGCCGCGCGACGTTCGGATCGGCGTAGTTCAGGCCGGTACGCCACGCGATGTCGGTGAAGTTGCCGCCGTTGAAACCGGTCCACGAGATCGTGTCCAGGTTGGCCGCATTGCCCGGCAGGCCGGCGGTGGTCTCGTAGCGCGAGCTCAGCTTGGTCGCCTTGGACCAGGTGATGTCGGCGCTGGTGTCCCACTCGCCCACGCGCAGCTCGTTCTTCCAGCCGACGGTCTTGAGGTCGTCCTCGGCCGCTTCGATGTGGTTGCGCACCACGGCCTTGTAATTGGTCAGGGTGCCGCTGGTGGCCACGCCGTTCTGCACCACGACGTTCTGCAGCACGCCGGCCGGGTCGTACAGGCCCGAGGTGTTGGCGCCGACCGCGCCCTCCAGGCCGCTGCGCTTGAAGCCGGTTTCGCCGGCCGAATAGAACAGGTCGACCGTCGAGCGGAAGTTGCGGTTCGGACGCCATTGCAGCGAGGCGAAGGCGCCGTCGCGGTTGTGGTAGCCGGTTTCGGTGTCGGCGGTGAAGCCCAGCGGCACGCGCACGTTCTGGCCGTTGTACGGCAGCTCGGCCACGCTGCCGCCCCAGGCGTCGTACTTGCGCTGCTCGCCGCCGGTCTCGTCGTACGAGGTCAGGCCGACCGCCACGCCGATCGTGCGGTTGGCGAACTGGTCGATGTACGACAGCGAGAAGCGGTCGCCGTCGCCTTCTTCGGCGGTGCGCACGCCCAGGCGGCTCTTCTTGTAGTTGACGGCGATGACGCGCTTGCCGAAGTCGAGCGGCTGCACGGTCTTGAGGTCGATGGTCGCGGCCAGGCCCTGGCCGATCACGCTCGCGTCCGGCGTCTTGTAGATCACCACGCCGCCCATCAGCTCGGACGGGAACAGGTCGAATTCAGGATTGCGGGCGTTGCCGGTCGAGGCCATCTCGCGGCCGTTGAGCAGGGTGCCGTTGAAGCTCGGCGACAAGCCGCGCACCGAGATTTCGGAAGCGCGTCCCGAGCCGCGGCTGCGCTGGGCGGTCACGCCCGGCAGGCGCGCGATCGATTCGGCCACCGAGGAATCGGGCAGCTTGCCGATGTCTTCGGCCGAAATCGCTTCGACGATGGAATTGGAATTGCGCTTGACCGAGATCGCCGCCTCGATGCCCTGGCGGATGCCGGTCACGGTGACGGTGGAGACGCTCGGCGTCGGCGCCGGGGTGGCGATGACTTCGCTGGTGGCGGCGGCGGTCGGGGTATTCGGTGCGACGGCGGTCTGCTCTTCGCTGCCCGATGCCTGCGCGAAGGCCTGGCCAGCCAGCGCCGACAGCAGGACGGCGCAGCCCGCGGCGAACGGGTTCAACGGGAATGCGGTACGCGCCGGCTTGCCGGCGCGCCTGGTGGCGGTAGCTTTCATGTGTCTCCTCGGTGAAAGGCGATTACCTGCGGCGCGGCGTTGCCGCTGCCGGGGTCATTGCCTCGACAATTTTTATCAGCTTCGACAGAACGCCTGTACTAAAACTAGATGTTGCAATCGAAAAACTGTGTGTATCGACAATAATGGCAGGTTTCGTAAAAAACAGTATCGCGCGCGTTGTAGCTGAGCTACAGAAATGTGCATATTCGTCCACGTGGTAAGGAATTTCGTGCCGTTTCTGAAGGAAACCTTAAGATTCAGCGATGAATTGTCCGTGTAGTTCCACTAGAGACGGTCGAGGTGTATTGATTGTTAGCGCCCGTTTTCTTTGGTACTCTTTCGCCAACACAACAACACTTCGCGTCCTATCCGTATTCATCCTGCATGGATTTGTAGTCTTACTACCTGAGCAGGTGACAACGGCAGCGGCGCCCAATAATCATGAGACAACTCCTCGCCAGCATCGTGCTTGGCGGCGCTTCGCTCGCCGTCCACGCCCAGACTCCCGACATCGCCCGCATGGAGCCGCCGTTCTGGTGGGCCGGCATGCAGCACGCCCAGGTGCAGTTGATGGTGTATGGCGACAAGATCGCCGATCTGGACCCGTCGCTGGCGTATCCGGGCGTGCGCATCGCCTCGGTGACCCGCACCCCGAACCGCAACTACCTGTTCATCGACCTGGCGCTCGACCCGAAGGTCAAGCCCGGCAGCTTCGACATCGCCTTCAAGGGCGCCAACCGCACGGCCAGCTATACCTATCGCCTGCTGGAACGCGAAGCCGGTTCCGCCGAGCGCCAGGGCTTTTCCAGCAAGGATGCGATCTACCAGATCATGCCGGACCGCTTCGCCAACGGCGACCCGTCCAACGACAGCGTCGAGGGCATGCCCGATAAACTCGACCGCAAGGGCGGCCTGGGCCGCCACGGCGGCGACATCAAGGGCATCATCGACCGCCTCGACTACGTCGCCGGCATGGGCTTCACCCAGCTGTGGCCGACGCCTCTCGTCGAAAACAATATGCCGGGCTACTCCTACCACGGCTACGCGGCCACCGACCTGTACAAGATCGACCCGCGCTACGGCAGCAACGAGGACTTCAGGCGCCTGTCGCAGGAAGCGAAGAAGCACGGCATCGGCATCATCCAGGACGTCGTGCTGTCGCACATCGGCAGCCAGCACTGGTGGATGAAGGACTTGCCGGCGCCGGACTGGATCAACTACAACGACAAGTTCGTGCCGACCCAGCACTACCACACGGCGGTGCAGGACCCATATGGCTCCAAGGAAGACGCCGACAACTTCACGCGCGGCTGGTTCGTCAAGAGCATGCCCGACATGAACCAGTCCAATCCGCAGGTAGCGAACTACCTCATCCAGAACAACATCTGGTGGATCGAGTATGCGGGCCTGTCCGGGCTGCGGATCGACACCTTCGGCTATTCCGACAAGGCCTTCCTGGGCGAATACACGAAGCGCCTGATGGCCGAATACCCGAACCTGAACCTGGTCGGCGAAGAATGGAGCACCAAGGTGCCGGTGGTGGCCTACTGGCAGCGCGGCAAGCAGAACTTCGACGGCTTCCAGGCCTACACGCCAAGCCTGATGGACTTCCCGGTGGCCGAGGCGATGCGCCGCGCGCTGGCCGATAAAAAAGGCGGCAACGTCTTCACCGACGTCTACGAGACGCTGTCGCTCGACTACCTGTATCCCGAGCCGGGCAACCTGGTTCTGTTCGCCGACAACCACGACATGTCGCGCATCTACAGCGAAGTGGGCGAAGACTTCGACAAGTACCGCATGGCCATGATCTTCATGATGACGGCGCCGCGCATCCCGCAGTTCTACACGGGCGACGAGATCCTGATGACCAGCGCCGTCGGCGAGCGCAACGACGCCACCTACCGCACCCCGTTCCCGGGCGGCTGGGCCGGCGACAAGGTCGATGCGTTTGCGGGCGGCGGACTCACGACCAGGCAGCGCAATGCACAGGACTTCGTGCGCAAGCTGGCCAACTGGCGCAAGGGCCAGTCGGTCATCCACAACGGCAAGATGATGCATTACGGCCCGCAGGACAACACCTGGGTCTACTTCCGCTACAACGACGACAAGAAGGTGCTGGTCGCGTTTAACAACAACGGCAAGGAAAAGGCGCTCGACGTCGACCGCTTCCGCGAGATGCTTTCCGGCGTGGCCGGCGGCACCGACGCGCTGACCGGCAAGACCTATGACTTGCGCGAGAAGTTGACGCTTCCCGCACGCGCCGCCATCGTCCTCGAGCTGGACGCGCCACGATGAAGCGCCATGCCATCGCCCTGGCCGCCCTGCTCTCCTGCGGGTCTGTCCTCGCCCAGAACGTCGACGGCCTGTACGTGCGCGGCGCCTTCAATGGCTGGGGCACCGCCAGTCCGCTGGCGGCCAGGGGCGATGGCATCTACCAGGCCGACGTCGAGGTCATGCCCGGCAACCACGCCTTCAAGCTGGGGACCAGCGACTGGGGCGCCGAGTGGGTGATCGACCCGGACAAGAGCACGAGCGTCAAACCGGAAACCGATTACCGCCTGGAGCGGCAGTCCGGTCCCGAGACCTTCCTGTTCGTGCGCCAGCCCGGCACCTACCGCTTCACGATCGATGCGCGCGATCCTGCAAAGCCCGTGCTCAAGGTGACGCGCATCGCCGACACCCAGCGTGGCGCCGGCCCCGATCCGCATGCCGGCCACGCGGCCCAGGCAACCCAGCAATGGCCGACCTGGGACGGCAAGGTGGAAACCGTGCGCTACTCGACGCCGGATGCGAACGCGCGGCTGCGCCACTACGTCCAGTCGAGCACCATGCTGCTGCGCGACCCCGGTCCGCAGCACGTCGACTACGCCGAAGAAGAAGGCCTGCCGCGCGTACGCAGCGGCAACCTGGCCTTCGATGCCCTGTTCGCCATGGCGGGCCGCGAGATGCGCCAGAACTCCGTCAGCCAGATCAACGACGGCAACTACAACGGCGGCAATGCGATCGACTGCGCGTGCTTCGCCACCGGCGAGAAATGGGCCTATGTCTGGACCCGCGACCTGTCGTACGCGGCCGACCTGGGCCTGGCCCTGCTCGACCCGCAACGGGTGCGCAATTCACTGGATTTCAAGCTCTCGGGCTGGCGGCCTGGCATCACCGCCGCCCCGCAGATCCCGGGCACGCCGGACGGCCTGCAGATCGTGCAGGACACCGGCAGCGGCGGCAGCTGGCCGGTCAGCACCGACCGACTGACCTGGGCCCTGGCGCTTGATGCAACGCTGCGCACCCTGCCCGCTTCCGAACGCACGCCGTTCGCCGCGCGCGCCTTGAAGGCGCTGTCGAACACGATCGAGATCGACCGCGTGGCGGCCTTCGATCCAGTGTCCGGCCTGTACACGGGCGAGGAATCCTTCCTCGACTGGCGCGACCAGACCTATGCCGCCTGGATCCCGGGCGACCTGGCCTCGATGGCCAGCTCGAAAGCGCTGTCGACCAACGTCGTCTACTACCAGGCCCTGAATCTTGCGGCCAAGCTGGCGCGCGAGCACAACGATGACGACAAGGCTCGGCGCTACGCGCGCTGGGCCGCGGAACTGAAACAGGCGATCAACGCGCGCCTGTGGTTGAAGGAAGAAGGCATGTACAGCAGCCTCACCGCCGGCCACCTGGACGACGCGCCGCTGCACAAGTTCGACTGGCTGGGCCAGGCGCTGGCCATCGTCAGCGGCGTGGCCGACGAGAGCCAGGCGCGCTCGATCCTGGCGCGTTATCCGCATGGCCCGCTGGGCGCGCCGATGATCTGGCCGCAGCAGATCGGGGCGCCGGTCTATCACAACCGTTCGAGCTGGCCGTTCGTGACCGCCTACGGCCTGCGCGCAGCAAGCCGGGGCAAGAACACGGCGGTGGCCGACGCGGCCTACGCTGGACTGATGCGCGGCGCGGCGGTGAACCTGTCGAATATGGAGAACCTCGAGTGGCTGTCCGGCCAGCCGCTGCTGCTCGACGAGAACAATCCGGGCTTGAGCGGTCCGGTGATCAACTCGCGCCGCCAGCTATGGTCGGTGGGCGGCTATCTCGGCATGGTGGTCAGGAATGTGTTCGGCGTGGAGACGCTGGACGACGGCATCGCGCTGCGTCCGTTCATCACGTCGACACTGCGCCGCGAAACCTTCGGCGCCACGAACGAGATCGCGCTGCACGACCTGCGCCTGCACGGCAAGCGCATCGACGTCCGCCTGAAGCTGCCTGCCGTGAGCGAGAAGGATGGCTATTACGCCGTCGAGCGCATCGTCCTGAACGGGAAGCGGGTCGGCGACACCATCCGCCTGAGCGACCTGGCCGACGGCAACCGCATCGAGATCACGCTCGGCAAGCTGGTGGCCGGCCAGCAGGACATCCGCCGCGTCAACGCCAATCCCTATGAGGAAGCGAGCGCCGTCTTCGGCCCGCGCGAGCCGACCATCGACAGCCTGGCGCGCGCAGCCTCGGGCCCCGTCACCTTGCAGATCGGCGCCAACGGCAATGCCGCCAACGTGAGCTACCGCGTCTACCGCGACGGCAAGCTGGTGGCCGACAAGCTGCCGGCCGGGGCCTGGGTCGATCGCGAGGCCGGCGCCGCCTCCTGCTATGCGGTCGAGGCGCTGTACACCGATAGCGGCAACGCCAGCCACCACAGCCAGCCGCGCTGCGTCGACGTGGGCATCGAGATTCCCGTGACCGATGCGCGTGTTCACGCGAACCTGAAGGCGACGGCCCCCGACGCGCGCTTCACCCAGCCGCACCTGAAGAACTGGGGCAAGCCGGGCGACCGCTTTGCCGTCGATGGCATCCGCATCGAGCGGGCGGGCGATTACCGGATCCAGGTGCGCTACCACAACGGCGCCAACCAGGTGAACCTGGGCATCAGCGGCGGCGTCAAATGGCTGGCGTTGAAGGATGGCAGCGGCCGTGTCGTGGCCCAGGGCGTGATCCAGCTGCCGCATGCGCCGCTGCTGCAGAAGGACACGCCGAGCGTGTATTCGACGCCGCTGGCGGCGCGCATCGAGGTGGGCGACGAGGTGGGCAACGAGGTGGGCAACGAGGTGGGCAACTACCGTCTCGAAATGACGGACTTCTACAATATGAGTTATCTCGACAGTAACCGCAGCTTCACCGGCGCCGGCGGCGCCGCGCCGTCGAACCGGTTCGACATTTATGGCGTGCGGTTGTTGCGGGTGAAATAAGTCAGGCCGTTTCGAGCGTGCCCTTGACGGGACGCGGTGTGCCGCGCCCCTTCCCGGACACCAGCAGCTTGAGCCGCCCTTCGAGCACCCGGAATTCGAAGGGCGTCGCCATCTTGCTCACCTCGCCGTCAGCCGCCACCTTCAGACGCTTGCGTCCATAGAGCGACGGCGTGCGCACCGTCATGCTCTTGAACGCGAAGGCGATCACGTCGTCGCCCGCGCCGAGCTTGCCGAAAGCGCCGCGGATCAGCAGCCCCAGCAGCCCGAGCTTGCCCATCGGCTTGGGCGCCAGCGCCACCAGCTGCCCCTCTTCCACCGCCTCGGTCAGGTCTTCCATGCCGACCTGCTCCATCTGCAGACGATTGTTACCCACGAACAAGGTCGTGGTGCGCAGACGTTTTTCCTTGCCATCGAGTTCGAGCGTGATGCGCAGGTGGCGGTGGGGCCGCAGCGCCATCTTGATCGCCGACAGGAAGGCCACGACGCGGCTGCGGCCATATTCGCGCTTGTCGTGCTCGCGCTCCTCGAGCAGCGCCGGATACAGGCCCACGCTGGCATTGACCAAAAAGATCTTGTTGTTGAGCATGCCGATCTGTACCGGCCTCACCTCGGCACGCAGCATCGCGTACACCGCCTCGGCCAGGTCTTCCGGGATGCCGTGGGTGCGGCCGAAGTAATTGAAGGTACCCTGCGGCAGTACGCCGAACAGGCAGCCGGCCAGCACCGCCTGGTGCGCGACCGTGTTGATGGTGCCGTCGCCGCCGGCCGCGACCAGCACGCCATTGCTGGCGACCGCCTTGCCGGCCATCTCGCGCGCGATGTCTTCCAGCCGATCAGGCTTGTCGACCACCTCCAGGTGGCAGACCCGGCCCGACCTGTCCATGACCTCGCGGATCGTCGAGATGCGCTCTTCGGTCTCGGAATGCCCGGAACCGGCATTCAAGACAATGTAGAAATGGGCGTCTGGCGGCAGCTCGTCGGGTGGCATCGGTGTCGTTTCGGTCAGCAGGCGTTGGGGATGGCGCCATCGTACCACCGTCAATACCCGCACAAGGTGCGCTACTCAACCTTCGAGGTCGGCCAGGTAGACGTCGACCTCCGGCTGGCCTGGGGCCAGGCAGGCGCGGCGTTCCAGGCGCAGTCCCAGGCGCCGCAGGAGCGCGATCGAGGCCGCGTTGCCGGGAGAGACGATCGCCGCCAGGCGCCGGATGCCCATCCGCGCCGCAAGGCGCACCACCGCCTGCCCCGCCTCGAAGGCGTAGCCGCATCCGCGGTAGTCGGGCAGGAAGGCATAGCCGATGTCGACGTGCTCCAGGGTATCTCGCTTGACCAGGCCACTCAAGCCGATCGGAGCGCCATCCGCCAGCCGCTCGACCAGGTACAGCGAATGGCCGTGTTTCTCCTGCATGGCGATCGGTCCCTCGCGCAGGCCGCTGCGCGCGGCGTCGACGCTGCGCAGCTTGCGGTCGCCGATATGCTCGATGAAGGCGGGGTCGTTCGCCAGCGCCAGGTAGAACGGGGCGTCGTCCTCGGTGACGAGGCGCAGGCGCAGGCGGTCGGTGGTGAGGATCTCGGTCATGGCCGGGATCATATCGCGCTTATGCGGTCGTTTTCACTACTCGTCCGCGGTCGGCCAGTGGTCGGGGTCTTGCAGCAGCTGGTACATCACATAGGCGTCGACATAGCCCAGGCGCTTGTGGCGGAAGGCCTTGGGCAGCGTGCCGACGATGGAAAAGCCCAGTTTCTTCCACAGCCCGATGGCGGCGGCATTGGTGCTGACCACGTGGTTGAACTGCATCGCCAGGAAGCCCAGGCTGCGCGCTTCGACCAGGCTGTGTTCGCCCATCAGGCGGCCGATGCCCGCGCCTTGCGCCGACTGGCTGACCATATAGGACGCGTTGGCCACGTGGTGGCCGCGTCCGGCCTGGTTCGGCACCAGCCGGTACATGCCCAGCACGCGCCCCGCCGGGCTCACGGCGACGAAGCTGTGCACGCCCTGGCCCAGCCAGTAATGATGGCCGGCCTCGCGCGACGTCGCGGTAGTGAAGACATAGGTTTCACCGGCCACCACGTGGGCACAAAAAATGGTCCAGATCGCCTCGAAGTCGGCTTCAACGGCGGGACGGATTTCAATATCTCTCACAACAATCAGTATGCAAATGCCAGAACCCGGCGGTCAGTTATTTTGCCTGAAAACTCACAAATAATCACGGAGCGTCCTGGTTTGCCAGATTGTTGCCCTGAGGCAGCCGGAAGTCGACGCCATCGGGGCGCCCGTCGAGATAGAGGCGGCTGGCGGCAGGCGGCGCCTCGGCCACCACCCGGCCGCGCCGCAGCACGACGCGGCGCGCCGCACGCAGGCGGATCGCCTCGACCGGCGAGCTTGCGTCGAGGATCACCAGGTCGGCATGGCAGCCTGGCGCCAGGCCATAGCCTTCGAGGCCGAGGATGCGCGCGGGCGTCGCGGTGATCGCCTCGAAGCAGGCCTGCATCGCCTCCAGCCCGGTCATCTGCGCCACGTGCAGGCCCATGTGCGCCACTTCGAGCATGTCGCCCGAGCCCATGCCGTACCAGGGGTCGAGCACGCAGTCATGGCCGAAGGCGACATCGACGCCGGCCGCCATCAGCTCGGGTACCCGGGTCATGCCGCGCCGCTTGGGATAGGTATCGTGGCGGCCCTGCAGGGTGATGTTGATCAGCGGGTTCGCGATCGCCGCCACCCCGCTTTCCGCGATCAGCGGCAGCAGCTTGCTCACGTAATAATTGTCCATCGAGTGCATCGAGGTCAGGTGCGAGCCGGCCACCCTGCCCTGCAGGCCGAGGCGCTGGGCCTCGTGCGCCAGCGTCTCGATATGGCGCGACAGCGGGTCGTCGCTCTCGTCGCAGTGCATGTCCACGCGCAGGCCGCGTTCGGCCGCGAACTCGCACAGCAGTCGCACCGACTCGGCCCCTTGCGCCATGGTGCGCTCGAAATGGGGTATGCCGCCGACCACGTCCACGCCCATGCTGATCGCGCGCTTCAGGTTGTCGAAGGCGGTCGGGCTGCGCAGCAGGCCATCCTGTGGAAATGCCACCAGCTGCAGGTCGAGATACGGCGCCACCCGGCGCTTGACTTCCAGCAGGGCTTCCACCGCCAGCAGGCGGTCGTCGCAGACGTCGACGTGGCTGCGGATCGCCAGCAGGCCGCGCGCCACCGCCCAGTCGCAATAGCGCAGCGCGCGCTCGACCAGGGCGTCCTGGGTCAGCGCCGGCTTCAGCTCGCCCCACAGCGCGATACCTTCGAGCAAGGTGCCGCTGCGGTTCACGCGCGGCAAGCCGTAGCTGAGCACCGCATCCATATGGAAATGGGCGTCGACAAAGGGTGGGCTGACCAGGTCGCCGGCGGCGTCGATCTCGCGTGCGCCCCGGGCGGGCAGCCGCGGTGCGAGGACGGCGATGCGCCCGTTGGCGATGCCGATGTCGATGCCTTGCCGGCCGTCGGGCAGCGTCGCATTGCGAATCACGAGGTCCATGTCATCTCCTGTTGATCGGCAAATTGTAGCAATTCAGGAACATGGTCTTTGAGAAAAATCAAACAATGCTGCGATGCAATATTACCCTTGATAAATAAGCTATCTTTGTGCGTTGCAACACCCGCAAATCGTGGGTACACTGGCCGATATTGCAGCGCGCCATACTTGACCGATAGGAAATCCAATGACCTCACTTCCCGAGCAATTGTCCGCAGCATCTACCAGGCAACTGAGCGCCCAGTGGGATGCGCAGTTTCGCTTCTTTCATACCTTCGCCACGCAGACGCTGGACAATGCCAGCCGCATCATGTCGCTCAACCTGTCGGCCTCGCGCGATTCGGTCGAGCGCTCGTCGCACACCCTGCGCCAGCTGATCGAGGCGACCCAGCCGCGCGACCTGCTGGTGCTGCGCACCCACGCCGAAGAACAGGTGCGCAGCCTATTCAACTACGGCCGCGAACTGTTCAACATCACCGCCAATGCCCAACCGGTCGCCTTGCGCACGATCGCGCACGAGGCGCCGGGCGCGCCGCTGACGCTGGCCGCTCCTGTTTCTGCACCGATCGAGCAGGCCGCGACCGTCGCCGCTGCCGCGACGACGGCCACGATCGACGCTGCCGCCGACACCGGCGCCAAGGTCACCGAGGCGGTCCAGGCTGCGGCGGCGCCGGTCGTGCAGGCGCAACCGCCAGCGCCGGCCGAGCCGGTCGTCGTCCAGGAAGGACCGGCGATCGTGAGCGCGGACGAGATCCAGGCGACGATCGGCGACGATCCAACCCCGGTCGCCAGGCCCAAGCCGATCGCCAGGGCCGCCGGCAAGGGCGCCCCGAAAGCGGCCACCGCGCCGCATCCGATGGCGGCCCCGGTCGAGGACAAGGATTCGGCCACCGTCACCCGCATCGACACCCCGCCAAAGCGTCGAAAGTAAGCACATCAACAGCGCCGGATAGGCAAAACGACTACACTAGCGGGCTCTGGCCCGCTTTTTTTTCGGGCGCATTTCCAAGGATTTCGAATGAGTTTGTCCAGGCTGATCGGCGGCTTCGTGCGCCGGCATTGGCAATCCTATGCCTCGTCGGCCGCCATGCTGGTCGGCGTCGCGATCTGCACCGTCCTCATCCCACGCAAGGTCGGCGCCATGGTCGACGCCCTTGCCGCCAACCGTCTCGGGCAGCACGACCTGCTGCTCGGGATCGCCGAACTGGCCGCGCTGGGCGTGGCGATCTACGTGCTGCGGGTCTGCTGGCGCATCCGGCTGTACTCGGCCGCCTACAACCTGGGCGTCGAGCTGCGCACCCGCTTGTACGCGCGCCTGGCGGCGCAGGGCCCGGCCTTCTACCAGCGCCAGCGCACCGGCGACCTGATGGCGCTGGCCACCAACGACATCGACGCCATCGAGATGGCGGCCGGCGAAGCCTTGCTGGCCGCCTTCGACGGCACGCTGACCCTGGTGATGGTGCTGGGGATCATGATGCTGGGCGTCGACTGGCGCCTGGCCCTGGTCGCGCTGCTGCCGTTCCCGCTGATGGGCCTCGCGTTCTGGTACATCTCGACCCATATCCACACGGCCGAAGGCGATGCGCTCAAGTGCTTTTCAAAGCTCAACGACCACGTGCAAGAGTCGCTGTCCGGCGTGCGCACCCTGCGCGCCCTGGGCCTGGAAGGACGCAGCGCCAGCCAGTTCGGCGAGCTGGCCGGCAAGGCCGCGCAAGCCAGCCTGACGGCGCAGAAATGGGAAGCCGCCTACGAGCCGGCGGTCGGCCTCACGCTCACTGCCGCCACCGGCCTCACGCTCGGCCTGGGCGGCTACCTGGTGTGGCAGGACGAACTCACGGTGGGCGCCCTGACCAGCTTCACGATGTACCTGGGCCAGCTGATCTGGCCGATGTTCGCGGCCGGCTGGGTGCTGACCCTGATCGAACGCGGCCGCGCCGGCCTGGCGCGCCTGCAACCGCTGCTCGACGCCCCGCTCTCGGTCGAGGACACCGGCGTCATCGAACAGGTCGGCCAGGGCGCGCTGGTGCTGGACAAGGTCACCTTCGCCTACGGCGGACAAGGCAATCCGCAACAGCCGGCGCTCGACGGTGTGTCGCTGCGGCTCGAGCCGGGCCAGACCCTGGGCCTGGTCGGCCCGACCGGTTCCGGCAAGTCGACCCTGCTGCGGGTGCTGCTGCGCCAGGCCACGCCGCAGGCCGGCCGCGTCGAATGGGCCGGCCAGCCGCTCGACGCCTATCGCCTGTCGGCCCTGCGCAGCGCGACCAGCTGGGTGCCGCAAGAGTCCTTTTTGTTCTCGGCCTCGATCGCCGAGAACATCGCGCTGGCCCGTCCCGGCGCCTCGCGCGCCGAGGTGATCGCGGCGGCGCAGATGGCCGACATCCACGACGACATCCTGCGCTTCCCGCACGGCTACGACACCCCGGTGGGCGAAAAAGGCATCACGCTGTCGGGCGGCCAGCGCCAGCGGGTCGCGATCGCGCGCTCGCTGCTGGCCGCCAGTTCCCTGCTGCTGCTGGACGACGCCCTGTCGGCAGTCGACACCGGCACCGAGACCCGCATCCTCGAACACCTGGCCGAGCTGCGCCAGGCGCAGCCCGGACGCGCCGCCATCATCGCCAGCCACAGACTGTCGGCGGTGGTCGCGGCCGACCACATTATCGTGCTCAAGGCCGGCCGCGTGGTCGAAGCGGGCACCCACGATCAACTGCTCGCGCTGGATGGCTGGTATGCCAGCCAGTGGCGTTACCAACAACTGGAGGCCAGCCTCGATGCCATCTGACGCAAGCACGGACAAGTCCGTCGAACGCGGCGAATTGCGCCACCAGGCGAAGCTCGCCACACGCCTGCTGCGGCGCGCCGCAGCGCCCGAGACGCGCCACCTGGTCGTCGCCACCTTGTGGCTGATCCTGGCCGCGGCATTCGAGGTCCTGGGCCCGCTGCTGGGCAAGGCCCTGATCGACGACCACCTGCTGCCGCGCGACCTCGACTGGCCGCGCATGGCGCTGCTGCTGGGCGGCCTGGTCGTCACCGGCTGGATCGCGAGCTGGGTGCGCTACCTGCAGCTGATCCGCCTGTCGGGCCTCGCGATGCGCTCGGTGCAGCGCCTGCGCGAATGGGTCTATGGCCACGTGCTGCGCCTGCCGATGGCCTTCTTCGACCGCGCCATCACCGGCCAGTTGGTCAGCCGCGTGACCAACGACACCGAGGCGGTCAAGACCCTGTACATCCAGGTCCTGTACGTCATGCTCGACAACTCGATCGTCCTGATCGGCACCATGATCGCGATGGCCTGGCTCGACTGGCGCCTGATGCTGATCGTCCTGACCCTGGTGCCGGCGGTGGTGGGCATCGTCTGGCTCTACCAGCGCCTGTCGGCGCCGGCGGTCACGCGCGCCAGGGCACTGCGCAGCGACATCAATGCCCAGATGGCCGAGTCGATCGGCGGCATGAGCGTGCTGCAAGCCAGCAATGCCGAAGTGCGTTTCGGCGAGCGCTTCCTGGGCACCAACCGCAACCACTACACGGCGCGCTTGGCCGAGCTGCGCGCCAACGCCTTCCTGCTGCGGCCCGCGCTCGACCTGCTCAACGTCGCCCTGCTGGCGCTGGTGATCTTCGCCTTCGGCCAGCGCGAGGTCGGCGCGGTCGAGGTGGGCGTGCTGTATGCCTTCGTCAGCTACATCGCGCGCGTGGTGGAGCCCCTCATCCAGATCACGATGCAGTTCAGCGGCCTGCAGCAGGCGGTGGTGGCGGCGGCGCGCGTGAACACGCTGCTCGACGAAGCGGGCGCGCCGGAACACGATCCCAGGCGCGCGCACGACGAAAGCGCCTTCTCGGCGACCGCGCCGGCGGTGCGGGTACGCAACGTGGAATTCGCCTACGTGCCGGGCCAGCCGGTGCTGCACGACCTGTCGCTCGACGTGCCGCAAGGCGCCTTCTTCGGCATCGTCGGTCACACCGGCAGCGGCAAGTCGACCCTCCTGTCGCTGCTGCTGCGCTACTACGTGGCCGACAAGGGCACCATCGAGATCGGCGGCCTGCCGCTGGCCGGCATCGGCAACGAGCGTTTCCGCAACGAGGTCGGCCTGGTGCCGCAAGACCCCTTCATCCTGGCCGCCACCGCGCGCGAGAACATCGACATGGGCCGCGGCCTTTCCTTCGCCCGCCTGCAGGCCGCGGCGCGCGCGGCCCACGCCCACGACTTCATCGCCGCGCTGGAAGACGGCTACGAGACCCAGCTGGGCGAAGGCGGTTCGCGTTTGTCGTCCGGCCAGAAGCAGCTGATCGCGATCGCGCGCGCGCTGGCGGGCGAGCCGCGCATCCTGCTGCTGGACGAGGCGACCTCGCGCATCGACAGCGCCACCGAGCAGATCGTGCAGGAGGCGTTGGAAGAATTGCGCGGCAAGGTGACCATCATCGCCATCGCGCACCGCCTGTCGACCATCCGCGAGGCCGACCGTATCATCGTGCTCAATCACGGCAAGATCACGGAAGCTGGACCGCACGAGGAACTGATGCGGATCGAGGGCGGCTTGTATCAGCGGCTGTATCTGTTGCAGCAGATCGCGGTGTAAGTCCTGGGCGGTGTTGGCGGCTGTGGGGTGGACGGCGCCGTCCACCCCACAGCCCGGATTCACATCCTGCTCCAGTTGAAACAACCAGCCGGCGCACCGCTGCCGCTCACCTCTTGTCCCGGCGGCGGCGTCGCGCATCCCCCGCCGCCCTGGCGGCGCAGCCAGCGCCAGCCGAGCAGCAACGGCACGACGCCGAACGCGACCCCAGCCAGAGCAAAGCCGGCGCGGATGGCGGTCGCACCGCCGCGCACAACATTCTGGTGCGCGATTTTGGCTGTTGGTTACACCAGATCGGCCACATTCAGTTTTTTTACTCGACAAGTGGTTCACTCCTGTTTGCCTGGATCACCGGGCTTACCGGACCGCTCACCCTGCCGCCGCGCCAATGTCCTCGATTCGCCTGTGTCTTTTTTGTGACATTTGAAGAGAAAGTGAAATTTCTGCTTTGCAACAGCCATATAATGGTCCAAACAACTTCCGCCGGACCGCCCGGCGCGACGAGAAACGGCATGTTCGCTGTCCTGCATTGCGCATTCGCGCCTTCCCGCTCCCTCGCGCTGGCCCTGGCATTGTGCGCGGCGTCGCCGCTGGCCTTTGCCAGTGACGGCCTGCCGCTGGACCAGCGCATCGCGGATATCCGCGAACTCAATCGCTTCGTGCCCGAGCGCGCGCTGCCGAAGCTGGAAGCGCTCGAGCAGGAAGCCCGCAACGCACCGCTCACGCAACGCATCGAGTTCCTGAACCAGCTTGCCATGGCGCGCCACGGCCTCGGCCACCATGGGCAGTCGTTCACGCTCGCCAACGAGCTGATCGCCCTGGGCCGCGAATACGATCATGCCGGCGCGCTCGCCAAGGGCCTTCTGATGCAAGGGTATTCGGCCTTTGCCCAACATCGTCCGAGCGAAGCGCACCGCCTGGTCTGGGAAGCGGAAAAGCTGGCCAACACCACCAACGACATCGACCTGCGCGTACGGGCGGCGATTTCGTCGGGCGAATCGCATGCCGAGGAAGGCAATCTGCCACGCGCCCTCGAGCGCCTGCAGTCGGCGGCCGCACTGGCGCGCAGGCATGGCGAGCCGGTGCACGTGGTCATGGCGCTCAATTCGCTGGTGCGCCTCTACTCCCAGATGCGCGAACCCGAAAAGGGCTTTGGCCTGCTGGACGAGGCGCTCGCCGCCGCCCGCAAGGCGAATTCGCCGGGCCGCATGGCGACCATCCGGAACGCCGAGTACTGGCTGGCGATCGATACCGGCCAGCGCGAACGCGCGCTGCGCGCGTTGCAGGAAGGACTGGCGCTGGAACGCTCGATTGGCGCCACCAAGCGGGTCGCGGTGTCGCTGATCAACCTGTCCGACTTCTATCTCAAGACCGGCGACTTCAAGCACGCGGCGAGCTACGCCGAACAGGCGGTGGCGGCGACGCGTCCGCTGAACGACCGCAAACTCGATGCGACCGCTCACCTGAACCTGGGCCAGGCCTATCTGGGCACCGGCCGCCTGGCCGACGGCAAGCGCCAGATCGAGCTGGGCATGGCCGGCTACGAGGAAATCGGCGACAAGCCGGAACTGCAGAACGCCCTGGTCGAATACGGCCTCGCGCTGGAGCGCGTCGGCGACCTGCCCGGCGCGCTGCAAGCCTATCACCGCGAACGCAAGATCTCGAACGAGCTGTTCGAGCGGCGCCGCCAGCAGGCGATGCTCGACCTGCAGGAAAAGTACGAGGGCGACAAGAAGCAGCGCCAGATCGAGCTGCTGCGCAGCGAAAACCTGATCAAGTCGACCGAGATCGACAACCGACGCCTGCAGCAGCGCGTGTGGTGGCTGCTGGTCGCGGTGTTCGCGCTGGCGGCGACCGTGGTGGGTCTGTTGTACCGCAAGGTGCGCCAAGCGAACGCCCAGCTGCATGAAAAGAACCGCGAACTCAAGCAGCAGAGCGTGCGCGATCCGCTGACGGGGCTGTACAACCGTCGTCACTTTTTGGAATACATGCGCACGCCGCCGGCGGCGCGCGCACCGGACGATGCGCCGGGTGGCGCCTTGTTCCTGCTCGACGTCGACCACTTCAAGAACATCAACGACACCTATGGTCACGCGGCGGGCGACGCGGTGCTGACCACGATCGCGGCGCGCCTGTGCGAGATCCTGCGCGAGACCGACATGATCGTGCGCTGGGGCGGCGAGGAATTCCTGGCCTACCTGCCGACGGCGCCGGCCGGTAAATCAGGACTGGACGAGGTGGCCGAACGCATCCTGGCCGGCATCGGCGCGACCGTCGTCGACCATGGCGGCATGGCCCTGAGCGTGAACGTGTCGATCGGCCATGCGCCCTTCCCGCTCGCGGTGGGCAAGCAGGAGCTGGCATGGGAACGGGTGGTGAACCTGGTGGACATGGCGCTGTACCTGGCCAAGTCGCACGGACGCAACCGGGCGTATGGCGTGCGCGGCTTCGCCGACGACAGGCTGACCAGCATCGATGCGATCGAGCAGAACCTGGAGCATGCGTGGCGTGCGGGGCAGGTCGATCTGTCGGTCGTGATGGGAGAGCGCGACCTGCCGCGCGCCGTGAACGGCTGAGCGTTCGCAGCGCGCTGGACGTACGCCTTAGAAACCGTACTGCAGGCCCACCGACACGACGTCGGCCTTGGCGCCCGCTTCCTTCTTCCTGCCATAGCGCTCGTATTCGCCGAACAGCGACACGTTCGGGGCCAGGGCATACTGCACGCCCAGCGCCGCGTAGGCGCCGGTGTCGCGATCCGTGTAGCTGTCGCCCATGAGCGAGAACTTGGTTTCGTTATAGGAGGCGCCCAGCTTGCCATAGGCCGAGAGCTCGGCGTTCACGGGCATCGTGTATTTCGCCGCAATATAGGTGCGCGAGCTCTTCACCTCTGCCGTCGTGAATCCCGACCCTGAGAACGCGTTGATGTCCTCATTGCCGAAGCGCGAGTGGCCGGCTTCCAGCGCCCAGTTCTGGTCGATGTTGTAGCCGCCGAACAGCTTGCCGCCGGCCTGCCAGTCATCGCTGGACTGGTTCTTGACGCCGGACACTGCTGCGCCGATATAGGCGCGCGACGCCGGGCTGACGTCGGCGACGCTGGTCTGGGCCTGTGCGGAACCAATGGCGGCCAGGCTGGCCGCGAGCGTAATGATCAGTTTGTTCATGATGTCCTCTGGTCTGGTTCGCAATTCGTCATTGAATTGCGTATCGGAAAGGTAGCATCAATGCCAACTCGACATGAACCGCGGATGCGTAAGCGGTTGTAACGAGTTTCAGTCCGCTTCGCCGGCAGGCCTGCTGCTGCTGCGACTTGTCATGCGGATGCGTGCCGTTTGCCGCATGAACCGGGCAGAAGCCACGTATGCATTGGGTTACTTCTGGATACAACTTGGCGTCGATGACGCCGTTCGATGCCCGTGCCAATCCCCCAGCCCCCGCTGGGACGACGGATGCCACCGTCCGGCTGGCGATCACCATGTGCGTGGGATCGGGCGTGTTCGCGGTGCGGTAGCCGGTGAAGACCTGGCCTTTCGCCAGCGGTCCGGGCGGCTTTCGATCGGCGATCAGCCTGCGCGCCGCCCCGTTCGCGATCGCCACCACCGCGATCGGGCGGGCGCCGCCGACATCGCCCTGGGCGAATGCCGGCAGCGACAGGGAGGCCAGCAGCCCGAGGACGGTGCAGAGCACGCGTGCATTGGCGCCCGTGGTCGATCTTCTCACCTCCATTTGGCGACGTCGAGGACGGCCTGTGCAAAGTCCCGAGGCGCTTCCTGCGGCAGGTTATGGCCGACACCATTGGCGATGTGGCGGTGTTCGTACTTCTTCAGGAACTTCCTGGCGTAGTTCTTCGGATCGGGATGCGGCGCCCCGTTGGCCTCGCCCTCCATCGTGATGGTCGGCACCGCGACGTCGGGGAACGTCGCCAGGCGCCGCTCAATGTCTTCGTATTGCGGCTCGCTCGGCGCCAGGCCCAGGCGCCAGCGGTAGTTGCTGATCGAGATGGCGACGTGGTCCGGGTTGTCGAGCGATCTGGCGGAGCGGGCGAAGGTCGCGTCGTCGAACTTCCACTCGGGCGACGCCAGTTCCCAGATCAGGCGCGCGAAGGCATGCGTGTTTTCGCGATAACCGCGTTCGCCGCGCGGGGTGGCAAAGTAATACTGGTACCACCATTGCAGCTCGGCCTTCGGCGCCAGCGGCACGATATTGCCTTCCTGGCTGCCGATCAGGTAACCGCTGACCGAGACCAGCGCATTGAAACGCTGCGGCCACAGTGCGGCCAGGGTGGTGGCGATGCGGGCACCCCAGTCGAAGCCGGCGACGATGGCGTGCTCGATCTTGAGTGCGTCGAGGAAGGCGACGGCGTCGGCCGTGAAGCTGGCCTGCTGGCCATTACGCAGCGTGTCCGGCGACACGAAGCGCGTGCTGCCGTAGCCGCGCAGGTGCGGCACGATCACGCGATAGCCGGCCGCGGTCAGGATCGGCACTACATCGATGAAGGCGTGGATGTCGTAGGGCCAGCCGTGGAACAGCACGATCGGCGTGCCGGTAGGCGGTCCGGCATCGACATACCCGACGTCGAGCACGCCGGCGCGGATCTGGCGGATGTCGGTGAAGGTGTTGCTGGCAGGGGAAATCCCGCTGCCGGCGCCTGGCCTGGCGCCGGCAGGCGCCGCCTGCGCGGCGCCC
Source organism: Massilia oculi (assembly GCF_003143515.1). Taxonomy (NCBI): domain Bacteria; kingdom Pseudomonadati; phylum Pseudomonadota; class Betaproteobacteria; order Burkholderiales; family Oxalobacteraceae; genus Massilia; species Massilia oculi. The sequence continues at coordinate 4,049,126 of NZ_CP029343.1, read as the reverse complement.
ATCAGGCTGGCTTGAAAGGCGGCGATGCCCAGCGCCGCGGTGCCCAGGAAGTCCCTGCGTTTCAGGTTGGTATTGTCGTTCATGACGTTCTCCTGGGATTACAGCGACATGCCGCCGATGGTCCGGCTGGCGCCCGTCATATGGCCCGAATCCGGGCCGGTCAGGCAGGCCACCAGCGCCCCGATCTCGGCCGGCCGGCCGACGCGCTTCACCGGGATCAGGGGCGTGATCGTCTCGAGCATGTCGGCCGTCATGTCGGTCGCGATCGGGCCGGGCTGGATGTTGCCGATGGTGATGCCGCGCTCACCGGTCAGGGCGACGCCGGCGCCGGCGCCGCGCGAGCCGACGGAGACGAGTGCGATCCTGTGTTGTGCGGTGCTGGTGTTCATGGTGATTCTCCTTCGCGGGTTGGACTGCCTGGGTTGTGAATGCATGACGCCATTAAAAGGCCGTCACGTCTCTCCACTGTGTCTGGAATGACTCCTTACGCAATGGCGTGTGTACCGCCCGAGGCTGGATACACCGGGATACAAAAACTGCTACGCGGCTTCGGCCAGCAGGGCCTGGATCCTGGCTTCGGTCTCCCGGTAGGCCCCTTCGCCGAAGTGCGTGTAGACGATGCGTCCGCGCTTGTCGATCAGGTAGACGGCCGGCCAATACCGGTTCGAATAGGCTTCCCAGGTGGCGTAGCGGTTGTCCTGGGCCACCGCATACGGGATGCCGAAGCGCTTGATCGCGGACTGCACGTTCGCGGTCGAGCGTTCGAACGGGTACTCGGGGGTATGCACCCCGACCACGACCAGGCCCTGGTCCTTGTACTTCTCGTGCCAGCGCTTCACATGCGGCAGCGTGCGGATGCAGTTGATGCAGGTGTAGGTCCAGAAGTCGACCAGCACGACCTTGCCGCGCTAGCCCTGCATGGTAAGGGGCTGCGAACCCAGCCACTTGTCGATGCCCGTGAATTCGGGGGCGGTCTGGCCCCTGGCGATCGGCGCGCCATGGGACGAGGCGGCGTTGAAGAAGGTGGCGCCGGCGAGCAGCATGGTGAGCAGGCATTTCATGATGGTTCCTTTCAGAGCGAGATGAAGTTGGCGAGGTGGGCGTACAGCAGGACGTCGTACTGGAAATGGATGGCGGCGGCGGTGGCCAGGATCAGCGCGCCGAACAGTTGCTGCAGGCGGTCGGCGTGGCGCGCCACGGCGCGGATCCGGGTGCGGACGAACTGGCCGCCGTAGGCGATGACGAGCATCGGGATGCCGGCGCCGATGGCGTACAGCAGCAGCAAGCCGGCCGAGCGGCCGAGATCCTGGGCCTGGGCCACCAGCACCAGGATGGAGGCCAGCACCGGGCCGGCGCAGGGCGTCCAGACGGCGCCCAGCGACATCCCCAGCAGCAGTCCTCCGAGGTTGCCGGCGCGCTCGGCGCCGCCGGCGGGCATGGCGCGGCTCACCAGGGCGCTCAGGTGGTTCATCAACCACCTCATTAGCCCGACATACGGCGCCTTCCACAGCATCGCCACGCCCAGCATGGCCAGGATGGCCAGGCCCACGTAGCGCAGGGTTTCATGGGCCAGCACGACGTGCTGCGAGGCGCTGGCCAGCAGCATGCCGAGCGCGGCGAAGGAAATGACGAAGCCGGCCACGATGAACAGCGGGCGCGTGTTGCGCTGTCCTTCGGTCCGGTCTTGCAGGGTGCCGCCCAGGACGATGGGCAGGATGGGGAGCACGCAGGGCGAGGCGATGGTCAGCACGCCGCCGAGCAGGGCGAGCGGTGCGTCGATGAGAGCGGTCATGGTACGGTCCTCCTGTTGGAATGACCGTATTGGACCGCCGTGGCGTATCCCGGATGTGTCGGGAATGGGCGTTCTTGCAATGTACTGTACCCGGTCCGGGGCCAGATACATTGGCATACAAAAGCAGGCGGCATTTGCGATATAAAGACGGCACTGCTACTGTCGAACAGACCTTCTATCCGGTGCCGACCATGGAACATACCGACCATATCCTGATCGTCGACGACGACCTCGAGATCCGCGAACTGCTCGCCAGCTATCTGGAAAAACAGGGCATGCGCGCTTCCACCGCCGCCAACGGCCGCCAGATGCGCGCGCTGATGGAACAGCACCAGTTCGACCTGGTGATCCTCGACCTGATGCTGCCGGGCGAGGACGGCCTGACGCTATGCCGCGACCTGCGCGCCGGCAAATGGCGCGCGTTGCCGATCCTGATGCTGACTGCGCGCGACGAAGAGACCGACCGCGTGGTGGGGCTCGAGATGGGCGCCGACGATTACCTGACCAAGCCGTTCGCGGTGCGCGAGCTGTTCGCCCGCATCCGCTCGGTGCTGCGCCGCGCGCGCATGCTGCCGCCGAACTTCGAGGTCAAGGAACCGGGCCGGTTCCTGGCGTTCGGCGACTGGCGCCTCGACACCGTCGGCCGTCACCTGCTGGATGCTCAGGGCACGATGGTGGCCCTGAGCGGCGCCGAATACCGCCTGCTGCGGGTCTTCCTCGAGCATCCGCAGCGCGTGCTGTCGCGCGACCAGTTGCTGAACCTGACCCAGGGCCGCGACGCCGACCTGTTCGACCGCTCGATCGACCTGCTGGTGAGCCGCCTGCGCCAGCGCCTGCGGGACGATGCGCGCGAGCCGCGCTACCTCAAGACCCTGCGCAGCGAAGGCTATGTGTTCTCGTGCGCGGTCGAGGTGGCGGACGGTCCGGCATGAGCGCTCCCCTCCCGCGCTGGCCGCGCACCCTGTTCGTGCGCCTGGTGCTGATCCTGTCGCTCGGCCTGGCGCTCGCGCATGCGCTGTCCTATGTCCTGATCATGAGCGAGCGGCGCGAAGCCACGGTGGGGCTGATGCTCGGCTACCTGGAGCAGGACGTCGCCAGCTCGGTGGCCCTGCTCGACCGCTTGCCAGGCGCCGAGCGCGCCGCCTGGCTGCCGCGCCTGGAGCGCCGCACCTACAGCTTCTCGCTTGGCCCCGGCGACCTGGGCCATCTGCCCGACACCGCGCATGCGCGCCGCATCGCCGAGGCCTTCATGGATGCCATCGGCAAGCAGTACCAGGTCACCGCGCGGGCCGTGCCGGGCCATCCGGACCGGGTGCAGGCGACCGTCATCCTGGGCGATGGCACGCCGCTGACGATCGACATGCGGCCCGCCGGCCTGCCGGTGTCGAACTGGCTGCCCGCCGTGCTGCTCGGCCAGCTGATCCTGCTGGCGGCCTTCACCTGGGCCGGCGTGCGGCTGGCGACCCGTCCCCTGGCCCGGCTGGCCGACGCCGCCGACAGTCTCGGGCCCGATCTGAAATCCGAGCCGTTGCCCGAGTCCGGTCCCCAGGAAGTCACGCGTGCGGCGCGCGCCTTCAATGCGATGCAGGCGCGCATCGCCGGCTACATGAGCGAGCGCACCCAGATCCTGGCCGCGATCTCGCACGACCTGCAGACGCCGATCACCCGCATGCGCATGCGCGCCGACATGCTGGACGACGCGGTCCAGCGCGACAAGATGAACCGCGACCTGCGCGAGATGGAGGCGCTGGTCAAGGACGGCGTGGCCTATGCGCGCACCCTGCACGGCACCCTGGAAGCGCCGTGCCGTATCGACGCCGACGCCCTGCTGTGCAGCCTGGTCGGCGACTACCAGGACGCGGGGCGCGCCGTGACCCTGCGCGGCAAGGCCGGCGCTTCCATGGCGACCCGTCCCCACGCGCTCCGGCGCATCCTCGGCAACCTGGTCGACAATGGCCTCAAGTATGCGGGCGCGGTCGAAGTCAGTGTCGGACAAGCTGCGGCCGGCAAGCTCGCGATCCTGGTGCGCGATTTCGGCCCCGGCATTCCCGACGAAGAGCTGGAAAAGGTGTTCGAACCGTTCTACCGCCTGGAAGCCTCGCGCAATCGCGATACCGGCGGCACCGGGCTGGGCCTGGCGATCGCGCGCCAACTGGCGGCCACGCTGGACGGCACGCTGGATCTGGCGAACCATCCCGAAGGCGGGCTGGAAGCCAGGCTGGTGATCCGCGACCTAACCTAGGCCTGACCGGCGGCAAGCGGCACGGTCAGGCGCACCGTCGTGCCGCGGCCGGCTCTGCTATCGAGGGTGAGCTGCCCGCCGATCTGGGCCGCCCGCTCGCGCATCCCGACCAGGCCCCAGTGCCCATCGCGCCTGCCGGCCCGCAGCACCGCCTCCGCAATGCCGCCGCCGTCGTCGGCCACCTCCAGCGCCAGCCGGCGCCGGCCATACGTCAGGCGCACGTCGATGCGCGTGGCGCCGGCGTGGCGGAAGGCATTACGCATCGCCTCGCGCGCGATCTCGGCGACTTCCTCGGCCAGCGCCGGCGCCAACGACATGGCGCTGCCGTCGACCTCGAAGCCAACCGCCACCCCGCGATGGTCTTCCTGCAGCCTGCGCAGGGCGTCGTCGATCACGCAGTCCAGGGTGACGTCGTCGCCCATGCGCAGTTCCTGCAGCCGGTCGCGGCCCTCGGCGATGGCCTGGTCGGCTTCGTCCAGCACCTGTTCGAGCCGGGCGCGGGCCCGGTCTTCATTCGGCATGGCGCGCACCACGGTGTCCAGGCGCAGGGCCAGCGCCTCGACCGTCTGCAGGAACGAATCGTGCAGGGTGCGGGCAATGCGTTCGCGCTCGGCGGTGCGCATCCGCAGTCGCTCGGCCACGCGCCGCGTCAATTGGCGCACGCGATAGCGGTACAGCAAATAGCCCAGCGCCAGCGCCGCCAGCGCGCACGCGACCTGGAACGGACGGCTTTCGAACAGGGTCGGCGCGATCTCCAGCTCGAGGACCGCGGTGTTGGGGCTGGCCACGCCGTCCTCGTTGCGCGCGCGCACCTGGAAGCGGTAGGCGCCTGGCGCCACGTTGGTGTACCAGGCGGCGCGCCGGTTGCCGGCGTCCTGCCAGTCGCGGTCGACGCCGTCCAGGCGATATTCGAAGCGCAGGCCGTCCGGCCGGCGCAGGCCAAGCGCGGTGAACGTGATGCCGAAGTCGTTCGATCCCGCCGGCAGGGACAGTGCTCCGGCAGCGGCAATGGCCACGCCGTCGGCCTCGGCGCCGAGGATCGCGACCCGCGGCGCGTGTCCGTTGCGCGACGAAGGCTTGTTGTCGATGCTGACCACGCCGCCCGACGTCACCAGCCAGATGCGCCCTCCTCCGTCGGCCATCGCGGTGGGCATGCGGATCTCGGTCATCGCCTTGCCGGTGTAGCCGTCCTGCACGCCGAACTGCCGGTAGCGCAGCGGCAGGCCGGGGTCGGCCATGCTGCGCCGCCAATCCTGGGCGCGTACGTGCACCGCGCCACCGGCCCCGTTGAGCCAGCGGTCACCGTCGGGCGTGACGTGCATGCCGGTGACGTTGCGCAGCACGTCCGGATCCTGGGCGCGCAAGAGCTGGACCCGGCCGTCCTTGAGCACACCCATGCCGCGCGCGCCGCTGATCGTGACGTCGCCTTCGGCGAAGATGCGTGACGCCATGCCGACCGCGGACGCTTCGTACACCTGCCTGACGCCGTTGTCGTAGAACACCAGTTTACCGTCGCCCAGGCCCAGCCACTGCTGGCCCGGTCTGGCGCCCGCCGTCGACACGCTGATCCTGGGCGGCAGCGGAAAGGCGCTGCGCGGCAGCCACTTGCCATCGACCAACCCCATCAGGCCGGTCGGAACCGAGAATATCCACAACACCTTGCCGTCGTGCCCCATGCCGCCAAGGCGCAACGCGGCCGGCTTACCGTCCGGCCCCGACGGAAACGGTATCCGTTCGACCGCGCCGCGATAGCGCACCTCGATGCCATGCGTCCCGGCCAGCATCAGCGCGCCCCGGTGATCGTTGGCGACCATCGTCGCATGCCGCCCGCGCTCGACTTGCGGCGCACGGCCTGGCGCGATGCGCCACAGGGAGCCGTTGCTGCGGTCGGCGGCCCAGACCACGCCATCGGCGTCGCGCGCAAGGGTGAAATAGTAGCCCGCCCCCGATAGCGGCGAACGATGCACCCGCTGCTCGCGGAAGCGGTCCAGGCCATGCTGCGTCGCGATCCAGACATTGCCCTCGAGGTCTTCGAGGATGTACTCGGGATCGTCGCCCGACAAAGGCGGGGAAGCGACGACATCGCCCTCGCCCAAGCCAGCGTCGAAGGCGGCATCCGGCAGCGCGCCGGCGCCATAGCGCAGGCGCAGTTCACGGCCGGCGCCGAGCGACCACAGCGTGCCGTCCCGGTCGAACAGGGCCGCGGGCCGCACCTCGGTGCGATTGAACCCTTGCGGCGGCGGCAAAACGCGGCCATCCGGCGCTCCCGGCAGCAGCGACATCCGGCCCCCGTTCGCCAGCCACAGCCGGCCGTCGGGCGACATCGCGAAGAATCCGCCATGCATGGCGATGCGCATGAAACGGCCACGCTGACGGTCCAGGCGCCAGGCGCCTTCACGGTCCGACACCCACATCTGCCCATACTGGTCGAGCAGCATATTGTGTACGCCGCCCGCCTCCGGCACGCCGTCGAACGGGACCGGCTGCCAGCGCTGGCCGTCGAAGCGGTGCACCCCGTTTTCCGCGCCGGCCCAGATGCTGCCATCGACATCGACCGCCGTGGACAGGATCTGGCCGAGCGGTTGCCCGGCGACGGGGAGGTCTTCCAGGCGGCCGTCCGGATGCAGCATCGACATGCCAAAGCCGGCGTAGGTGATCGTCAGCCTGCCGTCGCGCTCCGCTCCCAGAGCATAGATGCGGTCGCGGGGCAGCATGCCGCGCTGAGGCAGCTCCACGCGCGTGAAACGCAAGCCGTCGAAGCGGTACAAGCCATCGTAGGTGCCAAGCCAAAGCCAACCGTCGCGCGTCTGTGCCATTGACGTGATCTGTGCCGGCGCGCCATCGAGCGCGGTCCAGCGGGTGTGATGGATATTGGCCAAGCCGACCTCGCGGTCCAGTGCCCGTGCCGGCAGGCCGGATGACAACAACAGGCACAGGGCGCCGACGCTCTTGAACAGGTCTAACGGCAAGGATATGCGGCGCATGGCTTCCAGGCGATTCCAACTTGTGGTAGCAGAATTTAATACCGGAAATATACCTCATGCGTGGGATATGCAGGGCAAATGATGGACGACGACTTCGCGACTTCACGACTTCGCGACTTCGCGACTTCGCCTCGCCAGGATGCGCGCTCGCTCACCACCTGGAGTCAACCATATTCCGCCTTCGTGCCGCCCTATCCTGCGTCAGCCTGGCCCTCACCCGGGCCGCGCCGCGGTGGTCCGCATCGCTACGACGCCATCGTGCTCGACTGGATGATGCCGCGCATGGCTGGCGATGACGCCGGTGCGGCGCAAGGCGGTCGACGGCGACGCGCCGCGCAAGCTGCACGAACTGCCGCCGGCCGCGACCGCGCCGCTGGCGCGCATCGAATCGACCGCCGAGAACCTCACCGGGATCATGGCGGCGCTGCTGTTCCTGTCGCGCGAGGATGGCAAGGCGCCGCTGGAAACCACCCGGCTCGATGCGCTGGTGCTGACGCTGATCGACGACCACCGGCATCTACTCGATGGCAAGGACGCGCACTTCATCGTCGAAGCTTTGCCCCGCCCCGACCGTGAACAGCCGGGAAGCGATCGTGCGCATCGTGGTGGGCAATCTGATGCGTAACGCGGCCGAGAACAGCTACCAGGGCGCCATCCGCGTCAAACTGGTTGAGGGGCGCCTGAGCATCCAGGACAGCGGCGCAGGCTTCGACACGGTGGCCGCGGCCCGGCACCATACGCAGGCGCTCCGAAAGTCGGCCAAGCAGGGTGGCGGCCAGGGTCTGGGATTGTTCCTGACGCGCCGGGTGTGCGAGCGCTTCGGCTGGACCCTGACGATTTCATCCAACCCCGCGCACGGCACGCCCGCGGAAATGACCTTTACTTAGTCGTCTTCCTTGATCTCATCGGCTTTTTCCTGGATCTTCTCGCCCGCGCGTTCCACCGACTTGCCGACTTCCCCGGTCGCGCGCTCCAGGCCACGGCTGGCTTCCTCGGTCGCGTCCCTGACCTTGTCGCGCGCCTCGTCGACCGCATCGTCGACCCTGGCCAGTTCGTCCTTCACCGAATCGGTCACCCTGGCGCTGGCCTCGTCCATCGCCTTGCCGATGCGTTCCGCCGGGCCGGCGCCGTCCTCGTCGCGGCTGCAGCCGGCCAGCGCCATGAGCATCACCGGCACCAGCAGCGCCCCGGTCATGGTTGCTTTCATTCCTTACTCCTTGCGGTTTTCTCAACGCTTTTCATGATACACCGCGTCATCCCGCCTGGTCAGCCGCCGCGCTTCGGATCAGCCAGCGGATGGCTGCGCCGGCGCCGCTCCTCGCGCGTGCAGGCGGCGGCTGCGGCATTGAGCGCATCCTGCACCTTGCGCAACTGCTCTTCGCTGGCGCGCGTCGTGCGCAGCGCGATCAATTCGTCCTGCGCCTGTTTCGGCTTGCATTCCTTGGCCAGGGCGATCGCCGCGCTCATGCGACGTTCGATGCGCGCCTGGGTCGGCTTGGTCAGCATCCAGGCCAACCACAGGATACCGAGGGCGATCAGCCACCAGCGCAGGCGGATCGGTTTGCGTGCCGGCGCGGTCGACCGGGGCGCAGCGCTCGGGCGGATCGGTGGCGGCACTGGCGGCACTGGCGGCACTGGCGGCCTGGGCGGCGGTGGCGGTGGCGGTGGCGGTGGCTGAATTGGCGCCGCAGGCGCCGGAACAGGCGCCGGCGGCGGGACGACGACCGGCTCCGGCCGTTTCGCCAACTCCGGCGCCGGGGAAACGAGCGGCGCGGCGACGGGCCGCTGCGCCGTGCCGCACCACGGACAGAAATCGACCCGGCGCGGAAAGGCGCGTCCGCAGCCGACGTTCACGCAGCGGTGGAGGGACTGGGCTTTCTCCATGCCTGTTCCTAGTCCGGATCCGGCACGCCGTCGTCGGGATCGGGTATTCCCTCATCCCGCGTCCGGCCAAGCGCGATTGCCAGTTCCGGCAGCTCCCCCACCGTACTCCACTTGCCGATCTTCGGATGCCAGCGCATGTCCCAGGCGCGGGTGGCGTGGTCGATCTCGCCGCGCGTGGCCAGCTCCGCGATCTCGTCGACCGTGAACGGCCCGCGTTGGGCGCCGCCGAAGAAGAGTTTGAAACGCGGCGACGTCGCTGGCAGCGGCGGGGGGGCGACGGGACGCTGCGCCAGCGCCTGCGCCGCCGCTTCCTCGTCCGCCAGCAGCGCCGGCAGGATCACGCGCTTGTCGACCGCGCGCTCGACTTCCCAGCTGTAGGCGTCCTGGCTCGAGCCGGGAACGGCCTCGGTCCAGCGCTCGACATGGCCCAGCAGGGCGTCGATGCGCGCCTGCCCCAGGGCCGGGTCCAGCGCCTGCGCGCGCCGGAACCAGCCGTCGTACAGGCGGCGCGCGGTAATGTTCGGCAGCGATGGCGATGGCAGCTGGGCGCCCGTCTCGTCGACTTCGAGCCGCGGTTCGTATACGCGCAGCTGGTAGTAGCGCATCAGCGCCGCCAGCAGCATCAGCCGCTGCGGGCCGACATGCGTCAGGCGCGCCTGGACGGCCGCGATGATTCCCTCGCGATAATAAGGCGGCAGGCCATTGGAACGGACCGCGAACTCGTTGCCGACCTGGAGCCATTCCCCAGAACCGGCTTCGACCTCGAACAGGTACTGGCCGCGCGGCTGGAAAGCCGCCTCGCGGTCGCCCAGCTCCGGCTTGCGCCGGATGACGCCCAGCGCGATCGCCTGCAAATACCATTCGTAATCGTCGGCCAGCCGTCCCAGCTCGTCCATCGACGGCGAAATCGGATGGCGAAAACGCGTGGCGTCGAAGTGCAGGTGAGTCGGGATCTTCGGGTTCTCGATCTGGTACGAGGCGCGCCAGGTCGGCAGGCCGCGCAGCACCGTCATCGGATAGCCGGACAGCTCGATATAGCACACCGCCCTGCCGCTCACCCCGGTGTTGACGATCGAGACCAGCTCGCCATGGAAGTAACCGGTCGGCACGGCGGCGCGGATCTCGGCCTCCATGCGCCGCCACGCGATCGGGTCACCCACGCCGATGAAGCACTTGAACTGGTCGGCGTTCGGCGTGAACTCGGCCGAGAAGCGCGCATTCACCCACGGCATCGCGCTGCGGATCCACTCGGCGAAAATGCGCTGACGCTCCTGCGGCGACAGGCTCGATAAACGTTCGAGCAGCGGATCGGCGGGTTCCTGCTGCTCCAGATCCTGGCTGGAAAGCTGCAACTGCGCTCGGCGGAACAGCTTGAGCAGCAGCTCGGCGCGCAGGCGTTCGTCGCCCAGCTGCGGAAACAGGCGCGCCGAACCGCCGAATTCGAGCAGCACTTCCTCGCTCCAGATGCTGGTGTCGCCGCTCAAGCGCACCGGCGCCGGCGCCGGCGCCGTATCGTAGCCAAGCTTGATCGTGGTCGCATGTTCCTGGCGCGCGTCGGCGCGCAGCTGCAGGATGCGCTGGTCCACCGCCCCGAGCATCGCCTGGACGGCGCGCCGTCCTTCCTGGAACTCGCCGGCGATGCCGCTCCACTGCGCATGGCCCTGTTCGTCGGTCGATTGAGGATCGCCCAGCCAGCCGGACAGGGAACGCATCACCTCGATCGCCTGGCCGGCCGCCACCGCGAGCAGGTGGAAGCGCAGGTAGTCGGCCAGGTCGCGCTTGAGGTGGCCCATCACTTCGCGCGCCTGCGGTTCCTTGCCGAACAGGCGGCCGGCAGCCTGGCCCAGGTTGTTCAGCGATTCCTCGACCTGGCGCGTGCGCAGCGCGTCGCGGATGTCGCGGTAGCGCCGGCCATTGCGCTCGGCGTGCGCCAGGTCGCGCTGCGCCAGCCGCGACTTGACCTGCTCCAGCAGCGACAGCACGAATTCCAGTCCGCCCTGGCGGCGGTCGTCGAGCAGGGCATACAGGCGCTCGCGCACCCTGCCCTTCAGGCGGTTCGACAGCTCGCCGGTGTGGCGCTTGATGCGATCCTCGCTGGTCTCGGCGGTGGCGCCGGCCTCGCGGATCGCGTCGCGTTCGAGCTGCGGCAGCAGTTCGGACACTTTTTCGCGCCACAGCTTGATGTCGTAGGACGCCATGATGCGGTCCATCTCGAGCTGGACCCGGCTTTCCACGCGCTCGAGCAGCGAGCGGCCGTCGCGGTCCTGCAGCAGCGCGGTCGTCAGCGCGTACTCGGTGAATGGCGTCACGTCCACCGACCCCTTGCGCAGGTCGGGGAACTCGTCGAACGGCCGCTCGGCCATCTCCATCTGCTCGCGCATGAAGGCGTCGCGCTCGGCGTCGCCGGCGCGCCGCGCCGCATTGTTCCCCGCATTGTTCCCCGCATTGTTCCCCGCATTCTTCCCGCTTACGCCATCGGTGCCGGCCAGTCCGAAGAACGCCTTCACCATCAGCGCCGCCAGCTCATAGGCGCGGATGTCTTCATGCAGGCTTTGCTGGGTGTCGAGCACCGACTGGCCGAAGCTGGAATACACCTTCGAGTACGACAGCCGCATGTCGCCGAAGCGCGCCTCGGGCACGCGCGGGTTGTACGGTCCCAGCTTGTGCTGCTGCTGGTTGACCGCGACCGAACGCTTGCGGTTGGCGAAATCGGCCGAGGCGAAGTCTTCGAACAGCGTGTCGGCCACCATCTGGTAGACGTCCTTGACGTCGAGCGTCGCCTTATTGGCCAGGTTGGCGGTGTCGACGAAATACACGTCGTCGTAGGGCGCGCCGCGGCCCGCGATGCTGTCCGGGTCCAGCCACGTGATATTGGCGTTCATGTCGCGCATCGCCGTCTCGAGTTCCATCAGGGTGGCGTAGGCATTGGCCTCGGTGCGCTCCTTGTTGGCCTTGGCGAAACCGGACGGCATCAGCAGCACCAGGTCGACCTGGCTGTCGGACACTTCCTGGCGCGCGATCGCCTTCGACAGCCAGCCCAGGTCGAGCACGCTGCCGGCGCCGGTGCCGCCGGCGGCGGAGGCGATGACCACGATCCTGAATTTCGAGGTATCGACCTGCAGCCCGAGGCGCTGGTAATTCTCCTTGCGCTCGATGCCGGCGTTGCTGCTCAGGTAGTTCAGCGCACCCTTGATGCGGCCGCGCAGCTTCGGATACTTGTCGAACAGGTAGAGCCGCGCCAGCGCGCGGATCTGGCCCGCGCCGTTCGATGGGTCGATGCCGAGCGAGCGCAGCTTCTTGGGCCGCAGCGGCATCCAGCTCTCGATCAGCGGGAAGCGCGCCAGGCTGTCGTCGGACTCATGGTATTGCGGCAGGTCGAGCGCCTCGACCAGGCGTTCCTCGTCGGAGAGGCGCACCAGCTCGTACCAGGGATCGGTGCGCTGCGACTTGCCCTCGTCGATGACGGCATTGCTGTCGAGGTCGAAGTGCAGGAAGCGCGCCACCGGGAAATCGGCGATCGATTCGACCCGGGTCGGATGGCGCCGGTTCCAGACCGCCGACAGGATGCGGCGCCGGATGCGCATCATGACTTCCATGCCGGTGCCGCCGGCGCCGATGAACAGGGTCGGCCGCAGGTCGACCTTCAGCTCGGCCGGACGGGCATTGACGGTCGATGGGTTCGGGAATTCTGCCATGGTGTGGGGACTCCCTTTGTTAGCGACGGCCGATGAACAGCGAGGCGACCAGCGCCACCAGCCCCACCGCCACCAGCGGGCCGGTGACGGCGAAGGTCAGGAAGCGGCTGGCGTTGATGATGGCCAGCACCGCCGCCGCCGACAGGAAGCCGAGGCCGACGAACAGCAGCCAGCCCGCATTGCCGGCCGAGGAAGGCGCCACGCGCTTGCGAACCAGGTGATGCACATACGCGCCGCGCACGAAGAAGTAGACGCTGATCAGGATCAGGAACACGATGCCGCCGATCGCCAGGTCGCGGTCGGATGTATCCGCGACCGGCAAGGCGTGAGGATCGACCGGCATCACCTCGACCGGGCGGGTGGCGGTGTCGGGTAGAGTCTGCGGCAAGGTCTGCTTGACTGCGTCCTGCGGCGATGCCGACTCCTCCGGCAGCTTGAAGCCGGGATCGGCGGGCGACGGGGCATTGCTTGGTGGCTGGGTTGCCTGCATGGCGTTTTCCTTTCTTGTCTTCAGCGGCCGAGCCGCACCTGCGCGCCTTCGCGCACGGCGATCAGCCGATGGCCGAACAGCGTTGTCTTCAGTTGCGCGACCTGCTCGCCATGGCGGTCATGGATCGCCTGCGTGGTGCCGGCGCGGCCGCGCATGGTGCGCATCTCCTCGTCCACCGTCACTTGCACCTTGCGCGGCCGCGCCCAGGCCCAGGCGGCGGCCGCGAGCAGCGCCAGGAGCGCGAGCAAGGCGCCGACCAGCGCCAGCAGCGGCCCCATGCCGTAATGGACGCGCACCTCCAGCGGCAGCACCGCCGTCGACGCCTGCACCCGCGCCGGCGGGGTAAAAATGTCGGGCAGCGGATCGCCCGGGAACAGCGCCGCCATGCGCTGGCGGAAGGCCTGCGACAGCGCGAGCTGCTGGTCGGCCAGGTGCAGCTCGATCCGGCCCGGCAGCACGTAGGCCGAGCCGGCGGACTTGAGCGCGGCCAGCGACCATTTGTCGGGAATCTGCGCCACCGGCAGCGCCATGCTGGAACCCAGCGGCGCCGGCTGGCCGGGCGCCAGCGCGCGCACGCGCTGGGTATCGAGTGCGATCGGATGGCTTTCGCCGGCAAGCAGCGAGCGCGCGCTCAGGGTGGCGGAACCGATCGTGTACGGATAGATCGTGTTTTCCAGATTCCACTCGATGCGCGCCTGCGGCATGCGCGCATCGGGAGCGACGTCGGCGCGCAGCACGCCGCGCGCGTCCGAGGCGAACGACACGCCGGGCGCATTGACGACGCGGCGCGGCGCCAGCCGCACCGTGTCGCGGTCGAGCGGCTTGAGGCGCGCCGGCGGCTCGGTGATCACCCGGGCGATGCGTCCGGAGGCCAGCAGCGCATCGAGCGCCGCCGCGCCTTGCGCTCCGACGGCGAAGGCATACACCATCAGACCGTTCGCGCTGTAATGCTTGCCCGCTACCTGCATGCGCAGCGGGAAGGCCAGCGCCTTGGTGATCGCATCGCCGGTGTGGATCAGCGCATAGAACTCGCGGTTGCGGGTGGCCGTGGCCTGGTCGTTGTCGGGGCTGTTGCGGTTGTTCGTCACCAGCCAGACGATGCCTGGCCGGCCCTTGAGCACCTGCCCCGTCGCGGCGCGCACCGCTTCGCCCAGGTCGGTGTCGGCCAGCGCCGAGCCTCCTGGTTTACGCGCCGTGTCCAGGCTGGCGATGGCCTGCGCCACGCGCGCGCGGACCGGCTCATCGCCTGCCTTGAACGACAGCAGCGCGCGCGGCGACGGCGCCCCCGCCCGCGCCTGATTGAAGCTCGCCAGCACCAGCGCGTCTCCCGGCCGGACCACGCTGCCCGCCAGCGCCGCCACCAGCGGCTTGAACGGCGACTTGGGATCGCTGTAGAACGGCTCCATCCAGCCCGAGTTCTGCACCAGAAATACATGCGGTATGGGCGGTGATGCGGCCTGCGCGCACAAGGACGCGCCGGCCAGCAGGGCCGCCGCCAGTTGACCTGCGATGGTCTTCATCATCGTCGCGATCACAACGGCTCGTCCAGGCGCCAGCCGCGCATCTGGTTCCAGTCGGGGTGGTGCAGCCACAGGCAGCCGCCCGCCACCACCGGCACGCAGTCGAGCGGACGGGCCAGGCGCGCGATCTCGTCCAGGATCACGTTGCGGCGTCCGATCCATTCGACGGTGGTGCGCGGAATGACGCGCGCATCCTCTCCGACCCCCAACGCTTCTTCGGCGCGGAAGTTCGCCTTGTGCAAGCGCAGCACCAGGCCGCTCGGCTGGCTGCGGTTATTGTTAAAGCTGCGCAGCAGCGGCAGCACCAGCGTGTCGTCGTGGTGCGGGTCTTCGACGTGCTCGTTCGACCACGGCTCGTCAAGCACCGGATGTCCGCGCCGGAACAGGAAGTTGGCGAAACCCAGGCGCGCGCCGTCGATCGCCATGCGCGCCGGCAGATGGTCCGTGCCGGCGCCGAGTTCGAGGTAGGAATACCCCTGGCCATCGTGCCCGATCTGCCACAGGCGACCGTCGCGGCTCTGGGTCGGCCCGCCGAAGTCCAGGCGCGGTTGCCAGTGCAGCGGCCATGGCGAAAATTGCGGCGCCTCGCCCGGGCGCCAGGTGAGCTGGCCCTGGGCGTGCAGCCAGAACAGGCGTCCGTCGTAGCCGAGCGGACGGCTCCAGCCGGAGGCCGGCGCATCGGGGCAGGCATATTCCTGCACTTCATCAAGGTCGAGGCGCATGCTCCACAGGCGCACGGCATCGACGCCGCCCGCGAGGCAGGCCAGGTGACGCCGCATGAGGCCGGGCGCCGCCACGATGGGCGCGGCCAGCACGCTCTCGGTGCGGTAGGTTTCGCTGACCGGATCGATCCAGAGGCGCTGCAGGCCGTCCAGGCCGGGGACCACGCCGGCCTCGCCGCGGCGCGGATCCAGCGCCGGAATCCAGGCGTGGCTGGACGCGGTGAACACCAGGCTGGCGGCGCCCGCTTCGGGCGTGAGCACATGCCAGCTGGCGCCCAGCGGATCCCAGTACTGCAGCACGCCGCGGGTATGGGCCAGCGCCAGCAGGCGTTCGCCGGGAAAGCCGAAGCCGGCGGCGGCGAACACCGAACAGGCATTCGGCGGCGCCGGCATGGTCAGGTCGCAGCGTCCCGGCGTCGGTGCGGCCGGGCGTTCTTCGAGGCTGTCGCCGAGCGGCGTCGAGGTGACAGGCAAGCCGTGCGGCACGTGGCGCGGAAGCAGGTCGTCGCCGCCCGGCCCCCACCATCCGCGCGCTCGCGCCGGTGCGCCGCCAAGGCGCAACAGCGGGCGCCCGCAGCGCGGGCAATAGGCGAATCCTTCCGGATAAATTGGAGAACAGCGGCAATCGAGGGGCAGCGAGGCGCCGAGCACATGGGCGACGTCGGTCAGGCGCTGGCGCGCACGGCCCTGCCAGTCGACCGGGCCCAGGCCCTCGCTGGCGAGCAGGGCGAATTCGCCGCTTGCCTCGTCTTCCTGCCAGATGCTGGCAGGCGTTTCCCATCTGTACGCCATTGCTGTCTTTCGCTCTGCCAAATAATTTGTCGAAACACGACCCGTGGGGCGCGTCCTTGCTATTGCTCAAATGATAGCTCCGTGAACTGCCGCGCGGCGCGCCGTTCACGAGGTAGCGTTGCACGATCCCGGACGCATCAATAATCGAACTCATCGCGCGCCCTGGCGGGGAACTTTCGGCCGACCTACGTATAATGGCCGCCTGCCTTTCCACCCTCTCTTGCGCTTTCCCATTCCGCCATGACCGCTGCCGATCCCCACGCCGACCTCCCTTCGCACGCCGTCGATGCCGCCGCAAGGCATCTGCATGACGTGCTGACGATCGCGCTCGAACACGGCCCGGGGCAGCGCGCGCTGGTGGTGTACGACACCCGCACCGGACTTTCTCGCGCGCTGCTCGAGGGCTACCGGCGCAACCTTCCGGATGCAACCTTTGTCGACTTCGACGCCGTGACGCCGGAAGCGGTGCTGGCGGCCTTCCGCACGATGACGGCGGGCGACCTTGTCGTGCTGCTGCAATCGTCGAACTTCCGCCTCGACGGCTTTCGCATGCGGGTCGAGCTGTTCAAGCTCGACCTGAAAGTGATCGAGCACGTGCACCTGTCGCGCATGCCGGGCATCCAGGGTGAGCACTACATCGACGCCCTGGCCTACGATCCGGCCTATTTCCGCGGCACCGGCCGCGCGCTCAAGGAACGCATCGACCGCGCGCCGCACGGCCGCGTGGTCGGCGGCGGCGAGACGCTCACCTTCGCCTCGCCGTTCGAGCCGGCCAAACTGAACATCGGCGACTACAGCGACATGAAGAACGTCGGCGGCCAGTTCCCGATCGGCGAAGTGTTCACCGAAGCGCTCGACCTCGAAGCCGTGCACGGCCGGGTGCAGATCCACGTGTTCGGCGACACCAGCTACCGCTCGAACCATCCGGACGTGCCGGTGACCCTGGTGATCGAGGCCGGCCGCGTGGTCGCCACCGAGAACGCGACGCCGGCTTTCCGGCAGGTGCTGGACAATATTCGGCTCGAGGAAGGCGAAGTCTGGGTGCGCGAGCTGGGCTTCGGCCTGAACCGCGCCTTCACGCGCGAGCTGCGGGTGGACGACATCGGCACCTACGAGCGCATGTGCGGCATCCACCTGTCGCTCGGCGCCAAGCATGGCGTGTACCCGAAGCCCGGCTTCAAGCGCAAGGATGCGCGCTACCACATCGACGTGTTCGCGGTGACCGACGCGGTCTGGCTGGGCGATGAAAGGGTGTACCAGGACGGTCGCTGGCTGGCCTGACGCACCGGTTCGCCAGAGGGCGACAGCGGTCACGGCAACGTGCTAGGATGAATTTTTAATAACATCCGCATCATGCCCGACAGCGTTCCTCTCCACGTCAGCGAAATCCAGGCGATCGAGTCCGTGCCACGGGTCCTGGAGACCGTCGCGGCGCTGACCGGCATGCGTTTCGTCTGCATCGCCCACGTCACGCCGGGATGCTGGATGGCGTGCGCGGTCCACGACCGGCTCGGCCTGGGCGTGCGGCCAGGCGCCACGGTCGACCTCGACCTCACCCTGTGCCAGGAAGTGCTCGAGTCGCACCAGCCGGTCGTCATCGACTGCGTGCCCGACAGCGCCCGCTACCGCGATCATCCGGCGCCGCGCGCCTTCGGCTACCAGAGCTATTTTTCGATCCCGATCTTCCGCCCGGACGGCGCCTACTTCGGCACGCTGTGTGGCCTCGATTACGCGCCGGCGCGCCTGAGCGAAGGCCCGCTGGTGCCGGCCATCACCCTGTTCGCCGAACTGGTGTCGCGCCAGCTCGAGACCGAACGCTCGCTGCGCGACGCCCAGCGCGCCCTGTTCACCGAACGCGAGACGGCCGAGCTGCGCGAACAATTCATCGCCGTGCTCGGACACGACCTGCGCACCCCCCCTGACCTCGATCCTGGGCCGGGTCGACCTGCTGGCGCGCCACAACCAGGATCCGGTCACCGGCCACGCCCTGGAGCGGATCCGCCGCAGCGCGCTGCGCATCGACACCCTGGTCGACGACGTCGTCGATTTCACGCGCGGACGCATGGGTTCCGGCATGGCGCTCGACCTGCGGCTGCATGAAGGCGTCGAGACCGTGCTGGAACAGGCCATC
Organism: Massilia oculi; assembly: GCF_003143515.1. Lineage (NCBI taxonomy): Bacteria > Pseudomonadati > Pseudomonadota > Betaproteobacteria > Burkholderiales > Oxalobacteraceae > Massilia > Massilia oculi. Next base: position 4,030,874 of record NZ_CP029343.1, on the reverse strand, counting down.
GACGAGCTGCGCGGCGCCTATCCGCAGGCGCGCGTGGACAGCACGATCGCGCCAGGCCTGCAGCTGCGCTGCGACCCGCAACGCCTGGCGCAGATGCTGTCGAACCTGGTCAGGAACGCACTGACGCACGGCGATCCGATGCGGCCGGTCGAGGTGCGGGCCGGGATCGCCGACGGCCTGTTCGTGCTGGCGGTGAGCAACCACGGGCCGCACCTGGACGCGGCGGCGCTCAAGCAGCTGTTCAAGCCCTACTGGCGCGCGGTATCGCGCGTCGGCGACGACGGGCTGGGACTGGGGCTCTACATCGTGGACCAGATCGCACGCGCGCACGGCGGCGCGATCGGCGTGCAGTCGAGCCAGGAGCGCACCACCTTCAGGTTCAGCATGCCAGCCGCATGATCGCCCAGGCAGATCGCGACGGCCATGTTGTTCAAACCGCATGTTTCAGGATTTTTACAAATCCGCTGAGCAGTTGATTAATATCAGGATTAGAATTCTTTTCTAATATCAATTACAAATCCAGGGGAATCATGTTTCGTTTGCCTATCGGCGTGGCAGCGCTATGCCTCGTCACGTCAGCGTTCGCGGCCGCGCCCTTCGACGACAAGTTCCGCCAGCTCGACGAGCTGCTGCCGACGCCGGGCGCGATCCGCACCGCGTCCGGCGCCCCGGGCCACGCCTACTGGCAGCAGCGCGCCGACTACACGATCCGCGCCACGCTCGACGAGAACAAGCGCGCGCTTTCCGGCGCCGGTACGGTGACGTACCATAACAATTCGCCGGATACCCTCAAGTATTTGTGGCTGCAGCTGGACCAGAACATCTACAAGCCGGGTTCGGACGCGCGCCAGAGCGCCACCCTCCCCTCGCGCAATGCCTGGACCGGCGCGACCGCGCAGACCGGACTGAAGTTCGACGGCCTGCGTTCGCTGCTCGAGCAGCAAACCTTCCCCGGCGGCTTCGACATCCTGGCGGTGAAGGACGCGAACGGCCGCGCGCTGGCGCACACCATCAACAAGACCATGATGCGGATCGACCTGCCGCAGCCGCTCAAGCCGGGTGCGCGCGTGACGTTCAGCGTCGACTGGCGCTACAACATCAACGAGCAGAAGGTGCTGGGCGGCCGCGCCGGCTACGAGAAGTTCGACGACAATAACGACCTGTTCGAGATCGCCCAGTGGTTCCCGCGCATGGCCGCCTACTATGACGTCTACGGCTGGCAGCACAAGCAGTTCCTGGGCGCGGGTGAATTCACCCTGGAATTCGGCGACTACGACGTGCGCATCACGGTCCCCGCCGACCACGTGGTCGCGTCGACCGGCGAGCTGCAGAACCCGGGCGAAGTGCTCAGCGCCGCCCAGCGCGAGCGCCTCAAGCAGGCGCGCAGCGCGAAGAAGCCGGTCATCATCGTGACCCAGGCGGAAGCCGAAGCGGCCGAGAAGGCGCGCAGCGCAGTGGGCAATGGCGCCACCAAGACCTGGCACTTCAAGGCGAAGAACGTGCGCGACTTCGCGTTCGCCTCGAGCCGCAAGTTCATCTGGGACGCGCAGGGCGTCAAGAGCGGCGACGTCGACGTGCTGGCGATGTCGTACTACCCGAAAGAGGGTAATCCGCTGTGGGAGAAATACTCGACCCAGGCGATCATCCACACCATCGAGCAGTACAACAAGTACTCCTTCGACTACCCGTACCCGACCGCGATCTCGGTCAACGGCCCGGTGGGCGGCATGGAATACCCGATGATCTCGTTCAACGGCCCGCGGCCGAGCAAGGACAAGAAGACCGGCGAGATCACCTATTCGCAGCGCACCAAGTATGGCCTGATCGGCGTGATCATCCACGAGGTGGGCCACAACTACTTCCCGATGATCGTCAATTCGGACGAGCGCCAGTGGACCTGGATGGACGAGGGCCTGAACACCTTCGTGCAATACCTGGCGCAGCAGGCCTGGGAAGAGAACTGGCCGGACAGCCGCGGCGAGCCGCGCCGCATCACCGACTACATGAAGAGCCGCAACCAGGTGCCGATCATGACCAACTCGGAGTCGCTGCTGCAGTTCGGGAACAACGCCTACGCCAAGCCGGCCGCCGCGCTGAACGTGCTGCGCGAGACGGTGCTGGGCCGCGAACTGTTCGACTTCGCCTTCAGGGAATACGCCCAGCGCTGGAAATTCAAGCGCCCCACCCCGGCCGACTTCTTCCGCACCATGGAAGACGCGTCCGGCACGGACCTCGACTGGTTCTGGCGCGGCTGGTTCTATACCACCGACGCCGTCGACGTGAGCGTGGACGGCATCACCGAATACACGGTCTCGAGCCAGGATCCCGAAGTCGAGAAGGCATTGCAGCGCGCGCGCCGCGCGGAGGAACCGGTGTCGGTCACGAAACAGCGCAACGAGGGTATGGCGCGCCGCGTCGATGCGCATCCCGAGCTGAAGGACTTCTACAACGAGAACGACGACTTCACCGTCACCAACAAGGACCGCAACCGCTACCAGGAAAAGATGGCCGGCCTGGAGGACTGGGAAAAGGCGCTGCTCAAGGAAGGCAAGCACCTGTACCTGGTCGACTTCACGAATGTGGGCGGGCTGGTGACGCCGCTGGTGGTCGAGATCGAACTCAAGAGCGGCAAGAAGACCATCGAGCGCATTCCGGCCGAGGTGTGGCGCTATTCGCCGGCGAAGATCACGAAGCTGTTCGTGCTCGATGAGCCGATGGTTGGGCTGACCCAGGACCCGTATTGGGAGACGGCCGACGTCGACGTCAGCAACAACAGCTGGCCGCGCAAGGCCACGCCGTCGCGGCTAGAGCTGTTCAAGACCGAACGCGATCCGAACAACCTGATGCGCGACTTTAATACCAAGCTGAAGGCCGGCGAGAGCAGCAGCACGCCTCCGGCTGAATGATCGGCTGCCCGTCTTTTCGTTGAACGCGTGGAGTAATTCGGTCCGGTGGGCCGAATTACGAGCCGTCCACCCTACGGTGTTTCACCTTCTGTCGTCACCCATATGATTCTCAAGCACCTGCAGGCGGCCTTCGCCGCCTTTGTACTTTCCGCATCCGCCAGCGCCGCCGGTCCCGTCTTCGACGACAAGTTCCGCCAGCTGGAGGAATTGCTGCCGACGCCGGGCGAGACCCGCAACGCGGCCGGCGCGCCCGGTCACAAGTACTGGCAGCAGCGCGCCGACTACCGGCTGCGCGTGACGCTCGACGAGAACAAGCGTTCGCTATCGGGCTCCGGGACCGTGACTTACCATAACAATTCGCCGGATACCCTGTCCTACCTGTGGGTGCAGCTGGACCAGAACATGTTCCGCAGCGATTCGGACAACCGCAACATCTCGACCCTGCCGTCGCGCGACGCCTGGCAGCCGCGAGGGAACGATGGCGTCAAGTTCGATGCCCTGCGCTTCACGCTCGAGGCGCGCAAGTTCGACGGCGGCATCCACATCGCCAGCGTGACCGGCAGCGACGGCAAGCCCCTGCGCCACACGATCAACAAGACCATGATGCGGATCGACCTGCCGCAGCCGCTCAAGCCGGGCGCGCGCACTTCGTTCAATGTGGCCTGGAGCTTCAACATCCCCGAGATGAACGTGCTGGGCCGCCGCATGGGCTTCGAGCGCTTCGACGACGGCAACGACATCTTTGAGATCGCCCAGTGGTTCCCGCGCATGGCGGCCTACTACGACGCGGCCGGCTGGCAGAACGCGCAATACCTGGGCGACGGCGAGTTCACCCTCGAATTCGGCGACTACGACGTCCAGATCACGGCGCCCGCCGACCACGTGGTGGCCTCCACCGGCGAACTGCAGAACCCCGGCGACGTATTGAGCCCGGCGCAGCGCGACCGCCTCAGGCAGGCACGCACGGCGAACAAGCCGGTCATGATCATCACCCAGCTTGAGGCGCAAGCCAACGAGAAGGGCCGCGCCACCGAGACCAAGACCTGGCGCTTCAAGGCGCAGAACGTGCGCGACTTCGCCTTCGCCACCAGCCGAAAATTCATCTGGGATGCGCAGGGCATCAAGAGCGGCAAGCAGGACGTGATGGCAATGTCCTACTACCCGGCCGAGGCCAATCCGCTGTGGGGAAAGTACTCGACCCCGGCCGTGATCCACACCATCGAGCAGTACAACAAGTATTCGTTCGACTACCCGTATCCGGTCGCGATCTCGGTCAACGGCCCGGTGGGCGGCATGGAATACCCGATGCTGTCGTTTAACGGGCGCCGTCCGGTGAAGGATGCGAAGACCGGCGAGATGACGTATTCGAAGGCCGCCAAGTATGGGCTGATCAGCGTGATCATCCACGAGGTGGGCCACAATTACTTCCCGATGATCGTCAATTCGGACGAGCGCCAGTGGACCTGGATGGACGAGGGCATGAACAGCTTCCTGCAGTTCCTGGCCGAGCAGGCCTGGGAAGAAAACTACCCGTCGCGCCGCGGCGAGGCGCGCGACATCGTCTCCTACATGCGCAGCACCAACCAGGCGCCGATCATGACGAATGCCGAATCGACGCTCCAGCGCGGCAACAACGCCTACGCCAAGCCGGCCACCGCGTTCAACATCCTGCGCGAGACCATCCTCGGCCGCGAGCTGTTCGACTTCGCCTTCAACGAATACGCCGAACGCTGGAAGTTCAAGCGCCCCACCCCGGCCGACTTCTTCCGCACGATGGAAGACGCGTCCGGCACGGACCTCGACTGGTTCTGGCGCGGCTGGTTCTACACTACCGACGCGGTCGACATCAGCGTCGAGGGCATCACCGAGTACACCGTCAGCAGCCAGGACCCGGAGGTCGAGAAGGCCCTGCGACGCGAGCGCGCCAACGGCGAACCGGTGTCGGTCATGGACCAGCGCAACAAGGGGATGGCGCGCCGCATCGACGCCCATCCCGAGCTGAAGGACTTCTACAACGAACACGACGAGTTCACGGTCACCAACAAGGATCGCAACAAGTACCAGGAAACCATGGCCGGCCTGGAGGATTGGGAAAAGGCCCTGCTCAAGGAAGGCAAGCACCTGACTCTGGTCGACTTCGCCAACAAGGGCGGCCTGGTGATGCCGCTGATCGTCGAGATCGAACTCAAGAGCGGCAAGAAGATCGTCGAGCGCATTCCGGCCGAGGTGTGGCGCTATTCGCCGAAGCAGATCACCAAGCTGTTCGTCACCGACGAACCGGTCGTGGGCCTGACCCAGGATCCGTTCTGGGAAACCGCCGACATCGACACCAGCAACAACAGCTGGCCGCGCAAGACCGCGCCATCGCGCCTGGAGCTGTTCAAGACCGAGCGTGACCCGAACAACCTGATGCGCGACATGCAGACGCCGCTCAAGGGCGCCCCGGCGCCGAAGGCAGCGCAATGACGCTGCGCGGTTTCAAGACACTGTGCGTCGCCCTGCTGCTGTGCGCCAGCACAGCGGCGAGCGCGCACCGCTTCCACTTCGGCATGACCGACATCTCGTACAACGAGCGCACCAGGAGCACCGAGATCGTCCACACCTATACGGCGCACGATATCGACGCCCTGCTGCTGAACCTCTACCAGCGCCAGTTCGACCTCTCCGACCCCGAGGACCAGGACGTGCTGCGCCAGTACGTCGAGCGCCAGTTCTGGCTCGCCGGCGCGGATGAGAAGCGCCTGCCGGCCAGATGGATCGGCATGACGGTCGACGCCAACAGCGTCGTCATCTACCAGGAAATCGAGAACACGCCGCTCACCCGCGCGGCCACGATCCGCCAGGGCGTGCTGATCGACTTCCTGCCCGAGCAGGTCAACACCGTCAACCTGGGCGCGGGCGGCGCGGTCCGTTCCCTCACCTTCACCCGCCAGGCGCTCGAGCAGCCGGCGCAGTAACACATACCTTTCCAAGAGTTCCATGATCCTCCGTCCTATCGCCTGTGCGCTGGCCGCGCTGTCCGCCACGTCCGCCGTCCACGCCGACGACTTCCAGCTCCAGCGCGTGCTGGTCGAAGGCGCCCGCGCCTCCCAGCTCGGCATCGCCGATTCGGCCGGCGCCGGCAGCGCGGGCGCGAAAGACCTGGCGGGCCGCATCGCCTACCGGCCGGGCGAACTGCTCGAAGTCACGCCCGGCCTGATCGCCAGCCAGCACAGCGGCGAAGGCAAGGCCAACCAGTTCTACCTGCGCGGCTTCAACCTCGACCACGGCACCGATCTCGCCACCTGGGTCGACGGCATGCCGGTCAACCAGCGCAGCCACGCCCACGGCCAGGGCTGGACCGACCTGAACTTCCTGATCCCGGAGCTGGTCGGACGCCTCGACTACCGCAAGGGGCCGTATTCGGCGCGCGAAGGCGACTTCTCGTCGGCCGGCGTGGCCTCGCTCACCTATGCCAACCGGCTGGTGAAGGACCTCGCCTCGGCCAGCGTCGGCCAGGACGGCTACCGGCGCGCCATGATCGCCGGCTCGCCCGAAGTGGCGGGCGGCAGCCTGCTGTACGCGCTGGAGGCGATGCACAACGACGGTCCGTGGGCGCGGCCGGACGACTACCGCAAGTTCAATGCCGTGCTGCGGTTCAGCCAGGGCTACGCCAACAATGGCTGGAGCGTCACCGCCATGGGCTATCGCGGCGACTGGAATTCGACCGACCAGATCCCGCTGCGCGCGGTGCGGGACGGCCGCCTGGGACGCTACGACCTGATCGACGACAGCGATGGCGGCGAGGCGCGGCGCTTCAGCCTGTCGGGCATCTGGCGCCGCACCGATGCCGACTCGGCCAGCAAGGTGAGCGCCTACGCGATCCGCAACCAGCTCGCGCTGTTCTCGAACTTCACCTATTTTCTGAACGACCCGGTCAATGGCGACCAGTTCGCCCAGCCCGACCGCCGCGTCACCACCGGCATCGATGCCACCCACACCTGGCACATGCACCGCACCGAGACGTTGTCGTCCGACCTGACGGTGGGCTTTCAAGTCCAGAACGACAATATCTTCAACGGCCTGTACGACACGCGCCGGCGCCAGCGCATCGCGACCACGCGCGAAGACCACATCGTCGAGACCAGCGGCGCCGTCTTCATCGAAAGCGCGACCCGCTGGAGCGATGCGCTGCGCACGGTGGCGGGTGTCCGGGCCAGCAACTACCGCTTCCGCGTGGACGGCGACCGGCCGGAGAATGCCGGCAAGGCGCGCGACACGCTGGTCACGCCGACGCTGAACATCGTCTATGGTCCGTGGGCGGCGACCGAGCTGTATGCCAACTACGGCCACGGCTTCCACAGCAACGACGCGCGCGGCACGGTGGCGACGGTCGATCCGAACACCCTCGACGCGGTCGAGCCGACGCCCGGCCTGGTGCGTTCGCGCGGTGTCGAATTCGGCGTGCGCACCGAAGCCATTCCGAAGATGCAGACGTCGCTGGCCGTGTACCGCCTCGACTTCGATTCCGAGCTGACCTATATCGGCGACGCCGGCAATACCGAGGCGGGCGATCCGAGCCGGCGCTACGGCATCGAGTTCTCGAACTATTACCGCCCGCTTAAATGGCTGTCGATCGACCTCGACGCGGCCTGGGCGCGCGCCCGCTCATGCGCCGCCTCATGCGGCGGCAATCCGGATGGCGACCGGGACGCCGGCCGCCGGATCCCCGGCGCCATCGAAGGCGTCGCCCAGCTGGGCGTGACCGTCGACCCGAGCGGTCCATGGTCGGGCTCCCTGCGCCTGCGCTGGTTCGGCCCGCGTCCGCTGATCGAAGACGACAGCGTGCGCTCGCGCTCCAGCCTGACGCTCAACGGCCGCATCGGCTACCGGCTCGCGAACGACCTGCGCCTGGAACTGGAGGGCTTCAACCTGACCAACCGGCGCGCCTCGGCCATCGACTACTTCTACGAGTCGCAGTTGCAGGGCGAAGCCGCGCCGGTGGCCGACGTGCACTTCCATCCGATCGAGCCGCGATCGCTGCGCCTGACCCTTGTCAAACAGTGGTGACCACACCCGATCCGGCGCATCTGTCATTCGGCGGGGACGGTCACCGGTAAAGACGAAAGGTGCTACGCTAACGGGATGACTACACCGCAACTCCCCTATCTCGAGCCGTCGCAGCTGACCGACGCCCTGCGCAGCACCGGTTACGCCGTGCTGCGTCCTGCCGACGTGGCCGCCCTGGCCGGCTGCGGCCTCGACGAGCTGGACTCGCTCGTGCCGAGCTGGGACCGGCTCGAGCTGGACGAATACCTGAAGGACGGCGGCCGCTACCGCCGCCGCCGCCATTCCTGCTTCATCGACGACGCCGGCCAGCTCGAGCAGACGCCGCACCGCGCGCACTGGCAGCCGGTCGAATACAACGCGCTGCATGGCGGCATGCACCGCCTGTTCGCGCCGATGGAAGCCGCCACCGTCGCCAATCCGGCCTGGGGCCGGCTGCTGCGCGCGCTGGGCGGGGTCTGTTCCAAGGTCGCGGGCCAGCAGCGCTGGTTCGTCGAAGCGCACCAGTTCCGCATCGACACCGCCGACGGCATCGGCCGCCCGACCCCCGAAGGCGCGCACCGCGACGGCGTCAACTTCGTGGCCGTGATACTCATCAATCGCAAGGACATCAAGGGCGGCGAGACGCGCGTGTTCGACGCCGACGGCCCGGCCGGCCAGCGCTTCACCATGCTCGAGCCCTGGACCCTGCTGCTGCTGGACGACGCCGCCGTGATCCACGAGTCGACGCCGATCCAGCCGCTGGGCGCACACGGCTACCGCGACACGCTGGTGCTGACCTGGCGCGCCAACGCCTTCCAGGGCGAAGACGCCTGAACTCTTCCGCAAGCAAAAAAACGCCCGCGAACCTGAAGGTTGGCGGGCGGGAATCCAATTTTCGGAGAAAACTGGAGGAGACAGTTCCAATATAATCCTTTTTATTGTGCAGTGCAATACGGTAGAAGTACTGTAGTTGTTTCAATAGAGGAAGCCCTCTAAACGGGGCTGGCGGCCCGGGCGTTTGCGGCGGTGCGCCAATTCCTTTTCTGCCACTTTCCCTCATCTTCGGCCATCCTTTGGCCTGAAAAACCCCGCTGGCTGGCGAGCTGCGCCGGCCATGCCACGGCGCGTGCGCACCTGTCTGCCGTATCGCTTTTGCTACACTTCTTTGCTATAGCCAAAAGACATAGAGACCATGATAAACATTCGCGCTTCGCGTACGCTCGTCATCGCCCTGGGCGCCGCCGCCCTGTGCGCCACCGTCGCACTGGCCACGGCCAACCGCGCCACCGCGGAAGATCAAAAAGCGCCGCCACGCCCCGCCCTGAGCGTCACCACCGCCCGCCCCGCCACCACCAGCCTGCCGATCAACCTCACCGCCAACGGCAGCATCGCCGCCTGGCAGGAAGCGGTGATCGGCAGCGAATCGAACGGCCTGCGCCTGGCCGAGGTGCGGGTGAACGTCGGCGACGTGGTCAAGAAGGGGCAGGTGCTGGCGGTCTTCGCCGACGAGACGGTGCGCGCCGAGATCGAAGGCGCGCGCGCCGCGCTGCTCGAAGCCCAGGCCAACCGGGACGAAGCGAAGGCGAACGCCGACCGCGCCCGCGCGCTGGAAAGCTCGGGCGCGCTGAGCGCGCAGCAGGTCACCCAATACGTTACCGGCGAAATGACCGCCGCGGCGCGCGTGAAATCGACCCAGGCCACCCTCACCCAGCAGCAGTTGCGCCTGAAGTACACGCAGGTGGTCGCGCCCGACAGCGGCGTCATCTCGGCGCGCAACGCCACCGTCGGCGCCGTGGTCGGCGTCGGCACCGAATTGTTCCGCATGATCCGCCAGGGCCGCCTCGAATGGCGCGCCGAAGTCGTGGCGCAAGACCTGGGCCGCATCAAGCCCGGCGCCAGGGCCGTGGTGCGCGCCGCCAGCGGGGCGGAGATCGCCGGCAAGGTGCGCACCGTCGCGCCGTCGGTCGATCCCCAGACCCGCATCGCCCTGGTCTATGTCGACCTGCCGCCATCCCTGTCCAGCGACATGCCGCTCAAGGCCGGCATGTTTGCCAGCGGCCGCTTCGAGCTGGGCGCATCGAACGCGCTGACCGTGCCGCAGCAGGCGGTCGCCGTGCGCGACGGCTTCAGCTACGTGTTCCGGCTGAATGCCGGCAGCCGGGTGAGCCAGGTGAAGGTCAACCTCGGCCGCCGCCTGGGCGACCGGGTCGAGGTGGTGAGCGGCCTGAATGCCGACATGGCCATCGTGGTCCAGGGCGCCGGCTTCCTCAACGACGGCGACCTGGTGCGCAATATCGCCGGTACGGCGCTCCGGGCGCCGCCGGCGGCCACCCGCGCCACGGCCGCGCGCTGAGGACAGGACGATGAATTTTTCCGCCCTCTCGATCCGCAACCCGATCCCGGCGATCATGCTGTTCGCCCTGCTCACCGTGGCCGGGCTGCTGGCCTTCAATGCCAGCAAGGTGCAGGACTTCCCGGACATCGAGCTGCCGATCGTGACCGTCACCGCGACCCTCGACGGCGCCGCCCCGGCCCAGCTCGAGACCGAGGTCGCGCGCAAGATGGAAGACTCGATCGCCACCCTGCAAGGCATCAAGAACATCTATACCCGCGTGCTGGACGGCGTGGCCACCATCACGGTCGAGTTCATCCTCGAGCGCGATCCGGCCGATGCCGTCAACGACGTGCGCGACGCGGTCTCGCGCGTGCGCGCCGACATGCCGGCCGAGATGCGCGACCCGACGGTGACCAAGACCGCCACCGCCGGCCGTGTGGTCTCGACCTTCACCGTGGAGGCGGCGAAAGGTTCGAGCCTGGACGACCAGGACTTGAGCTGGTTCGTCGACAACGACGTCTCCAAGCGCCTGCTGAGCGTGCCCGGACTGGGCGCCGTCAAGCGCGTCGGCGGCGTCACGCGCGAAGTGCGGGTCGAACTGGACGACCAGCGCATGGCCGCGCTGCGCGTGTCGGCGCTGGACGTTTCGCGCCAGCTGCGCAATGTGCAGCGCGAAGCGCCGGGCGGACGCGGCGACGTGGCCGGGGTCGAGCAATCGGTGCGCACCCTGGCCACCGTGCAGACTGCGCAGCAGCTGGCGGCGATGGACATTCCGCTGCCGGACGGCCGCCACGTGCGCCTCGACCAGGTGGCCAAGGTGATCGACACGGTCGAGGAGCAGCGCGCGCTGGCCGAGCAGGATGGCCGCAAGGTGGTCGCCTTCGAGGTGTTCCGCACCCGCGGCGCCGGCGAGATCGACGTCGCCACCGGCGCCCGCGCGGCAATGGAACAGCTGGGCAAGGAAAATCCCAGGCTGGTCATCAGGGAAGTGATCGACAACTCCTACTCGGTCGAAGAGAACTTCGACGCCTCGATGCACATGCTGTACGAAGGCGCGCTGCTGGCGGTGCTGGTCGTGTGGTGGTTCCTGCGCGACTGGCGCGCGACCCTGATCGCCGCCGCCGCCCTGCCGCTGTCGGTGATCCCGGCCTTCCTGGGCCAGTATCTGTTCGGCTACACGCTGAACATGGTCACCTTGCTGTCGCTGGCCCTGGTGGTCGGCGTGCTGGTGGACGATGCCATCGTCGAGATCGAGAACATCTCGCGCCACCTCCACATGGGCAAGACGCCGATGCAGGCGGCGCTGGAAGCGGCCGACGAGATCGGGATGGCGGTGATCGCCACCACCTTCGCCCTGGTCGCCGTGTTCCTGCCGACCGCCTTCATGGGCGGCATCCCCGGCAAATTCTTCAAGCAGTTCGGCTGGACCGCGGTGCTGGCCATCCTGGCGTCGCTGCTGGTGGCGCGGCTGCTCACGCCGATGATGTGCGCCTACCTGATGAAGGCGCCGAAGAACGCCGGCAAGGAAGGACATGCGCCGCAGGACGGCCCGCTGATGCGCCGCTATCTGGCCGTCATGCAGTGGTGCCTGCGCCGGCGCGGCCTGACCATGCTCGGCGCAGCCGTGTTCTTCGTGGGTTCGCTGGCCCTGGTGCCGCTGCTGCCGACCGGCTTCATGCCCCCGGCCGACCGCTCGCAGAGCCAGGTCAACGTCGAGCTGCCGCCGGGCGCCACCCTGGCCCAGACCCATGCGGTGGCCGAGCAGGTGCGCCGGCGGGTCATGAAGGTGGCCGGCGTCAAGAGCGTGTTCAGCTCGATCGGCGGCGGCTCCAGCGGCGACGCCTTCTCGCCCGGCGCGGCGGCCGAGGCCCGGCGCGCCGTCCTGACCATCACCACCGTCGACCGCAGCGATCGCGACGTGAAGCTGGGCGTGATCGAGAACCACATCCGGCAAGCGCTGGTGGACATCCCCGGCGCCCGCTTCACGGTCGGCATACCGGACGCCGGCACCAAGATGCAGCTGGTGCTGCGCAGCGACGACGCGCAGGCGCTCACGCTTGCGGCGCGCCAGGCCGAGCGCGAGCTGCGCACCCTCTCCGGCATCGGCAACGTCAGTTCCAGCGCCTCGCTGGTGCGGCCCGAGATCATCGTGCGCCCCGACTTCGCGCGCGCGGCCGACCTGGGCGTGACGGCGGCCTCGATCGGCGAGACGGTACGCGTGGCCACTGCCGGCGACTACGAACAGTCGCTGGCCAAGATGAACCTGGACGAGCGCCAGGTGCCGATCCGGGTCAAGCTGCCGGACGCGGTGCGCGCCGACCTGGACGCCATCGGGCGCCTGACGGTGCCCGGTGCGAACGGCCCGGTGCTGCTGTCCACCGTCGCCGACATCACGATGGAAAGCGGTCCGGCCCAGATCGACCGCCTGAACCGCAGCCGCAACGTGACGCTCGACGTCGAGCTGTCCGGCCGCGCGCTGGGCGAAGTCAATGCCGAGGCGCGCGCGCTGCCGGTGTTCCAGTCGCTGCCGTCGTCGGTGACCATCGCCGAGCTGGGCGACGCGCAGGAGATGCAGGCGCTGTTCAACAGCTTCGGCGTGGCCATGCTGATCGGCGTGCTGTGCATCTATGGCGTGCTGGTGCTGCTGTTCTCGGACTTCATGCAGCCGGTGACGATCCTGGCGGCGCTGCCGCTGTCGATCGGCGGCGCGTTTGTCGCTCTTTTAATCACCAGCAATGCGCTGTCGATGCCGACCATGATCGGCCTGATCATGCTGATGGGGATCGTGACCAAGAACTCGATCCTGCTGGTCGACTACGCGATCCTGGCGCGCGAAGCCGGGATGGAGCGCTTCGACGCCCTGGTCGACGCCTGCCACAAGCGCAGCCGCCCGATCGTGATGACCACCATCGCGATGGGCGCCGGCATGCTGCCCCTCGCCCTGGGCTTCTCGGGCGACCCGAGCTTTCGCTCGCCGATGGCGGTGGCCGTGATCGGCGGCCTGATCACCTCGACGCTATTGAGCCTGCTGGTGGTGCCGGCCGTCTATACCTATATCGACGACCTGGAGCACTGGTTCAAGCGCCACGGGCGGCGGCTGCGGCGCCAGCCGGCGCCGGCGCCCGTAAAGGCCGATGAGCACAGTCCTGCCAAGTGAAAAACAGCGGCAGGACGAGCACACCCCAGGTCAGGGCAGCGAGCATGACGGCCAGCGCGACGGCCGCGCTGCCCAGGTCCTTGGCGCTCTTGGACAAGGGGTGGCGTTCGAGCGAGATGCGGTCGACTACCGCCTCGATGGCGGAATTGAGCAACTCGACGACCAGCACCAGGAGCAGCACAGCAACCAGCGCCAGCCTCTCGAGGGCCGGCAGCGGCAGCAGTGCCGCCACCAGCATGGCAGGCAAGACCACCAGCAGCTCCTGGCGAAACGCCTGTTCCGATTGCCAGGCGAACTTCAGGCCTTCGGCCGAATAGCGGGACGCGGACAATATCCGCCCGAGGCCCTGTCTGCTCTTGAATTCACTGATCTGCGGTTGCGGCATGGACGGATTCCGACAAGGGGTTGGATGGCGCCTTGCGGCGGGATGGCCCCGTCCGCAGGACAGCGACCAGGAACAGGACGATGGCGCAGGCGATCCAGATCGACCATAGGGTATGGGTCATGAAATGGGCGCCGCGCAGCTGCTGCAGATAGCCGACCGCCGCGCCGGTCGCGAGCGCGAGGGCAGCCACGGCGCCTGCCATGCGCGGCCGCGCCGGCAGCCAGTACACCGCCAGCGACAGCAGCCACAAGGCGCTCGACGCATGCCCGGCAGGCAGGCACTGGCCGGCGACGGCGCCGGCTGGCAAGGCCTCAAACAGCCGCACATAGGGCTGGTCGCCGCCATAGCGCAGCAAGTCCCATGGACAATGCGAAGTGCTGAAGTGTTTGAGCACGCTGATCGCCAGCGGCACCAGCAGCGCCGACAGCGCGACGATGCGCAGCCGTTGGCGCGCGCCAGCGCGCATGCCGGCGCGCGGCCAGGCCAGGTCGGTCATTGCGCAGGCGATGAAGCCCAGCGCGAGAAGCATCAGCAGCCATTTGAGAATGACGTGGCTGAAGGTTTCGGCCAGCCAGGCGTGGCGCCAGGGGAAGACGCCGCTGGCTGCATCGAATACTGCATCGGCCAGCGCCAGGTCGGCGTCGGTGCAGCGACCGATCCAGAGGATCACCGGCGCGGCGACTGCCAGCGCCGCGGCCATGCGCCGGATCGCCCGCGCCGGCAGCAGCGCAGTCACCATGGTGGCGGCGCCCATCTCAAGCTCCGCGCACGCAGGCATGGAAGATATCGAGCCGCGGATTGAGCACCGCCGTATTCACGCCGAGCATGCCGAGCACGGAGTGGAACACATTGTCGTGCGAGAGCGGTTCGTTGCGGCGCTGGCCCAGGCAGCGGCGGTCGATGCGAAAGCGCTCGCTGAAGCCGTCCGACATCCACAGCATCATCGGCACCTCGGTCTGCTCGCGCGGCGCGAACATATAGGGCGTACCATGCAGATAGACGTTGTTCTCGCCCAGCGATTCGCCGTGATCCGAGAAGTACAGCATCGCCGTATCGACGTCCTCGCCCTGGGCCAACGCGCGCAGGCGGTCGATGGTCGTGCTCAGAAAGTAATCGGTGTACAGGATGGTGTTGTCGTATGCGGCGCGGATCGATTCACGCGTACAGGTCTCGAACTGGTTACTGGTGCATACCGGACCAAAGCGGCCGAAGGCGCGCGGATAGCGGCTGGCATAGGCCGGACCATGACTGCCCTTCTGGTGCAGCACCACTACCATGTCCTTGCCGCCGCGGCGCAGCAGTTCGGGCAAGCCGTCGAGCAGGACTTCGTCATGGCATTCGTCGCCTTCGCATCGGCTACCCGGCTTCGGCCGCGACAGGTCCTCGTAGCGCACGCGGTCGCACACGCCCTTGCAGCCCGAATTATTATCGCGCCAGACGACGTCGAAGCCGGCGTGCGCGAGCACGTCGAGCAGGCCTTCCTGGCGCTCGGCCTTTGACTGGCTGTAGTGCTCGCGGCCGAAGGCCGAGAACACGCACGGCACCGACACCGCGGTCGCGGTGCCGCAGGAGCTCACGCGAGAGAAGTTGATCAAGCCGCCTTGCCGCGCCAGTAGCGGATTGGTGTCGCGGGGGTAGCCGTTGAGCGAGAAATTCGCCGCGCGCGCCGTTTCGCCCACCACGATCACGGTCAGCGTGCGGCGCTGCGCGCCCTTCCATGCGGCGCCCTTGACGGCGTCGCGCCCGAGCGGCGCGACCACGATGGGCGCGGCCCAGCGCGCGCGCAGGTAGCTGTGAGTCGCCTGGATGAAGTTGGTCGGTGTGAGCAGAAAGCGTAGTTCGCGGTGTTCATGCAGCGCCGGCGCCAGGCTCTTGTAAAGCAGGCCCAGCAGCAGGAGCGCCGCCAGCAGCGAGCCGCCGGCGATGCCGGCGCGTTCGAGCAGCCCCTGCGCGCCGCGCGGGAACGCGATCCGGGCGCGCCAGATCGCCCAAGCGGGCAGCACGCCCAGGAGGCCGATCCTGCCCGCCATCTGCCAGCTGATCAGCTCCGTGGCTTCGCGCGCGTCGGTCTCGAACACGTTCTGGATCATGGCCTTGTCGATGACAATGCCATAGGTCGCGATGAAGTAGCCGGTGGCCGACGCGGCCAGTACCAGCACGATCAGCACCGGCTTGGCGACGGGACGAAAGCTGGCCAGCGTCAGGCAGGCGTTGAAGAACAGGACCACGATCAGGAACGAGCCCGCCAGCAGCGGCACGCTGGCTAGCGAGGCGCCGCCCGCGGCACTGCACAGGACCGACCAGAATTTGACGTTGCCCACGCTGGCCAGCAACAAGGCCACCGCCAGCACCAGCACCGGCGCCTGGATGCGCCTGCTGAACAATCTCTCCACGCTTTCCCCTCATGCAGCGCGGTCCGACACGGACCGCAGCACTTGAAGAGTAAGCAGTGACCCTTCATGCCAACGTCAGGCCCGCGTCAGGATTGCGTGAACTCGCCTGGAAACACGATCGTGAAGCGGCTGCCGCCGCCCGCGCGCTGTTCATGGATCAGCGTGGCGCCGAGGTATTCGCAGATACGCTTGACCAGCGACAGGCCCAGGCCGGTTCCGGCCGAGCCGCTCGACGGGATCGCGGCGGCATCCCGGTCCAGCGTCTGGCGCACCGCGTCCGGCAAGCCGGGGCCGGTGTCTTCCACGCTGATGCGACCGGGTTCCAGCACCACCGTCACCTCACCCTGTTCGGTGTACTGGCAGGCGTTGCGGATCAGGTTGGCGATCGCCGACACGCACAGCTCGGCCGGCGCGCGCACGTCGATGACAGCCGAGCCGGTGCAGCGCAGGACCACCGGTTTATCGGCCACCATGGGCTGGTAGCGTTCGGTCTCAAGGCGCGCGATGTCGCCCACCGAGACCGGCGGAAACAGGCCGAGTTCGGGCGTGCGCGCCAGCAGCAGCAAGACGGTGACGCACTCGGTGGCTTCCTGGGCGGCGCGGTAAATGCGCCGGGCCGGCGCCCGCACCGCGGGGTTGTCGGTGTTCTCGACCAGGATCTCGGCCGCGC
Organism: Massilia oculi; assembly: GCF_003143515.1. Taxonomy (NCBI): domain Bacteria; kingdom Pseudomonadati; phylum Pseudomonadota; class Betaproteobacteria; order Burkholderiales; family Oxalobacteraceae; genus Massilia; species Massilia oculi. Next base: position 4,014,000 of record NZ_CP029343.1, on the reverse strand, counting down.
CCATGATGACCGTCAGCGGCGTGCGCAGTTCGTGGCTGACATCGCCCGTGAAGAAGCGCTCGCGGTCGAGGAAGGCGCGCAGCTCGCTGGTATGCGCGTCCAGCGCGCGCGCCAGGATGCCCAGCTCGTCCTCGCGCGCCGTGTGCGGCAGCGCCAGCGCACCCCGGCCGACCGCGTCCGCCAGTTCGCGGATCGGGGTGACGATCCGCATGCCCACGAAGCGGCCCAGGAACAGCGCCAGGATGACGAAGCCGGCAAAGAAGGCGGCGAACATCGAATACACCAGCAGCTCGATCTGCTCGTAGTCGCTTTCATGGTCGACCACGACGTAGGGGCCCGCCTCGTCGCTGCCCGCCAGCACGTGCAGGCCGACGCCGTCGATCTCGGCCTCGGACACGCCGGCCGGCAGGCCGCGCAGCGACAGCGGAATGTCGTCGCCGCGGTGGAAGCGCAGGCCGGCCGGCAGGTCGGCGGGCAGCCCGGCGGCGGCGCGCGGACGCGCCCATTTCTCGACTTCGGCCAGGCGTTCGTCGACCAGGTGCACCTCGATGCCCTCGACCACCAGCGCCGCCAGCACCGCGAAGAACAACGACAGCACGACGCCGAACAGGATGAAGGCCCTGGTGATCGGCCGGCTCAGCGAACTAGCCTCGCGCATCTGGCAAGGCGAGCTTGTAACCCACGCCGGCGATGGTGTGCACCATGGGGAAGGCGAACGGCTTGTCGATCGCCTGCCGCAGCGCATGGATATGCGTGCGCAAGGCATCGCTTTCGGGACGGTCCTCGCCCCACACGGCTTGCTCGAGCGTCTCGCGCGGCACGATGCGCGGGGCCGCCGCCATCAGGCAGCGCAGCAACACGTAGCCGGTCTTGGTCAGGGCGACCTTGACGCCGTCGCGCGCGGCCTCCTGCTGGTCGGGATCGAACACCAGCGGGCCGAAGCGAAGTTCGCGGCTGATCACGTGATGACCGCCGGCACGGCGCGCCAGGGCTTTCAGGCGCACGTCGAGTTCGACCAGCGAGAACGGCTTGACCAGGTAGTCGTCGGCGCCGCTGTCGAAGCCGGCCACCTTGTCGTGCAGGGCGTCGCGCGCGGTCAGCATCAGCACTGGCGTAGTCGACAGCAGTTCGGCACGCAGCTTCTGGCACAGCTCCAGGCCATTCAGGCCGGGCAGCATGACGTCGAGGACGATAACGTCATAGGTGTTCTCGGAAGCCAGCGCCAGGCCGCCATAGCCGTTGCGGGCCGAATCGAGCGTGTAGCCCTTGGGCTCCAGGAAACCGTAGAGGTTGGCGAGGATGTCGGGATTGTCTTCGACGATGAGGATGCGCATGCGGGTATTGTAAGACGGCGTCAGCGCGGCCGGTAGCGTTGTTCGCGATACAGCAGCGAGGGCAGCATCGCGTGCGCCATCGCCTGGTCCGCCCGGGCCCGGGTTGGCGCGCCCGCGCCAGGATCGAAATGCCCACTGGCCGCGTCATAGCGCGCCGCCAGCGGCGGCTGACCCGGACGCAGCACGGTTGCATTGGCGCCTTCCAGGTAGGCGAAGTAATCGTTGAACTGGATCAGGGCGCGGCCCGGCGTCGTGGCATCCTTGACGAAGTCGCGCCCGATCATCGGGTGGTTGCTGGACACGCCCAGCAGCGACAGCAGCGTGGGGCCCAGGTCGACCTGGCTCGCGATGGCGCCGATGCGTCTTGCTTCGATGTCGGCGCCCAGGATCAGGCCGGGAATATGAAATTTCTTGATCGGCATCAGCGCATCGCCATAGACACGGTTGTCGTGGTCGGCCACGATCAGGAATACCGTGTCTTTCCAGTAGGCTTGCCGCTTCGCTTCGCGGATGAATTTTCCAAGGGCGTAGTCGGCGTACTTGACGGCGTTGTTGACGGTCTGCTTGTCCGGGTCATGCAATGCAATCTTGCCATCCGGGAATTCGAACGGCTCGTGGTTCGATGAAGTGAAGATCAGGCTGAAGAACGGCTTGCCGCCTTCATGCAGCTTGTTCAGGCGCTCGAGCGACTTGTCGAACAGGTCTTCGTCCGAGGCGCCCCAGCTGCCGACGAATTGCGGCTTCATGTCGCCGATGTCGACGATGTTCTGGAAGCCGTTGCCGGTAAAGAAACTGCGCATATTGTCGAAGTGCGCCTCGCCGCCGTAGACGAATTCGGTGTGGTAGCCCTGGCGGCCCAGCCCGTCGGCCAGTGTATAAAAATTATTCTGCGACAGGGACAGTTTCACCGTGCTGCGCGCCGGTGTCGGCGCATAGCCGGCCACCACCGCCTCGATGCCGCGCACCGAGCGGGTGCCGGTGGCGTACAGCTGCTCGAACCACCAGCCCTCGTCCTTGAGTTTTTCGAGTTCCGGCGTCACCGGCAGGCCGCCCAGCGACTTGACGAAGGTGGCGCCCATGCTCTCCTGCAGCACGATCACGAGATTGAGCGGTTTGCTGCGCGCGATCGCCGCCTGCTGGTAATGCATGGTCGGCAGCTCGGGATTCGGGAAACGGTGGTCGCGCAGCCACGGCGCCGCCTTGACCTCGGCAAACACCCGCTCGCGCGGGAAGTCGCCATAGATTTCCGAGGACTTCGCCTCGTTGCCCATCGAGCGGATGGCATCGAGCACCGACCAGGCCGAGTTGATGACGAGGGAGTTGACCATTGCATCGCCGGTCAGCGCGAACATGGCCGGGTTCGCCGGACGATGGCCGGTGGTGGAGCGGATCTGCACCAGAACCAGCAGGCACAGGATGGGCCAGACCAGCAGCAGCTTGCGGCTCGGCCACAGCGTCATGCCGGCCGCGGTTCTCTTCAGCAGGCGCACCAGGGCGATGCCGAGCACGATGGTCAGCGCAAAGCCCAGCAGCAAAGCGGTGCGAAAGCCATGCCACAGTGTCGAAAACACTTCTTGCGGATAAGCCAGGTATTCGATGAACAGGCGGTTCGGCCGCGCATCGTATTGCATGATAAATTGTGGCGAGGCCACTTCCATGAACACGATAAAGATGAGCGCGAGCCCGGTCCAGGCCACGCTGGCCCTGCGCCACAAGCCGGCGCTGCGGGCATGCGCCAGCAGGGGCGCCAGCAGCAACGGAACCGCGATGAAGTAGCCGAGCAGGATCAGGTCGGCGCGCACGCCCTGCAGCAGGATCTCGGGCACGATGCCGGTCGCCGCCACGCGCGGCCATTGCCAGGCAATCAGTGCGAGGCGGAATCCGGAAAGAATGAGCAGGCCGATGAGCAGGAGATCAACCAGCGGGGCGAAAGGGCCGGCCCAGCCGGTGAGGCGCGCCGATCCGGTGGCAGGAAGCGGTGACGTCGTCGATACGCCACTGATACTTTCGGGCAGGTGAAGTTTCTCGATGGTCATGCTATGCATGCTAGGTTGCATGCCGTCATCGAGATGTTAGTCAGGCGTTAAGAAAGCGTTAAATCGCGGGTGAAAGAAGCCGGGACGAAAAAAGCCCGGCCAGCGAATGCCGGCCGGGCTATCGGCAGGCGCGCCTCGCGGCGCGCCAGACCGGGACCGTATCAGTCGCGGTAATCGCGGTAGTTACGATATTCGTGACGGTCGCTCGAACCACCCAGCAGCTTGGCCAGGATGAAGCCCACGCCCACCGCGGCCAGCAGTGCGCTGCCCGGATTGTTCTTGACGTATTCCTTGCCCTGGGCCGACAGGTCCGAGCACTTTTCGCTCAGCTGGGCCGAACCGCCGCCCAGTTTTTCTTGAGCCGAGCTCAGCATGCCGGAGACCTTGTCGACGCCGGCGTGCGCGCGCGAAGCCAGGTTGTCCACCATCGGCTGGGCGGCTTGCGCTGCCTTGTCGATGCCTGCGTGCACTTTGTCTGGCGAGATCGACGAGATCGCGGCCTTGATGCCGCCGACGGTCGATTGATCGCCGTTGGACGAGTCCGACGACGCAGCCGACGACGGGGTCGACGATGCCGACTGGCTCGACGACGATGCGCCCAGGCCGTTATTGCCCAGCGAACCGCTGTTGCCTGCGGCCGAGTTCAGGTTCGACGACGAGGACGACTGCGAACCGATCGACGAGCCGGACGACGAGCCGGTGCTGCCCATATTGCCGCTCGACGAAGCGCTTTGCAGGCTCGACGACGATGGCGACGGGCTGGTGCTGCTCAGGTTCGACGATGCGCTCTGCTGGCTGCCCGACGAAGCGGTGGTGCCCTTGTTCAGGCTGGAATCCTGGCTCTTGCCAATGCTCGAACCGGCCTTGTTGGCGTCGATGCCTTTACCCTCGGTAGACTTTTGATTATCCATGGTGTATCCCTCATAAAATGTGTGACCAACGCGGAGTAGACCGATATTCGACTATCACCACATTCTTCCTTGAATCAGTCCGATACATGACGCGGGAACGAAAGCTGCCTGCGGTACATCAATGGCAGCGCGGCTTCATGCCCAAGATCAGTTTCTTTTCTCAACGACCTCAAGCCAACGCAACGATTTCATCGATTTCCCAGGCTGCCCGTCCCTATCTCGGGACGACGCCCATCCAGGGCTTCGCCACGAGCGCAGTATCGAACCAACTGCGTCGCGATACAAAAAATACAATGGACAGGCATTCAGAGACCGTGCGCTGACTAACAGAGCCGTTCCATCCGCAGTAAAAGCTGCTGTTTCTCAATGGATGAAGGGATGAAAGGCATGTTGGCGAGTACCATACGTGGTTTCGCCCGACCCGGGCGTCCAGTACGAGATCCCATGGCAGTAGAAAACATCACAGGCAAGCGCCTGCCGCCGCGCCCCGCCCTGCCGGCGGCGGTGGATGCGGCCGCGAAGAAACAGGCCGAAGCGGAGAAAGCGGCGCAGGTGCGCGGCGTCGCGTCGATCGCCGCCATGCGCGACGCCATCCGCCAGGCCGCGCGCCAGCTTCCCCCGTTCACCGCGGTGCCGCGCCTCGCCCGGCTGGATGCGGCCGGCTTCCGTGCGCGGGCGGCGGCCGGCATGCCCTTCCTGGTCAGCGGTATCGTCAAGCGCTGGCCGCTGGCCGCTCTTACCCCGCACGACCTGCGCGAACGATACGGCCACCTGCCGGTACGCGCGCGTATCGGCGACTACGTCAATACGGCCTTCGCGCCGGATCGCGCGATGCAGGACATGCTGCTGCGCGACTACCTCGACCTGACGCCGCCCGACGCCGCATCCGGCCTGCCGCCCTATGTGGGCAACCTGTCCCTGCGCGAACTGAACCGCCTGTGCCACTGGCCGGCCTGGTTCGACAAGATGGGGCCGCCCCGCTTCTGGATCGGACCGGCGCGCACGGTGACGCCGCTGCATTGCGACTACGACGACAATATCTTCGCCCAGCTGTGGGGCACCAAGCGGATTTTCCTGGCGCCGCCGCACCATGACGCCTTCCTGTATGCGCGCGAGGCCAATCCGCTGCTGTTCGGCTCCCCGGTCGACCCGGAAGCGCCCGATTACGACGCCTTCCCGCTGGCGCGCCAGGCGGCGCTGGTCGAGATCGTCGTGGAGCCCGGCGACATGCTGTACGTGCCGGCCGGCTGGTATCACCAGGTGCGGGCGCTGAGCTTTTCGCTGTCGTCCAACCGCTGGGCGCGCGGCCAGCCGCTCGCGCTCCTGAAGAACTAGGCCGCGCGGCCTATGCGGCCCGATGCGATTCCTCGGCCGCCGGGGTGGCGGCATCGGTGTCCGCCGGCAGCAGGAACTCGGTGGACGGCCGGCCATCGGCATTGTGCTGCACGATGCGACGCGGGCGGCCGTGGGCGTCGAGCCATACCTGGCCGATGCCGGCGCCGTTCCACAGGCGCTCGCCGCTGGTGCGCTGGTCGGGCAGGCGCGGGCTGAGGGCCAGGTCGCGCCGCTTGGTGAACCAGTTCAGCGGCGAGCGCGGCGAATACAGCCAGCGGTTCAGGCGGTCGAGCCAGTCGAGCAGGCGGCGCGGGAATTCGTTCTTGATGCCGCTGCTGGTGATCTGCCACACATGCTGCGGCCGGCCCGACTGGCGCACCTCGACGTCGTAGACGAAGGAATAATGCACGTCGCCCGACAGGATCACGTAGTTGCCCGGCGTGCGCGAGTGGCGGAAGATATTGAGCATGCTGCTGGCCGCGCCGCGGTGCGCCATCCAGTTCTCGGCGTCGACCGTGAGGGCCAGGCCGGCGAAGGTGGCGATCCGCTGCACCACCTCGATCAGCTTGACGCCGAACATCGGCGCCGCCGAGACGATCACGGCCGCCGTCTCGTCGAGCAGTTCATGCTGCAGCTCGGTCAGCGACTCCCAGTCCATCAGGCCCGACGGATGGCCGGGGGTGCGCCGGTTGCGCCAGCGCCGCGTGCGCGTATCGAGCACGATGATGGCCGGCTGGGTGCGCAGCATGTAGTCCCACTGGCGAAACGCCAGCAGCCGGTCGATGAGCGCGTCCTGCGCGCCCGGCGCCAGCCGTCCCCCGGCGTCCGGCGTGGCGCTCAGGTCCGCCATCGCGTCGAGCGCCTCGCTGAACACGTCGGGACGGTTGCCCCAGCCCTGGCACAGCATATAGGCCACCAGCGCATTGCCGATGATGCGGCGCGAGAACGGATGCTCGTAGGCCGTGGTCTCCCACTTCGCCGACAGGTTCCAGTCGTCGGTGATGTCGTGGTCGTCGAAGATCATCAGGGTCTGCACGTGCGCCAGCAGGCGCGCGGCGCGCGGCAGGTCGGCGCAGAAGCCCTGCAGCGCCGCGCCTTCGCGCTGCCAGCGCTCGACGTGCTTCGGTTTCAGGGGCGGCATCGCCGGCTCGCCGACGATGCGCCATGGCGCCGGCGACCACGCCAACAAATACATCGCCATCACCTCGGCCAGGGTCACCAGGTGGTTATGGGCGTTGGCGGTGGTGAAGATCGGCTTTTCCGAGCCGCCGAAGAAGCGGTCGCGCAGGTCGTCGTTCGACTTGAATGCGGGCAGCAGGTCTTCGCGCCGGTAATAGCCTGCCGGGTGAGCATACAGCGCCTCGCTGTCTTCCACCACGGCGCCTTCCAGCCATTCGCCGTACAGGCCCAGGCGTTCGATGAGCGCGTGGATCGCCGCCAGCATCGGGCCGGCCACGTCGTCGGCATACACCTGGTCGCCGCACAGCATGAGCATGGCGGGCCGTGCCTCGGCCTGCCGGATGGAATCGGCCAGCAGCGCGTCGGCGCAGGCCAGGCCGTCGCGCGAGGGGTGGTGCGGCTTGCGGCAGGAGCCGTAGAGGATGTCGTCCATGCGGCTGCGCAGCACGAAGCTGGGCCGGCTCGCCCCTGCGTGCAGCAGGTGCGGCGCCCAGTGCGCGATGCCCTGCCGGCCGTCCAGCAGCAGGTCGTACTCGATCAAGGTGTCCTGCGGCAGCGGTTCATCGAGGGCGACGTCGATCAGGTGCACGTAGGCATGGCGGCCGACGCGGACGGCGCGGCAAGCCGCGCGGCCGGGCTGCACGTCGAGCCGCAGGCGGCGCGCCGGACCGTCCCGCGGCGCCAGCTCCAGGGTCAGGTCGAGCGCCTCGCTGCCGACGAGCCACAGCACCAGGCGACCCGGTTCGAGGCGGCGCAGGATGGGGCCGGCCAGCACTGGCGGCAGGTCAGCCTTGGAAAGAATCTGGATCAACGAAGCTCGGTCTACTGAAGGAAAGATTGGGCGAGTGTAGCAGACGGGGTGCGCGCATCCGCGCGCGATCACCCTCTGCTCCCGTGCCGGGCGGCGGCGCGCGCGTGAAGATTTCGCTTGCGCGGCGCCGTGGGTGAGATAGAATAATGAATGAGAATCATTATCATTTAACGCCACAGCTTGCGTCGAGAGGAACGATATGTGCGACAAACACGCTTCGAATGTCCCCTGCCCTGCCGACGGCCTGCAGGGATCGCGCCGGCGGCGCGTGTGGGAGCTGTCCCATGCCTGCCATTGCCCGCTGGTCGGGGTCGGGTTGCCGCTGGGCGGCTTGCGCAGGCTGGTGGAGAAGGTGACGGGCGGGAAGGTGCTGCACGACGATTACGACATCCATGTCGGCACCGTCAGCGAGTGCGCATTGCGCACGCCGGTCGCCGATGCGGTGCAGAAGGAACTCGAGCGCCGGTATGCGCAGCATGTCCAGCGCTTCCGCGCCGCCAAGACCACCGGACAGGTCGAGGCCATGTGGGATGCCGCGGTGGCCGCCGGCGACGTCGCCGGGGCGTTCTGGGCCGGGCTGTCGCATCCGCGCTGCACCACCGCGCTCGAAGAAAAGATGTGCCGCGACATCCATATGGTGCAGCACCAGGCCGGCGCCTGCGCGCGCGCCGACATCAACAAGTTCAATGCGGTCGTCGCCGACAACACGCGCCTCGAACGCGAAGTGGCGCGCCTGCAGGAGCGCTGCAATGCGCTGGGACAGGAAAAGGCGCTCGAGAGCGAACGCCTCGAGAACCAGCTGCGCGCGGCGCGGGCCGCGACCATCGCGCGCGATGGCGACGTCCAGGCCTTGCGCGCCGAACTGGCGCGGCTGCAGGCCAGCATTCCCGACCTCGACACGCGCGAACGCCTGGCCGAGCGCCTGGCGCAGATGGAGACGCGCGAGCAGGCGCTGCGCGCGCAGCTGGCCGAGCTGAAGGCGGCGCGCGCGCCCGCGCCGGCGCCGGAAGCCGAAACCGCGCCCGCCCCGATCCACGTGGCGACGGTCGCGATGCCGGTGCGCCTGGAAAACCGCAGCGTCCTGTGCGTCGGAGGCCGCAGCAGCAGCGTGCCGATCTACCGCAACATGATCGAGCGGGTCGGCGCCCAGTTCGCCCACCACGACGGCGGCCTGGAGGACAGCAGCAGCCAGCTCGACGCCAGCCTGGCCGCGGCCGACCTCGTGATCTGCCAGACCGGTTGCATCAGCCACAGCGCCTACTGGCGCGTGAAAGACCATTGCAAGCGCCACGGCAAGCGCTGCGTCTTCGTCGACAACCCGAGCGTCTCGAGCCTGGTGCGCGGACTGCAGGAAGCCGCTACCGAGGACACTCAAGCCTGAGCCGACAACGCGCGGATCGCCGCCACCAGGCGGTCCAGCTGCGCCGTGGTCGTGAAGTACGACGGCGTGACGCGGATGCAGCTGCCGCCGGCCGGGCCTTCGCGCGCCACCGTGAAGACGCCATGACGATCAAGCAGCGTGCGCGCCAGCGCCACGTTGTCCTCGAACGACGTCTTTCCTTTGAGGCGGAACGACGTCACCGCGCCCGTCATCCCCGCGTCGTCCGGCGTCAGCACCTGCACGCCCGGCAGCGCGCGCACCCGTGTCACCCAGTAGTCGCGCAGTCCGCGCAGGTGCGCCGCGCGTGCCGCCAGCGGAATGCGCGCATGGAAGGCCAGCGCGCCGGGAATCGTCATCACCGCCGCCACGTTGAGGGTGCCGGCGTTCACGCGCGCGCGGATATCGGTCGGCGGATGCTCGGTATTGCCGCAATCGATGTCGATGTCCTGCAGGCGGCCCTCGCGCACGTAGAGGAACCCCAGCCCGAGCGGCGCCCCGATCCACTTGTGCAGGTTGGCCCCGACGAAGTCCGCGCCCAGTTCAGGGATGCGGAAATCGAGCTGGCCGAACGATTGCGCGATGTCCACCACGACGTCGACGCCGCGTTCACGGGCGATGCGCGCGATCTCGGCCACCGGCAGCACCAGGCCGGTGCGATGGTTGATGTGGGTGAGCAGCAGCAGCCGCGTGCGCGGATGGCGCCGCAACGCCTCGGCATAGGCGTCGATCACGTTCTGGCGCGTGGCCGGCTCGGGAATCGTCACCGAGACCAACCCCGCGCCGCGGCGTTGGGCCAGCTCGCGCATGGCGTCCATCACCGTGCCGTAGTCCAGGTTGCAGATCATGACCGCCTCGCCCTCCTTGAGCAGCCGGTAGTTCAGGATCAGGTTCTGCAGCGACTCCACCGCGCTGCGCGTGATCGCGATCTCGCCGGGCGCGACGCCGGCATACGCCGCCAGCTGCGCGCGGATCGCCGTCATGTCTTCGCGGTCGAAGCGCGTGCGCAGGTAGTGCGTGTTGTGGCGGTTCAGGTAGTCGAGATTGCGCTTGTAGTCTTCCAGCACCGGGCGCGCCATGATGCCGTAATAGGCGTTCTCCAGGTTGACGATGTCGCCGGCCACGTCATAGCTGGCGCCCAGGCCGGCATCGCCGGGCGCGGCGGCCGCCGGCCAGGGCAGCGCCGCGCTCCCGATGCTCAAGCCTGCGGCGGTGCGCAGCAGCTTGCGGCGGCGATAGGCGATCGGTTTCATGGAAGCTCCCGCGAAAATGGATGTGCAGGAAAGTATAGGCAGGCCAGCGCAGTGCGCCTGCCCGCGGGCTGATCACCCCATAAGCGGCATTGATACCCCGGGCCGGCAGGGATGGCGCCGGGTTAGAATCGGGACCACCTTCACCACCGCACAATCGCCATGCTCAGCCGCGACATCGAGATCTTCCGCACCGTGATGACCTCGGGCTCCGCCACCCGCGCCGCGAAGGTGCTGGGGCTGTCACAGCCGGCCGTCAGCATGGCGCTGCGCCGGCTGGAAGAGCGCGCCGGCCTGGAACTGTTCCAGCGTCCCGGCGGCAAGCTGCGGCCCACCCAGCAGGCGCAGGCCCTGCTGGCCGAGGTCCAGCGCCACTTCGTCGGCATGGACGTGATCGAGCAGCGCATCCGCAGCCTGAAGCAGTTCGGCGCCGGCCGCGTGCGGATTGCCGCCTTCCCCGGCCTGGGCGCCGGTTTCGTGCCGCGCGTACTGGCCGACCTGGCGGCCGCAGGTGCGGGCACAGGCGCGCGCAGCATGGTGTCGCTGCAGGTGATGGGTTCGCAGGACGTGCGCAGCCAGGTGCTGCGCGACGAGGTGGAGCTGGGCATCGCGGCCCAGGACATCTCCACCAGCGGCGTCGAGCACGCGCTGTTCGCGCACTACTTCGGCGTGGTCGCCCTGCCCGCCGGGCACGCGCTGGCGCGCAGCAGCGTGGTTACGCCGAAACAGCTGGCGCGCCATCCCTTCGTGGCGCTGCAGCCGGACGACGCGGTCAGCCTGCGCCTGGATGCGATTCTGCACGCCCACGGCGTGCAGCTGCAGACCGCGGTCGAAACCTCGTACACCTTCAGCCTGTGCGAACTGGTGCGCAACCGCATCGGCGTCGCGCTGGTCAACCCGGTCACGGCGGTCGACTACCTCGATGCGGGCCTGGTGTTCCGCCCGTTCTCGGAGCGGCTCGCATTCACGGCCCTGACGATGTGGCCCGCAGGCCGGCCGCCGTCGCCCTTCGTGCGCCAGATGCTGGGCGCGATGCGCGTGCGGTTGCAGGCCGACATGGAGCGGCTGCGTGCATCGATGCCGCCCGGCGCGGGCAAGGTCGCGCTGCACCAGTTCCATCCTGTCATCGATTAAAAATCGATAACATTATCCGAATCACCATCGAATCGGCGCAAGATGGCGGCTCCTGGGACATGAATACAACGATGTCGGCAATCCGATCGCGCACGATTGCAATTCTATTTGCCATTGAGAAACTCAGCCCCTATAGTGGCCTCCTGTTCCAATGTGACAATTCGCGCTTTTCAAATCACGATTCTATGAAACTCAACCGCATCGGCATGATCCTGATCGCGTGCGCACTGGCGGCGATCGCCATGGTCGTGGCATTGCTGGTCATGCGCCAGCAGGAAAGCCAGGCCGCGCAGGTGCGGATCAAGGGCGTCGGGCTGGTGAAATCGCTCAGCACGGTGCCGATGGCGCTGCTGACCGACAAGGGCGCGAGCGGCGGCCTGCTGGCCGCCCTGCTGGCCTACCACGACAACGGCGATTTCGCCTATGCCACGATCGGCGACGCGGGTGGCCGCACGCTGGCCGAAGTCGCGGGACGCGGCAGCATGACCCCGGCCGTTCCGCTCCCGGCCAGCGCCGCGAGCGGTTTCGGCGAACGCGACCTGCCGGCGAGCAACGGCGCCGCCGCGCTGCGCGAGTTCTACGGTCCGCTCGCCGACCGCAGCATGGGCACGGTGTTCGTCCGGGTCGGCTTCTACCAGCCGGGCGTCACGGTGCTGGCCCAGGACGTGTCCTTCCTCGCGGTGCTGGCGCTGGCGATGTTCCTGGTCGTGCCGGTGGTCTACCTGGTCATCAAGCGCGAGATGCGCCCGCTGGCCGCGCTGTCCACCCAGCTGCGCGAACTGGCCGCCCCCGCCAGGCGCGACGATGGCGAGAGCGGCGACATGCGCGAACTCATCGCCAGCATGCGCGATTACCTGGGCCAGGCCGGCGCGCGCATCGCCCGGCTCGAGCAGGGCGCGCTGAACGCCACGGCCGACAACCGGCTGCTCCAGTACGGCAGCAAGAAGCTCAACGCCGCCCTGCAGTCGCTGCCTGACGGCCTGTTGATGCTCGACCCGGCCGGCGACGTCACTTTCGCATCCGGCAAGATCGAACCCCTGCTGGGCATTCCGATGGAACGCATCGTCGGCCAGCCGGTCGACGCCTGGTGCTGCGACCCGGCCCTGCGCGGCCTGCTGGGCCGCTACGGCGGCGACCAGCGCGACAACGCGCGCTCCCATGCGGTCGCCTTCGCCCCCTCAACGTCGAGGGCCGCCAGCTGCACGCCTCGGCCCAGCCGCTCAGCGGAGGCCATGGCACGATGTCGTTCGGCACCCTGGTCGTCGTGCGCGACGTGACCCGCGAACACCTGGCGCGCCAGGCCGGCAACGACTTCGTGGCCCACGTCTCGCACGAACTCAAGTCGCCGCTGAACGTCATCGGCATGTATGCCGAGATGCTGGCCGACAGCGACGACGAAGGCCTGCGGGTGGAATCGCTCAACGTGATCCAGGACGAGATCGAGCGCATGAACGCGCTGGTCGGCAACCTGCTCAACGTCAGCAAGCTGGAAACCGGCAGCATGAGCCCGGAACGCAACCGCGTCCGCCTCGACGACCTGCTGCGCGACGCCTATGACCAGGCCCTGCCGCGGGCCGAGGGCAAGCAGCTGCGCGTCCTGCTCGACCTGCCGCGCGAACTCGAGGCGGTGGCCATCGACAAGGACCTGTTCCGCATCGCGCTCAACAACCTGCTGACCAACGCCATCAAGTACAACCGCCCGGGCGGCAGCGTGACGCTGGCCGCCCGCAACGAGGACAATGAAATCGTGATCAGCGTACGCGACACCGGCATCGGCATCGCTCCAGGCGACCAGGGCCGCATCTTCGACAAGTTCTACCGTGTCAGCGAGAGCGGCGCGGCGGTCAAGCGCGGCGGCCACGGCCTGGGCCTGTACCTGGCGGCCCAGATCGTCGAGCTGCACCATGGCCGCCTGCTGCTCGAGAGCGAGCCGGACGTGGGCAGCACGTTCTCGGTCCACCTCAAGACCGTGCCGGCCCCCGCCGGCGCCGCCGTGCTGTGAGCGCGCGCCGCATCCTGCTGGTCGACGACGAGCCGCATGTGCTGCGCGTGCTGCGCCTGGCGCTCGAACGCGAAGGCTATGCGGTGGTCACCGCCAGCGACGGCCATGCGGCGCTGGCGTGCATGGCCGAGCAGCTGCCCGACGTCCTGATCAGCGACATCCAGATGGACGGCATGGACGGCCGCACCCTGTGCCCGCTGGCGCGCGCCACCTATCCCGACCACCCCTTCCTGATCCTCGTCATGACCTCGATGACGGCGCTGGACGAACGCGCCTGGGCGCGCGAGCTGGCCAACACCGAGTTTCTCGAAAAACCCCTCAGTCCGCGCCAGCTGGTGGCGCGCCTGTCCCGCCATTTCGCCGCCCTGTCGTCCACGCCGGGCCAACCGCCGGAGCCTTCCCATGCCGCATAAGCTGTTGCCGACCATCGAGTTCACCCGCCACGCGCGCTGGCTGCGGCGCAGCACCGGCGGCGAGCATGCGCTGGTCGTGTGCGACGCCGCCGGCGCGCCGTGCTGGATCGCGCCCGGCCACGAAGGCCTGGCCGACTGGCTGGCGCAGCTGAACGCCGGCGGCTTCGCCTGGCCGTGCGACGGCGACGGCATGCAGCGCCATGACAGCGGCGATTCGAGCCTGCTGTACCTGCCGATCAAGGCCAAGGGCCAGCCGATCGGCTACCTCGCCGTGCGCAGCGCGGCCGACGCCGAGGGCGCGCCGTTCGCATGGGACGCGCTGGCCGAGGCGCTCGAAGACGTGGCCGCCGCCATCGGCGACGAGTGCGGCATGCAGGGCGAACTCGACGCCATGGCCGACGAACTGTCGGACCGCTACGAAGAGCTGCACCTGGTGTATGCGATCGACCGCCAGGTCCAGGACATGACCAGCGGCGAGGACATCTTCGGCAACCTGCTCGAAAGCTGGGCCGAACACATGGACGCCGACGTGGCCGCCTTCATCAAGCCGGGCGACAACCTGTGCGTGTCGGCCACCAACCTCTCCAAGCCGATCCACAACCTCGACCTGGTGCTGGTGGAGATGCGGGGCGACCTGTACCGCTTCGCGCACTCCTCGCGCCAGCCGATCGTGATGAACGAGGCGGCCGACCCGCGCCGCGCCTACATCTTCACCGACATGCCGTTCAAGATCCTGTGCTGCCCGGTGTTCCAGGACAAATCGGTGGTGGCGATCCTGGTGCTGCTCAACCACGCGCACAAGGAAGACTTCAGCAACAGCGACCGCAAGCTGGGCGAAGTGCTGGCCAATCACCTGTCGAGCCTGTCGCGCATGCACAGCATGCTGGCCGAGACGAGCAAGTTCAACCAGCAGATGGCGGCCGCGCTGATCGAGGCGGTCGAAGCGAAGGACCCCTACACCCGCGGCCACAGCGAGCGCGTGCACCACATTGCGATGGAAATCGGGCGCGCGCTGCGCCTGCCGGCGCGCGAACTGGACAACCTGTTCTGGGGCTCGCTCCTGCACGACGTCGGCAAGATCGGCATTCCGGACGCCGTGCTGTGCAAGCCGGGGCGCCTGACGCGCGACGAATTCACCTTCATCATGGTGCATCCGGAGCGCAGCTACGAGATCCTGCGCCACATCGACCGCCTCAAGGGCGCGGTGCCCGGCGCGCGCCATCACCAGGAAAAATACGACGGCA